>NC_022358.1 GCF_000297055.2 Sulfuricella denitrificans skB26 | reverse complement strand
TTTCATTGGGGCGAAATAGAGAGTGTTGATATGATCCTGGTAAAGTTAATTTTTGTAGCAAGTTGCTACATTTCATATTCAGGGTTAGTGCTGAACTCTGTAGTACTAAAGGTTAATGGTAGGAGAAACTTCCCTTGGTTGTGGTGTCGTTATTTTGTTACGCCTGCACTCGCCGCTATCCAGCGGGCACCCCGGGTGAAGTTATTAAGGACGCCAAAGGAAATGGCCGCTGGTGCTGTGAGAAATGTGCCAGCGCCAAACGTGAGGCGGCGAAACGTAAGAAGAGTCCATCTCAATCCCCAAAAAATAGCTGACTCAGTTTGTATTCAGCGGACTGCCCAGTGCAACCACCTCAATAAGCCACCCTGAAAGTCGGACTATCCTCCGGCCGCATCTTTCGCCGATCGTAAATGCGCGTCGTCGAAATGTTGGCATGTCCCAGCCACTCCTGGACCTTGGCAATATCCGCTTCGTGTTCCAGTGCATTGGTCGCCGCCGTCGCACGTAGCGCATGCGGCCCGAACCCGGCTACATCCATACTCAGTCCGGCAGCATAGCCGGCCAGCATCTTGTAGATCCCATCGGCAGTGATCGAAGCCCGCTTGTCACTATGCATAGTGTTCCTGATCGGACGGAACAGGGCGCCTTGCGCATCATCGGTATGGCCAGCCGCTTGCAGATAAGCATCAATGAGTCCGGCTGTCCCTGGATGCAGTGGCAAATAACGCAACTTCCCACCCTTGCCGTGAACGCGTAAATGCATCACGCCACGCCGCTGCTGCAGATCGCCCACCAGCAACGTGCACAGCTCAGCCCGGCGTAAGCCGTGATACAACAGAGTAGATAAAATCGCGCGGTCACGCTGTCCCAGTAACGTATGGGTATCCGGTGCATCAAGTAGGGCTCGTGCCTGATGATTACCAATTGCTGGAGTTTTTCCTTCAGTGCTTTCCATCTTCGGGCGCTTCACGCCCTTGACCGGGTTACTGGTCACCGCATTCGATTCACACAGATAGTCGAACAAAGAAGACAGTGCCGCCAGCTTGCGCCGGATGGTCGCCCCTGACAGGGCCCGCGATTCCAGATCTTTCCGCCAAGCAAGCAGGTGCGCGCGGGTGATACTACGAAATTGATCAGGCTGGCTGATCCCGGTAAAAACCATGAAGGCCTGCAAATCGCATTGGTAAGCCCGGCGGGTTTGCGGGTTGTCGATATTGGCAAACCAGGTGATCGCCGGCGGTACTTCCGCCAACTGATGGAATTGAGTGGCAGTCAGCACGCATTCCTGAGTTAAAGCACCAGAGGTCGATGATAGTTGCGGCAATTCATGATTCATCATGAGGGAATCTCCAGTGCCTGTGCAGCAGCAATCAAAGACTCGACACGGGCGATCAACTCTTCAACAAACCCCGCCGTAACATCAAGATCGCCCTCATACTCAGCCAAATTGCGTTTCTTGTGAGCCTGATTGAGCAATAACCACTGCTCCGGTTTGTATCCCAGGGTATGTTCCAGGCACTGAAAGACCAGATAGCGGTTGTCACTACGGTATCCATGGACACGCAGGGCAGACAATGCCGCCGCATGCGCAGCATTGTAGGCAAGGTCAAAGCGGCTTTCCAACGAAAGGGTGGATAGTTTGGCATCTTGCAAACGAACGGTCGCCGAACGTAACAAACCTGCTCGCTCCCGGGCATCAGGCAGCTCCGCCTTGAGCTTGCCGATACGCGCCAGATTAGCCAGTGCTACTGAGCCGGGTAATGTCATGTTCCGATCCTTTCACAAAGATTTTAGGCTGCTCCAGCACCCGCATGATGAATGACTTGCCATCATGGACGCGTTGCGCAAATTCGTCAGGCGTATAGAACGTTGGGTTGACCGCGCGACTCAGTTGCGCATGGGCGGGCAATAACGCTTCAAGCAATTGCGCATTCGACATCGCTGACCCAACGACCATCAAATCCACGTCACTACCCGCGTGCTCGACGCCTTTGGCCAGCGAACCATAAACGAAGGCCAGCTCTACCTGCGGCCATAGCGGCTGCAGTGCTGCACGCAACACATCGGCCACGCCGAAGGTTTTAAGCACAATCCCGCGCAGCTCTTCAAAGATGGGCGCGTCAGGGTTAGCCTGGTAATGCTTCTGGTTGCCCACCCGTCGCACCGTCACCAGGGCGGCCGCTTCCAGGCGTGCCAGTTCTCGTTGTACTGCGCCAGAGCCTGAGGCGGCCAGTGTAATAATTTCATTGGCGTAAAATGAGCGCTGCGACTGGCCAAACAGCACCGCCAGCACCCGCTGTTGTGTTTTTGTGAAAAGCGCATCTGCGTACATACCCATAAAGGGCATAGTAAGCCCCAATATGGGCATTGTCAATCGATTGAATCATTACTGGAGTGCTACGGGGATGTCATTCTGGAGTTACTATTGATAACGCCTTTTATCAATAGTTAATCGAGTGGAGAAAATACGCGGTGGGAGAGGTCCTCGGAAAGTCGGTGATATTTTAAGCAGCCGGTTTCAGCGAGAAGTTTGTGTGAATAGGCCAGAAATATGGCGCACCGCTACAGCGACCCCAATGTGGCGATGCCGCTTGGGCATGAGAGCTGCATAAAGCAAGCAGGAAGGCCCGGAATATTTACATGTTTTCTTCTGGCGCTGAAATATCGAGTTTGCGCATCTTCTCCCACAGGTTCTTGCGGGTGATGCCGATGGCGGTGGCAGTTTCCTTGATGCGCCATTGATGGGCGGTTAGCGCCTGTTCGATGTAGTGTCGTTCGGTGGTGCGGAGGTGATGGGTGAGGCTGCCTACCGTCGCTTCTTCTTGTTCGTTGGAAGACAGCGTCTGGTCGAAAAGATCCTTGGTCGTGAGTACGGGGTTGGCGGATAGAATGCAGGCGCGTTCGATGCAGTTACGCAGTTCGCGTACGTTGCCGGGCCAGGAAAAAGTCACCAGGGCCTGCGTTGCGGCAGGGTGGAAGCTGTGCTGCACCCCGGATTCGGCGGCGAACTCATCGAGGAAGCGATCAGCCAGCCACAGGATATCCTCCAGGCGCTCACGCAGCGGCGGGACGGGGATGTGAATGACGTGGATTCGATAATAAAGATCTTCGCGGAACTCCCCCAGTTTCACCATTTTTATCAGATCCTGGTGGGTGGCGCAGATCAATCTGATCTCCACCGGTATCGGCTTTTCACCTCCCACCCTCACGATGGCGCGCTCCTGGATGGCGCGCAACAGCTTGACCTGCATCGCGAGCGGCATGTCGCCGATTTCGTCGAGGAACAGGGTGCCGCTGTGGGCCTGTTCGAAATAGCCTTTTTTCTCCCGGTTGGCGCCGGTGAAGGCGCCTTTTTCGTGGCCGAACAACTCCGCCTCAAGCAGGGATTCGGTCAGCGCGCCACAGTTGACGGCGATGAAGGGACGCTTGCCTTGCGGGTCACGCAAGTCGTGCAGGGCGCGGGCGACCTTTTCCTTGCCCACGCCGGATTCGCCGGTAATCAGCACTGTTCCTGAGCTGGCTGCAACCCGTGCCAGCATCGCCTCGATTTCGCGCATGGCGCTGGAAATGCCAAGTACGAACGCTTCGCCCGGCAGGGTCTGGTCGCGCTGGCAAAGGTTGCGGACCTTATCGAGCAGGGTGTTGACCTGAAATGGTTTGGTCAGATAGTCCTCCGCCCCCAGCTTGAGCAGGCGCACCGCGTCGTCGATCGCGCCGAAACCGGTGATGAAAATGAACGGCGGTAGCGCCATGCCGTCGGCCAGCAGTTCCTCGAATAACACCTGGCCGCTGATATCGGGCAAACGGATATCGCTGATCGCTACCTGGTAGTGCTTGTTGGCCAGCGTCAGTCGTGCTTCCTGCCCGGTGCGGAACCAGTCGCAGGCGTAGCCTTCCATTTCGAAGCGCTCCATCAGAGATTCACCCATGATTTCGTCGTCCTCGATCAGGCAGATGCGGGCGGGGGGTGTACTCATGATAGGCGCTCCAGGGGTAGACGCACGGTGAAACGGATGGTGCCGGGCGCGTTTTCGGCGGCGATGCTGCCACCCAGCTGCTGTACGATCTGGTAGGTGACCCACAGGCCAAGCCCATGTCCGCTTTCCTTGGTGGTGGCGAAAGGCTCGAACAGGTGGGTCATCTGTTCATCCGTCAGCGGCTTGCCATCGTTGGCGATCGAAATGACAAGTTCCCCAGCAAGGGGCGAGATGGCACTTTCGACATAACCGCCCTCAGGTGCGGCTTGGATTGCATTCAGCAGCAGGTTGATCAGTATCTGGCGCACATCGGTGGCGGGCAGGGCAACTTCGCCTGTCAGCTCATTGCGCCATTCCAGGCGCAGATTTTTTTTCTGCGTCTGAGGCTGAAGCAGCGTGCGCACGTCCTCGATGTCGTTCGGCGCCAGCGGGCGACTCTGGGCGCGGGCCTCAACCAGCAGGGCTCGCACCGTGTCGCTGATCTGTATCAGTCCCCGCTCCAGCATCCCGATTGTCTTCATCACGCGCGGATCGATGTCCGGGCGATGCTTGAGCGTATCCACGGCGGTCAGCATTCCACACAGGGGGTTGTTGACCTCGTGGGCGATGCCGGCTGCCAGCGACCCCACCGCAGCCAGTCGCTGGGATTGCACCATTTCGTTTTTCATTCGCTCGCTTTCCCGCAGTTCCTCCACCATCTCCGCGAATGCGATAAACAACTGTCCCAGCTCGTCCTGATAGGCGTAGGCGTCAGAATCGAGCGCATCTGGAATGCGCGTCCCGATTTCGCCCATGCGGGAAGATAGTTGCACCAGCGGCACCGCCATGCGGCGCCCCCAGTACCAGTTGATCGGCAACAGCACCACCAGCACCAGCAATGTGATGCTGCCGGCGCGCAAAGCGGTTGCCCTGAAGCGTGGAACGGAGACCGTTTTCGAATAAAGAATCAGCAGGGTGCCGAGCCGCTTTCCACCATCGGAAATGGGTGCGGCGACAAAAATCTGGTCGGAGCCTTCAATCTCGAAACTTTGGGTGGTTTCTTCTTTAACATCTTTCAGTTTCTCCGCCAGTTCCGCATAGTGCGGCCCGAAGCGGTGGAAATCGGCCAGAGTGGGATAGGTCTCGGGGAGTGTCGAAACGTAAACCCGCTCCTGGTTGTCCAGCAGGATCAGTGCACTCGCCTGGACGGGATTTTCCGGCGTGGCGCCGTGGAAGGGTGCATTGATGATCTCGAAGGCGCGCCATACGTCGTCGTGCAGCATGGCCGGAAACAGCGTGTTGGAGAGAGTGCGTCCCAGGCTGTCGGCACTGATGAGCACGTCCTGGCGCAGGTCGTCGTAGGCACGGAACATCAGGGTCAGCCCCACCAGGCCAGCGGTGACCAGAATCAGCAGGCTGCCCCAGAGCGGAATCTTGGCGCGGAAGCTGAGATTGAACAAAGACTTTATCACTCGCCCAGGACCTTCATCATTTCTGTGACACCCCGGTAGATGGTGGGGTCTCCGGGCGTGAAGCCGTCCAGGTTGAGACGGCGCAACAGCGCAACGCCATCGGCGTCCAGCCCCATATTAACCAACCCTTTCTGCATAGTCCTGAAATCACCGTTGCTGACCGAGCGGTGGGCGATGAAGGGCGGGAAGCCATACTCCGGGGAACGGGAAATGATGCGGGTGCGCGCGGTCAACTCCGGACTGACTTTGGCCAGCGTGTCCCACACAAAGCTGTCCACTGCGGCGCCTTGGGCCACGCCGCTGGCCACCGCCTCGATGGCCTTGCGGTGCGACCAGGTGAAGAAGGTGCGGCTGAAAAATTTTTCCGGGTCCTCGTCCATCTGATGGAGCTGGTAACGGGGCACCAGGAAGCCGGTGTTGGAGTAGGGATCGGCATAGGCGAACACCTTGCCCCTGAGCTGGGCGAGCGACTGGGTGTGCAGATCGCGGGCGGAAACAATCAGGTAGGAACGGTACGTCGGCTTGCCTTGGTTGACGGGCACGGCCAGCAGCCGTACCTGATCCTTGAGATGCACATAGGGATAGTCGCAAATCCAGGCGAATTCCAGCTTGCCCAGCCGCAGCAGATCCATGGTTTCGCGGTAGCTGTCGCGCTGCACGAACTCGATCTTGTGTCCCAGCTTCTTTTCCAGATAGGCGCGCCAATCGTCGAGCACGACGTGCTGATCGTGGAGAAAGGCCGGGGTCATGCCCACCCGCCACGCAGGGGATTCTGCCAGAACGGGTGCGGCAATGCCCAGCACAGCGAAAAAAGCAAGAATCCTTAATAGATAGCGCAACATGCTGTTCTCCATTTTCCAGGTCGGGTGGTTCTTATCTGGTAACCCCTTCCATTTGAAGGTTACCAGATGGTGACCATGTATTGTCAAGTTCTCACTGATATTCCTGGATTTACTTTGAGTTCGACTATCTGCTATGGCTGCCAAGCCAACACTACAGGCGTTCACAACGAGGTGGATCGGTTCTTGCAGCACCACTCGATATATTCTGCAATCTCTGGTGAGTCTGATGCAATCCCAAGAATTAAAATCCCGCTATGGACTGTCCTTGCAGCAAGAAGCTTGCCTTGCCGTGCGTTCATCACCCGCAGCTTGTTCGCGCTGCGCCGCAGCCTGTCCGACCGGGGTGCTGGCGGTGGGCGAGCTGGGCGTCAGCCTCGCCGATGGCTGTCTGGGATGCGGACGCTGCGTTGCATCCTGCCCCAGCGGCGCGCTGTCGGCACGGGGATACCAGATTCCCGATGGGTTACCGGAAGGTAACCTCGATATTACCATCGAATGCTGGAAGGTGCCGCCCCGTTTACTTGCTAAAGGTACCCACGCCGTTCCCTGTCTGGGCGGTCTTTCGGCGGCTTCCTTGCTGGAGTGCGTGCTTGCAGCGGGCGAAGGGCAGGCCGTGGTACTGGTGGATAGGGGCTGGTGTGCGACATGCCAAGCTGGCGGTTCGGCCCAACCCCCCGTGGCTACACAACTCGAATTTGTGCGGCGCGCCCTGACGCGCCTCGGCTGGCCGCAACAGAACCTACCCGAAATACGGCGTGATCCGCTGCCTGCCACGCTCATGCCCGAAGAGATTCCTGTTCCTGCCGAGCGCGAGGCGATCGGGCGGCGTGCTTTTTTCAGCTTCCTGGCAGGCAAGGCCGCCGACGTGGTGATCGAACGAACTGCACCACCAACCAGGACATTGCCGCGCAGCCTCATCCGGCAGGGTGAAAAAACCTTCCCGGAGCGGATACGCCTGATCGCAGCTCTGGAGAGCCTGGCAGCACTACGCGGCGTGCCGCTGCCGGCGGATTTGTTCCCGGCGATTTCAATTTCGGATGCCTGCGCAAACCATGGTGTTTGCGCAGGCATGTGCCCAACGGGTGCGCTGTCACGCTATGAGGACGATGCCGCAACTGGAATCCGCTTTGAACCCTGGCTATGTACGAGTTGCGGGCTGTGTGCCAGAAGCTGCCCGGAGGGTGCGCTGGATCTCGATCTGGCCCAGTCCGTGGATGGCGCCATGCACGGCCAGCACGAACTGACACGCTTGCCATGGGGTGTCTGCATGTCCTGTCACGAGCGTTTTGCATCGCGCGGCAAAAGCCTGTGCCCGCGCTGCGAAAAATCCCGTAGTTTGGCCGCCGATCTCTTTGGCACGATGTTTGCATAGAGATAATCAGATGCTCATATCCTTTGGTTAATTTTGGAGGCACCCATGAAAGAGAATATCTTCAACCCAACAATCAGTCGTCGCCGTTTTCTGCAAGCGGCGGGGGTGGCTGGCGCCGTCGGCGCGGTAGGCATCGGGCAATTGCCTGGCTTCTCTACCATTGCCAAGGCCCAAGCCAAAACGGATGCAGGAAAGCCCAGTGAAACGGTGATCACCAAAAGCTTCTGTCACCAGTGTCCGGCGCGTTGCGGCATTGACGTTTACACTACTGACGGTCGGGTACATGCGGTGTATGGCACGCTCGACAACCCGCTCTCCATGGGCAAGCTCTGTCCCAAGGGCCATTACGGCCAATACCTGCTGTATAACGCTGACCGCTTCAAAGGGCCGATGAAGCGCACCAATCCCAAGAAGGGACGTTCCGAAGACCCGAAATTTGTACCGATTAGCTGGGACGAGGCGTTGGACACCGTTGCCAAACGAATGAACGGTTTGCGTGAGAAAAATGAATCCCACCGCTTCGGACTGATTTACGGTCGTGGCTGGGGCGCCACCGACGTGGGTGTACTCCAAACACTCAGCAGTCTCTATGGTTCGCCCAACATCGGCCTGGGCCATTCGTCGATGTGCTCCGACGGCAGCGAGGAGACCAAGAAGATTCTCGACGGCAATCATGGCTACAATGCCTACGACTACGCTAACACCAACTACATGCTGGTGTTCGGTGCCGGTTTCCTGGAATCGTTCCGCCCCTTCAACGGCAACATGCAGGCGTGGGGCGTGATGCGCACCAAGCCTGCCAAAACCAAGGTGACGTTTGTCGATGTGCATCTGAATACCGGTGCTGCGGCGTCCGACCGGGCGCTGCTGATCAAACCCGGCACGGACGGCGCGATGGCGCTGGCGATCGCCCATGTCCTCCTCACCGAAGGCCTGTGGGACAAACCCTTCGTCGGCAACTTCGTCGATGGAGTGAATCACTTCAAGACAGGCGAACCAGTAGCTGCCGTTTTCACCGATGAAGATATCAAAAACAGGGCTGCTGCCAAGGAAAAAGCCGCAGTTGAAAAAGCGGCTGAAGCTGAAAAAAATGCTGCAAAAGCCGCTGCCGAAAAGGTCAAGACACAGGAGGCCCTGGCCAAGCTGCTAAAGGTGCAAATTCTTGCCAAGGGGAATCCCGCAGCCGAAAAAGCTGCTGCCGAAAAGATCGCCAAGTTCGAGAAAGAGCAAGCTAAAAAAGCGCTCTCCGAGGAAACCGACCGCAAGCAACGCGAAGCTCTTGATAAAGAGAAAAAACCGGAATCTGAAATTAAGGCAGGGCAAGCGCTATTCGAAGAGAAGTGGGTGCTGGGCCTGCCTGAATGGTGGAATGCGGTGCTCAAGGACTGCACCCCGGAATGGGCGGCAAAAATCACCACCATCCCGGCCACAACCATCCACGCCGTGGCGCGCGAATTCGGCACCACTCACCCCGCCATCGCCATCTTCGAGCGCGGCGCCCACGCCCACACCAACGGCACCTACAGCGGCATGGCGATCCATTCGCTCAACGCTCTGGTCGGTTCAATGTTTGCCGAGGGAGGGTTGGCGTACCAGATGAAATCACCTGCCGGCAAATGGCCGGTCAATCTCGACGACTTCATGGATGACTACGCCAAGGCACCGGAACGCAAGAAGCCGCGGATCGACATGAAGGGTACCGACAAATGGCCGATGGTCAGCAACATGCTGCAGGAAGTCGCTAGGAACCATAACGAGGCGAAACCCTACAAGCTGGATACTTGCATGTTCTACATGACCGGGCCGATTTTCTCGGGGCCAGACTGCACGGCTTGGGAAAAGATGTTGAATGAGGTTTTTGTCATCAACACCTCGCCCTTCCCGGATGAAACCTCGGTGTATTCCGACCTGATCCTGCCTGATCATACTTATCTTGAGCGCCTGCAGGTGGCAGATACTTATCCCTTCCAGGGCTATCCGATTTCGATGATCCGTACCCCTGCGGTCAAGCCGCTGTACGACACGCGGGTGTTCGGCGACATGTTGATCGACCTGGGCAAACGCATCAAGGGATCGACGGGCGAGTACTACAAGAAACTCGGTAACACCGAAAATATCATCAAGGCGATTGCCACGGTTTTTGTGGAAAAACCCGGCGACAACGGCGTCAACAGTTACGAAACCTGGAAGGAGAAAGGCGTCTGGTTCCAGAAGCCTTATCTGTGGCGCCAGATTCGCGGCGAGTTCTACGAATGGGACAAGGCAACCAAGTCCTACTCCAAGCGGATGACGCAGGAAGCAGTGAAGGTAAACCTGTTGAAAACCCCCTCGGGCAAGTTCGAATTCAAGTCCGGCTACCTGGAGGAGGAACACCACGTTCACTATCTCATGGAGAAATTCGGCCTGCCTGCGGAAATGATCGCCTTCCCGCAATACCTGCCTGCCAACCATGCTGGTGGCGGCGACCTCCACTTCGTCAGCCCGAAACTCGCCATGCAGGCTGAGGGGCGCCAAGGCAACCTGCCCCACGCAACGGCCAGCATGCAGCCGACCCAGGGAGGCAAGAAGACGGTGTATCTCGAAATCCATCCTGAAACCGCCGCCAAACGCGGCATCAAGGACGGCGACCGGGTGCGCGTCAAATCCTCAGTCGGCGCCATCGAGGTCTATGCCCGCTTGTATAACGGCATCCGCCCGGACACCGTGGCGCTGCCGATGATTCACGGCCACTGGGGCATGGGGCGCTGGACCAAGAACAGCGGCGTATCGGGCAGCACCAACGAGGTGACGCCGAATGTCTCGGATGCGATTTCCGGCCAGTGCTGCTACCACAGCGCCAAGGTTTTCGTGGAAAAGGTTTAAGCAGGTATTTCGTCGCAAGTCGAAAATTCGCAAGAGGGGTAAGCAGGTATTTCACCGTAAGGTGAAAACTCGCAAAAAGTTTGATTCTTTAAGGAGGCCAAATCATGGCTAAGTGGGGAATGGTTATAGACCTGGAAAAATGCGTTGGCTGCCAGGCCTGCACCGTGGCGTGCGGCATGGAGAACAACCGGCTGCCGGGTGAAAATTGGCAGGATGTGATATTTTTTACCGAGGGCACGTATCCGAGCGCCCAGCTCAAGTGGTTCCCGCGTCCTTGTCAGCATTGCGAGAATCCGTCCTGTATGGCGGTGTGCCCGACCGGCGCCACCTACAAGACCGAGGACGGCGTGGTTCTGGTGGACTGGGACAAGTGCATCGGCTGTAAATATTGCATGGTGGCCTGCCCCTACGGCGTGCGTTTCTATACTGACGAAAAACCGCTGGTAGCACCGGACATGCGCAAGGTGCATGAAGGCAAAGAGAGCCATTCGTGGAACCCACCGTGGAAAATGCCAGACGCACGGGAAGACTGGAAGCATGGCGTCGGCATCCAGCCGCACGATGTGGTGTCGAAATGCACCTTCTGCTACCACCGCATTTCCAAGGCGCCCAAGGGAACGCCCGATCTCGATCCGCAAGACCCGAAGCTGCGCGAATTTACGCCGGCCTGCGTGGTCACCTGCGCACCGGGAGCCCGCTTCTTCGGCGACCTGTCCAATCCGGAAAGCAATGTTTCGCGCATGATCGGCGACAAACGCGGGGTGCGGCTGCTCGACCAGTTGGGCAACAAGCCGCAGGTGTATTACCTCACCGGTGATGGCGGCGCGGTGCCGAGCAGTCGAGCGATCAACAAGAAAGTCTGAGGAGGACGATCATGAACTTCACTTATCCCAAAACCCCGAGCGAGGCCGTGTCTGGCGCGCTCAAAATGTTCGGCGAAAGCCATACCACGGCCACCATCTGGAAACTGTCGGTCGCTGTGTTGTTGGCAAGCCTGGCGTTTGTGTTCTACATGCTGTTCACTGAAGGCCACGCAGCGTTCAATACATCGAGCGACGGCGTGAACTGGGGCAGTGCGATTGCCACATATGTTTTCTTCGCGCTGATTTCGTCGGGGCTGACCATCATTGCTTCGTTGTCGACGGTGTTCGGTTTCAAGCAGTTTTACCCCATCGCCAAGCGCTGCATCTGGCTGGCGATCGTCACCCTGATCGCGGGTTTTTCGGTGTTGGCGCTGGAGCTCGGCCATCCCTTCCGCATGTTGTGGGCGGTGCCGCTCGGCATGCAGATCCATTCCCCGATGTTCTGGATGGGGGTGTTCTACACCATCGACCTGGGTCTCCTGCTCGTCAAGTTTTACCTGATGTGGAAGGAAGACTGGGACAGCCCGTTCAGCCACTTCATCGGCAATGCCGGATTCATGGCGGTCATACTGGCGAGTGGCATGCTGGGGCTGCTATTCGGCTCGATGGCGATGCGCCCAATGTGGTTCGGCTCGGCCACCTCGGTGTTCTATATCCTCTCGGGGGTTCTCTCCGGCGCGGCAGCCATCGTGTTCAGCGTTCATCTGGCTTACGGCTTCAATACGAAAAATATGCCTGAGCCACTACGTTTGCTGGCTCAAGGAGACCAGTTGCCCAAGGTTTTCGCCACCCTGATCGGCATTGTCCTGTTGTTCCTGCTCACCCGCATTTGGGTGGGGCTGTGGAGCAACATAGACGGCATGGAAGGCTTCGTCGCTCTGCTGAAAACACCATGGTTCCACATTGAAGTTTGGGTATGCCTGGCGCTGCCGTTCCTGATGATGCTGACGCCATCCATGCAGGTAGACCCAAAGTGGCAGGTCAGGGCATCGTTTCTGGTGTTGCTCGGCATGTTTATCGAGCGCCTGCAGTTCATCGTCGCTGGACAAAATGTGCCGATGTTCAAGGGTACCTGGATGAATGCTGTGACGCCCTATACGCCGTCGTTGACTGAATGGGCGTTGGTGGCCGTGGGGATCAGCGCCGCGCTGGCCCTGTACGCTCTCGGTGACCGCCTGTTCAATCTCTCTGATGCGCCGAAGGTAAGCATGGAAGCTGCCGGGCAGTTGGCTCGGGGATGAACAAGTGGAAAGGGAAAACATCATGGATGCGATGAACAATAGCTTTTCTCCCCGCGCCGAGCTCTGGCAATGCCTGGCTCAGGCGTTCCTCCCGCCGCGTGGGGAGATTCTTTCCCGAGCGCTGCGTGAAGACCTGGCTGATGATTTGGAGTATTTGGCTACAACCCTGAGCATGGATCTTTCCGAAGCCATTACGGAAGCGCGCGATGCCTTGTTTCACGCTGATGCTGAATCATTGCTGCCAACCTACAGCTCGCTGTTCCTGGTGCCGCCCATTCCAGCCAAGCTGAATGCCGGAATTTACCTGGATGGAACGCTGCTCGGACCCAATGCCAAAATGCTTGCGGAAATCTACTATCGTCACGGCGTGGAACAATCTCTGGACATGCACGACACGCCGGATCATGTCGCCACCATTCTGGAATTTTTGGCGCTGCTTTTTCACCGGGCAGATACAGCTGGGCCTGACATTCTTGAACCCATCCTCGACGACAGGGAAGCCATTCGCGGCTTGCTGCGGCGCATCCTGCCAGAAATTGCGGCGAGGGTGTCCGAGATCGAGCGCGAACGCGAGTTGCCGCCGGTTTATTCGGCGCTGCTTGGTGTAGTCGAAAGCGCCCTGCGTGACGAGCAATGCGTATTCTTTTCTGCCGCAGTCAAGGATGAGAGGGAGTCAGCGCATCGCTATTTTTCGAAACGCGCCACGGCGGCCGATCTGGTGAGCTGCAAGCAGTGCGGCAAAGCGATAGCCACGGCGCGTGAATTAAAGGTCATCATCGATCGGCTGCAGCAGTGCGGGCTGCCGACTGATCATCTGGAATTGTGCCCGGATTGCCGGGACAGTACACAAGGCTGGAAACCAGGCAAGACGGACTTCAATCTGCCCGGCTTCCGTTAAGTTTATCAATGCAAGAACATGGAAGGAGTGTTCCGTGGGAGATGCCATGCTATGTGACAGCCACGGACGCCGCATCGAATACCTGCGGCTGTCCGTCACCGATCGCTGCGACCTGCGCTGCACCTACTGCATGCCGGCAGGCTTCAAGGGCTATGAAGAACCGGCCAACTGGCTGACGTTCGATGAAATCGAGCGGGTAGTGGGGGCCTTCGCCCGCCTCGGCGTGCACAAGATCCGGCTGACCGGCGGCGAGCCGCTGCTGCGGCGGAATCTGGCCGAGCTTGCCGGTCGCCTCTCCTCACTTCCCGGCATCGCCGACCTGTCCCTTTCCAGCAACGGCACCCAACTGGCAAAACACGCGCAGGCCCTGCGCGCCGCCGGCATCACGCGGCTCAACGTCAGCCTGGATACCCTCGACCAGGCCCGCTTCGCTACGATCACCGGACGGGATGCGCTGGATGCCGTGTTACATGGACTGATGGCCGCCAAGGAAGAAGGGTTCGGCCCGATCAAGATCAACATGGTCGTCATGGCCGGCACGACCGACAACGAGTTCGACGCCATGGCTGCCTACTGCATCGAGCACCGCTTTGTGCTGCGGTTGATCGAAGCCATGCCGGTGGGAGAAACGGGCCGTAAGACTGCCTTCGTTGCACTTGGCACGATTCGGGAACGGCTGCGCACCTGCTTCGGACTGGTGGACGGCGTAGTGGCCGGCGGTGGCCCAGCTCGCTACCTGGTGTCGCCTGACGGAAGCTGCCAGATCGGTTTCATCACCCCGATCTCACAACACTTCTGTGATACCTGCAACCGTGTGCGCCTCTCCGTCGACGGCACGCTCTATCTCTGCCTGGGCCAGGACGACAAGGTAGACCTGCGAGCTCTGCTGCGCAGCGGCTGCAGCGATGATCAGCTGGAACAGGCACTACTCGACGGCATCGGACGCAAGCCGCTCAAACATGAATTCTGCGAACATCCCACTCAGGTTGTCCGCTTCATGTCGTCCACCGGTGGTTAAGGGGGAACTCGCGTAGCGACCCTTCAACCGTTCATGCTGAGCTTGTCGAAGCATGGGCAGTTTTTTATTGGTTCAGCTGCGGTTTATAAGGATCAATTAGAGCGTGGTGTGAACTGACGTCCATCGCAAATGCAGATCAGCCGTATCAGAACAGGCTGCGGTTTATCGCTATATGCACCCCAATACTGGCTGCATAGCCAAGTGCGATCGCCGGCGTCCATTTGAGGTGGCCGAAGAAGGTGTAGACACCGCGTGCCTGGCCCATCAGGGCGACACCTGCAGCCGAGCCGATGGATAGCAGCGAACCGCCGACCCCGGCGGTCAGTGTCACCAGCAACCACTGACCAACCGACATATCCGGCATCATGGCCAGCACGGCAAACATGACCGGGATGTTATCGACGATAGCCGAGATGATGCCGACGGCGATGTTGGCGTTGGACGCACCCCAGCCACCGTATATGACTTGTGAAATCATGCCCAGATACCCGATGAAGCTCAGCCCGCCGACGCACATCACCACGCCGTAGAAGAAAAACAGCGTATCCCATTCGGCGCGCGACACCTTGCGGAAGATATCGAAGGGAACAGGGTTTCCGATATTTTCTGCATCCCCGTTGCGTGAGTGTGTTTTCTCGCCGCGCACTTTCAGGTAGTAGGCAAAGAACTGAAGCAGGCTCAGACCGGTGAGCATGCCGATGACCGGCGGCAGTTTCAGGACGCTGTGGAAGCTTACCGCCAGCATGATGGTAAAAAGGAACAACGCCACAATGGTCAGTGCGCCGCGTCGCATTGCAACTATTACTCCGCTGCCCTTGGGCTTCTCGTTTGGTACGGCAAAGTGCATGATGGCCGCTGGTACCAGCCAATTGACCAACGATGGGATGAACAGCGCGAAGAACACCCAGAAATCAACCATGCCATTAGTCGCCTGAATGTTTTTTTGCCAAACCATCAGTGTGGTGATATCGCCGAATGGACTGAAGGCACCGCCGGCGTTGGCGGCGATCACGATATTGATGCACGAGAGCATGATGAATTTCTTGTTGCCGCCACCGACAGCCATGACGACGGCTCCCATCAGCAATGCCGTGGTCAGATTGTCGGCAATAGGCGATATAAAAAAAGCCAGCAGGCCGGTCACCCAGAACAGCGCGCGGTAGCCGAGACCCTTGCGGATTAGCCAGGAACGAAGGGCTTCGAAGACATTGCGCTCATCCATCGCATTGATGAAGGTCATTGCTACCAGCAGAAATAGCATCAGCTCGGCGTATTCTTCCAGGGTATGGCGTAGCGCATTCTCGACCAGATGCGGGATGTCCTGTGATTGGTAGTGCCACGCAATCAGCGCCCAGATGATGCCAGCCGCTAGCATCACCGGCTTGGACTTGCGCAGATGGGTGTATTCCTCGGCCATCACAACCAGATAGGCGACAAAGAATAGCAGCACCGAAACAATGCCGACCCAGCTGCCGGTCAGGTCAAGACGCGCAGCGCCTTCGGAGGCGTGAGCCAATAATGGCATGAATAGCAGGGTAAAGAGTAAGGCAAAGCGTTTCATTGCTATGTGTCCGGAAAAAATCCCAAAAATTATTCGCTACGCTGGAAGGGCGCTCATCCCAGTCGGTCATCTGCCAGATGGTAATGCGGATCTTCGCCCACGTTGATTTCCACCATGTCCTTGGCTTTTTCCAGCACTTCCAGGCAATCGGGGCTGAGGTGGCGCAGGTGCAGGCGCTTGCCGGTCTGCTGGTAGCGAGTGGCGAGGCTGTCGATAGCCTCGACGGCAGAATGGTCCTTGACGCGGGCTCGGCGGAATTCCACCACCACCTCGTCCGGGTCGTCCTTGGGGTTGAACAGGGTCTGGAATTGCGCCACTGAAGCGAAGAACAGGGTGCCCTCCAGTTCGTAGACTTTCCAGCCCTTGTCGTCGAGATAGGTCTGCACGTTGATATGCTTGGCGTGCTGCCAGGCGAATACCAGGGCGGAGATGATGACGCCGGTGACCACGGCAATGGCAAGATCTGTGAACACGGTAATCACGGTGACCGCGACCACCACGAAAGCGTCGCTCTTCGGTACCTTGCGCATGGCAGTGAGACTGCCCCATTCAAAAGTTTTTTCCGAGACCATGACCATCAGGCCGATCAGCGCGGCGAGCGGGATCATCTCGATCCACTGTGAAGCGAACATGATGAATGACAGCAAAAAAAGTGCGGCAGCGATGCCGGCCAAGCGCTGGGTGGCACCGTTGTTCACGTTGATCATGCTTTGGCCGATCATGGCGCAGCCGCCCATGCCGCCGAAAAATCCGGTGACCACATTGGCAGAACCTTGGGCCACGCATTCCCGGTTGGGCTTGCCGCGCGTGTCGGTCATTTCGTCGATCAGGTTCAGCGTCAACAGGGATTCGATCAGGCCGATGGCGGCGAGAATCAGGCTGTAGGGGAAGATGATCTTGAGGGTTTCCCAGGTCAGCGGCACCTGCGGCAGATGGAACTGCGGCAGGCCGCCCTCAATGGAAGCCATGTCGCCTACGGTCTTGGTTTCGATGCCAGTGAAGATTACCAGCAGGGAAACCGCGACGATGCCGGCCAGGGTGGAGGGAATGGCTTTGGTGAAACGCGGCAGCAGGTAGATGATGACCAGGGTCAGTGCGATCAGGCCCAGCATGGTGTAGAGCGGGGTGCCGGTCATCCAGGTCAGTGCGCCATCCGGCCCCGGTACTTTGAAATGCCCAAGCTGCGCCAAAAAGATCACGATGGCCAGTCCGTTGACAAAGCCCAGCATTACTGGGAAGGGCACCATGCGGATGAACTTGCCCAGCCTCAACAGCCCGAAGGTGATTTGCAGCAAGCCCATCAGCACCACGGTGGCGAACAGATATTCCACGCCGTGCTGCACCACCAGGGCCACCATCACCACCGCCAGCGCGCCGGTAGCGCCGGAAATCATGCCGGGTCGGCCGCCAAAAGCGGCGGTAATCAGGCCGACTATAAAGGCGGCGTAGAGGCCGGTGAGCGGGTGGACGTGGGCTACAAAGGCGAAGGCAATCGCCTCCGGCACCAGCGCCAAGGCGACAGTCAGGCCGCTCAAGCTGCAGAGTTTGAGGCGGGAGAGGGTGAAATTCGAACAGCTGCTTGCGTTCATGTGCGATATCCAATAGAAAAAAGGTTTCCCGCGCCTCATGCGAGGGGGGTGAAGAATTAGGCCGTGCTGAACCGTGGCCGGGAAGGCCAAGGCAGGTAAAGGGGAGGGAGACAGCGGACTACATTGGATTCAGAGGGTCATCATGATCGATTGCGCGCATTTTACCATACTCCGGGGTTTCGATGAATTCACGATTGACAATATCCGTTTTAACGAATATTGTTACATCCTATGAACGAACAATCCTTTTTCGAATCCCTCTCCGACGAAACCCGCCGCCGCATTCTGGTGCTGATCCTGAAGCACGAGGAACTGTGCGTGTGCGAACTGTTCCAGGCCCTGGAAGTGCCCCAGCCCAAAACCTCACGCCATCTCGCAGTGTTGCGCGATGCCGGCGTGTTGGCGCAGCGCCGCGAGGGTACTTGGGTGTTTTACCGCCTCGATCCGCATCTTCCTGCATGGGCGTATCGCATGTTGGGCTTGATGGTGGAAGGGGTGAGCAATGGCGTTTCTTATCGCGAGGACGCTGAACGTCTGGCGAATGCAACGAACCGTCCGGTGCGCTGCGCCGCCTGAGTTTTTTTGGCTTTATATATCCGATTCGGAGAATATTTGACATGGCGAATAACAATCATAAAAACTGGATTCACCGTTTCTGTTTTGCTGCCTTGCTGTCGCTGTGGGCATTTGCCGCAAGTGCGGGGAACCCCGATTTCCTGGTGGACGCCGACTGGCTCGCCAAAAATCTAAAAGACCCCAAGCTGGTGATGCTGGAAGTGCGCTATCACCCGCACCGTTACTTCACCGTGGGCCATATTCCCGGCGCGGTGCAGGTGCAGCGCTTTAAGGATCTGGGCGACAACCACGCCATTCCCTCCATGCGTTTCCCCTCGCGCGATGCCTTCGAGCGCACCTTGCGCACCTGGGGCGTGAACAACGACTCGACCATCGTGCTTTACGATGATTCCGTCACCGCGATGACCTCGCGCGTTTACTTCTTGCTTGATCTGTACGGTTACGACATGAAGCGGGTAAAAATCCTCAATGGTGGCACCGTGGAGTGGAGCGCCTTCAACGACATGGTGAAGGATGAACCCAAGCGCAAGCCGGGTAGCGTCAAACTCAAGCCCGCCAAGCCTGGCGTGGTGGTGGAGTGGACTGACGTTTACAGCAATGTGGTGGCGCGCCGCGACCCGGCTTTTGTCCTGCTCGACTCTCGCCCCTTTGATATGTACACCGGTAAGTTGATTCAGCACTCTGTTCGTGGCGGCCATATTCCGGGCGCCATCAACGTCGTCAGCCTGGACGGCGCCGACGGGCAGAGCCAGACCTGGAAATCGCAGGATGACATCGCGGCGCTGTACAAATCCGTCCCCAAGGACAAAATTATTTACACCTATTGCCATGACGGCTTCCGTTCTAGCCTGGCCTGGCTGCAACTAAAAGCACTGGGCTACAAGGATGTGCGCATCTATAACGGCGGCTGGGGCGACTGGGGCAACAACCTGACACTGCCGGTGTCGGAAGGCGGGCAGCCTTATGATGAAGCGTTCGCGCTGTAATTCTTGAGTTCGCGAGGAGAGCATGATGCACTATCCCGTTCGTGTGTTGTTCCTGTGTACCGGCAACTCCGCCCGTTCCCAGATGGCGGAGGGCTTGTTGCGGACGCTGGGGGGCAATGATTTCGAGGTTCACAGCGCGGGGCTTGAGCCCCAGGAATTGAACCCGCGTGCGGTAAAGGCCATGGCGGAAAGCAATATCGACATTTCCGGCCAGCACAGCAAGCATCTCAATGAATTTCTCGACATTCAGTTTGATTATGTCATCACGGTCTGCGACCGCGCCCGGGATAGCTGCCCCACCTTCCCGCGCGACAGCGAAAACATCCACTGGGGTTACGACGATCCGGCAGCGGCGCAGGGCACGGAAGAAGAGAAACTGGCCGTATTCCGCCGTGTGCGAAACGAGATCAGGCAGCGCCTGGGTATCTGGATTCCCGTCATGCGGAAAAAGCTCAGGGATCGGGGTTTGGTATGACTGCGCAATGTGAAATCACGGCCAAGAGAGCCGCTGGTGCGGAACTGGGTTTTTTCGAGCGCTGGCTGACGCTATGGGTGTTTCTGTCCATCGTGGCGGGCATCGCTCTGGGCCAGCTTGCACCCGCACCGGTTCAGATTCTGGGCAGGCTGGAAGTTGCGCAGGTCAACTTGCCCGTGGGGCTGCTGATCTGGCTGATGATCATTCCGATGTTGATGAAGATCGACTTCTCGGCGCTGGGCCAGGTCAAGAAACATTGGCGCGGCATAGCCGTTACCCTGTTCATCAATTGGGGAGTGAAGCCATTTTCCATGGCGCTGCTGGCCTGGCTGTTCATTCGTGTCGCCTTCGCAGATTGGCTGCCGGCAGCACAGATAGACAGCTACATCGCCGGTCTGATCCTGCTCGCCGCTGCGCCCTGCACCGCCATGGTGTTCGTGTGGAGCAACCTGTCCAGGGGCGATCCGCTGTTTACCCTTTCCCAGGTGGCGCTTAACGATACCATCATGGTGTTCGCCTTCGCGCCGCTGGTCGGCCTGCTGCTGGGCGTCGCCTCCATCACCGTGCCATGGGCTACCCTGTTCCTGTCGGTGGTGATGTACATCGTTATTCCGCTCGCCATTGCCCAAGCCCTGCGCCGGGTGCTGTTGAGCAAGGGCGTGCTGGATGCCGTGATGGTACGCCTGCACCCGGTCGGCATTTCCGCTCTGCTCGCCACCCTGGTGCTGCTATTCGCCTTTCAGGGCAAGGCCATACTCGATCAACCTCTGATTATTCTGCTGTTGGCGGTGCCGATTTTGATCCAGGTGTATTTCAATGCCATGCTCGCTTACTGGCTCAATCGAACTGTGGGCGAGTCTCACAGCGTGGCCGGTCCCTCGGCGCTGATCGGCGCCAGTAATTTCTTCGAACTGGCGGTGGCGGCAGCGATTTCGCTCTACGGGTTTGAATCGGGCGCGGCGCTGGCGACGGTGGTGGGGGTGCTGATCGAGGTGCCGGTGATGCTGTCGGTGGTGCGCATCGTAAATGGTTCCAAAGCCTGGTACGAAAGAGGAGCGAGAACATGATCCTCGAGTCGGTTTTGACCTGTCCCCAGTGTGGTCATGTGGAGACGGAAACCATGCCCACGGATGCCTGCCAGTGGTTTTATGAGTGCAAGGGCTGTGGGACCCTGTTGAAACCTAAGGCCGGGGATTGCTGCGTGTTTTGTTCCTATGGCACGGTGAAGTGCCCGCCGGTGCAAGAAAGCGGGCATTCCTGCTGCGAAGGAAACAAATCATGAATGCTCTGCCCGAAAGCGCAAACACTTCCCGCCGCGCCCCTTGGGGTTGGGTCGCCCTGGCGACTGTCCTGTGGGTGGCCGCCTACGCCAACCTGACCCGGTTTGCCGATGCGCTGCTCGCCCTCACCGGGCTTTCCCCGCAGACCCATCTGGGCGGGGCGTTGCAATTCTTTTTTTACGATACGCCCAAGGTCTTGCTGCTCCTCACCGGCATCGTGTTTCTGATGGGCATCGTGCACACCTTTGTCTCGCCCGAACGCACCCGCGCCATGCTGTCTGGAAAGCGGCTCGGCGTGGGCAACGTGATGGCGGCGACGCTCGGCATCGTCACGCCGTTCTGCTCCTGCTCGGCGGTGCCGCTGTTCATCGGATTTTTGTCTGCCGGGGTGCCGTTGGGCGTGACGTTTTCCTTCCTGATTTCTGCCCCCATGGTCAATGAAGTGGCGCTGGCGCTTCTGTTCGGCCTGTTCGGCTGGAAGGTGGCGGCGCTCTATCTTGGCCTGGGACTACTGGTGGCGATCGTCGCCGGACTGGTGATTGGCGAACTCAAGATGGAACACCACTTGGAGGACTGGGTGCGCGCCATTCACGTCGGCAAGGTGGCCGATGTGGTGCTGGAGCGTCCTTCATGGGCGGAACGCATCGACGCCGGCGTGGCCCATATCAAGGAAATCGTCGGCAAGGTGTGGCCCTACATCCTCGGCGGCATCGCTTTGGGCGCGGGCATACACGGCTACGTGCCGGAGGATTTCATGGCCGGGATCATGGGCAAGGATGCACCCTGGTGGTCAGTCCCCGCCGCCGTTGCCATCGGCGTGCCGATGTACACCAACGCTGCCGGCATCATCCCCATCGTCGAGGCGCTGCTGGGCAAAGGCGCGGCGCTGGGCACCGTACTCGCTTTCATGATGAGCGTCATCGCCCTGTCGGCACCGGAAATGATCATCCTGCGCAAGGTCCTGAAGCCCCGGCTGATCGCCACTTTCGCGGGCGTGGTCGCCGCCGGCATCATGCTGGTGGGCTATGTTTTCAATGCTGTTCTGTAATCCAAAGGAGTTTTCTCATGACTGATACCGCTAATGTTGTTTTACATCCCTCCATCCTCGCACTGGTGTCGCTGTCCGCCAATATTGCTGCCAACCACCCCAAGAAGGGCCTCTGCCAGCTCGAACGTCTGCGGAGTTTGGGTGTGTCGGACGCGCAAATCGACATCGTGGTGGATATTGCCCGCCATCTCCGCGACGAAGCGGGGCAGATGATCGACAGTGAATTCAATGAAGCTTTTGCGCCTGCTGCAAACACCGCAGCCGAGCCTGCGGCCGTAACGGAAGGCTCCTGCTGCGCACCTACGGCAAAAGGTAATTCCTGCTGTTGAGAGGAGGATGATATGAATGATGTTAAGCATGACGAAATCCGCCAGGTCGTGCGCGAAAACTATGGCGCGGTAGCTTGCGCCGACGGTGCCTGTGGTTGTGGCCCGGCGTGCTGCACCCCGGCAGAATTACCAGCCGCAGATATCCTGTCGCGCGGTATTGGCTATAGTGAAAGTGAAGTGAGCGCGGTGCCGGAAGGCGCCAATCTGTGCTTGGGCTGCGGCAATCCCCAGGCCATCGCCGCGCTGAAACCCGGCGAAACCGTGCTGGATCTGGGCAGCGGAGCAGGTTTCGACTGTTTTCTTGCCGCGCGTCAGGTGGGCGGCAGCGGCCGGGTGATCGCCGTGGACATGACGCCGGATATGGTTTCCAAGGCCCGGAGCAATGCGGCCAAAGGCGGTTACGCCAACACCGAATTCCGCCTCGGCGAGATCGAGCATCTGCCGGTGGCCGATGCTACGGTGGACGTGATCATTTCCAACTGCGTGATCAACCTCTCACCCGACAAGGCGCAGGTGTTCCGCGATGCTTTTCGGGTGCTGAAAAACGGTGGCCGTCTGGCGATTTCCGACATCGTCACCACCGCGCCGTTGCCGGAAGAAGCGCGCCGCGACCTGGCCCTGTACACTGGCTGCATCGCCGGTGCAGCGGCAGCGGAGGAAATCGAACAGATGTTGGCGGCAGCAGGTTTTGCAACTATCCGCATCGAAGCCAGGGATGCCAGCCGCGAGTTCATACGACAGTGGGCGCCGGGGCGGGGAGTGGAAGACTATATTTGCTCGGCCAGTATCGAGGCAGTCAAGCCCGGATGATCGTGCTGTTCCAGACAGGAGTGCGAACCATGCAAAAAATAACCGAAGTTTTCTGGGGTGTTTTGGCAATTACATTATTTGTAGTTTCCGCCCCGGTTCTCGCCCAGAGCGCGGGAGAACAGCCCGAGGCGACAGAGCAGCGCGAGCTGATTTACTGTGCTGATCAGATGACCCACGAGGAGCGCGAAGCCTACCGCACGCACATGCGCGCCGCGCGGACGCCTGAGGAGAAGGATGCGTACCGTCAGGCTCATCAGCAGGAAATGCAGTTACGCGTTCGTCAACGCGGCCTTGACGTGACCCAGTGCGAGCCGTTGCGGCAGCGCCAGCGTGGAGGCCAAAGCCAATGAAAACCTCCACAACCAATCTGAAACTCGGGCTGGTGGCGACGGTTGTCCTATTGGCGGGATGCTCCGCTTCCAGTTCCAATCCGCCCACAACAGGCGACCTGGTGCGCGGCGAGAAGGTTCATGCGGCGTGCCTCGACTGCCATGGTACGGGGGTGTATGCGTCGCCGGAACGCAAGGTTAAATCGCTCAAGGCATTACGCCAGGAAGTGGCGCGCTGGGGTGACTATTACAGCCCGGCGCTGTCGGAACAGGATAACGCGGATGTCGTCGTTTACCTGAATACGCAGTTTTATAAATTTTAATTGCTGACCACGAACGTTTTAACAATTTATTGGAGGAATACTGAAATGAAAGACATCAAGGTACTGGGCACCGGCTGTGCCAACTGTAAAACCACCCTCAAGCTGATCGAGGAAGCTGCGCTTGCCAAGGGCGTCGAAGTCAAACTGGAGAAGGTCGAGGACATGGCCGCCATTCTCGGCTATGGCGTCATGTCCACCCCCGGCGTGGTGATCGATGGCAAGGTGGTGCATGCCGGCGGCGTGCCGAGCAAGGCCAAGATCGACGAATGGCTAGGCGGCAAGGAATCCTGCTGCGGTTGCTGCGGCAAGGAATAAGCGCATGACTAAAACCGTACTGATCCTTTGCACCGGCAACTCCTGCCGCAGCCAGATGGCCGAAGTCCTGGTCAACCACGACCTCGGCCCGGACGTGCGCGCGCTATCCGCCGGTACCCGTCCCCAGCCCAAGGTGGCGGACGGCGCCATCGAGGCTCTGAAGCTGGGTGGTATGGCCACCGAGGGACTTTACCCCAAGGACGTGGACGTGGTGATGAACGAATCCATCGACCTGGTGGTGACGGTGTGCGACAACGCCAAGGAATCCTGCCCGATCTTTCCCAAGGCCATCCCCGCGATTCACATGCCGTTCCACGACCCCCACGGCGAACCGCTGGAAAGTTTTGTCAAAGTGCGGGATGAAATTCGGGCGAAGCTGATTCCAGAATTGAAGCAGCGTTTTGGGCTGAGTTAGAGGCTCGGCGGAATGAGCTGCCTGATGAACGCCTGGCACCGGCACGAGGGCGAGCTACGGGCCTGGTTGTGCGGACGCATGGGCAACGCACACGACACCGAAGACATGGTGCAGGAGTTGTTCCTCAAGGCCCTGAGACAGGATAAGAAATCCTGCGAGATTGCCAACGCCCGCGCCTGGCTATTCGAAGTGGCGCGCAATGCGTTGGTGGATCGCTTGCGTCTGAAAAAAGAGCAGGTGGATCTGCCGTACGATCTGGCAGTCGAAACCGACGAACCCGCCGCCGTGGACAGTCTGGCGGCTTGCCTGCCGCGCGCCTTGGCGGAATTGTCGGAGGAAGACCGCGAGGTCATTACCCTGTGCGATCTGGGTGGTCTGAACCAAAAAGACTATGCACGGCTTAAGGATATTTCCCTACCGGGCGCCAAGTCCCGCGTCCAGCGGGCACGGAAACGGCTGCGCGAGCATTTGACTCAAGCCTGCCAGGTACGCTTTGATGAGGCGGGCAAGGTATGCTGTTTCGTTCCCCGTACACCGCATATCTGATTGCATCCTTTTGGCCTGTCGTTCGTCTCCTTAGTATTGGGAGCATTCAATCTACAGAGATCACAGAGAGCGCAGAGATTGGGAAGGCACGGCATGAAAATCTGTTTACCCAGGCATAAAAGCCTGACCATGGTGCTATTTTTCGCGACCGGCATTTGCATGCAGGCGCGAGCCGGGGAACTGGGCGACGTGCTGCGCGCGGCGCTCGATCATCCGGCGGTGGAGGCGCGCAAGCGGCAGGTGGAAGGCGCTCAGGGCGACCTGTCGGCGGCGACCGCCCAGTATTTCGGACGCGGTAGCCTCGTCGCCGACCGCACCCGCTATGAGGGCCAGCGGGTGGTGGGGATCTACGTGCCGGGACAGACCGCACCGCTGCTCAAGGACGACGCCATCGTCCGCTACGGCGTGAGCTACGCGCTGCCGGTGGACGTGTTCGGCGTGATTGCCGCCGCGCGCGAAAAACTTAAGAACAATCTCGCCGCCGCGGAACTACTGGCGAGCCAGGAAACCCTGCTGCGTCTGCACCAGGCGGGCAATGCCTATGTCCGCAAGCAGGCGCTGCAAGCCCAGGCTGATGCCTTGCGCATTCAGCGCGAGCGGGTCGAAGCCAGCGCCGAACGGGTGCGCAAGGAGGCCGAACTGGGCCGCGCCGCCGAAATTGATGTGCGTCTGGCGCAAAGCGAGGTGGCGCGCATATCCGCCGACGAGGCGCGGCTCAAGGGCATCCTGGGCGAGACGCGAGCCGACTTGATCGACGCCAGTGGTATCGACCCCGAGAACGGCTCGCTTCGTATTCCCGTCCCTGAGTGGAATCCGCTCGATGCAGATGCCACGCTCTCAGCCCGCCTGGCCGATGCGAAAGCGCGCGCCGCCGAGGCAGGCGCCAGCGAGTCGCGCCGTAACCTGCTGCCGTCCTTCAGTCTGGGTGCGGACTATTACAACAACAAGGGCGGCGGTGGTGACATGGATACCTGGAGCATGATGGGACGGGTGAGCATCCCGCTCGACGCCGGGACCTATCTGCGCTCTTCCGCAGAAGGCGCGCGCGCACTCGCCGCCGAAGACGACCGCCGAGCCGCATTGCGGGCGGCCCGGCGCCAGATCGCCGCGCTCCAGTCCGCCTATGACAGCGCGCGCGCCGACGCCGAGGCGCTGGAGAAGGAAATCGCCTATCGCAGCGAAGTAGTGAATGTGGATCAGGAAAGATGGCGGCTGGGTGCGCAAACACTGGAAAATCTCCTGCGTCAGCAGCGTGACCTGCTCGACGCCCAATACCGCTTCGCCGACGCCCGCGCCCGCGCCGCCGCCGCTTGGTCTTCCGCCCAGGTTCTGGCGGGTACGCCACCCGACACCTATATCGCACAGTGGGATAAGCCATGAAAAAGAAAACCGTCATCATCATTCTCACCATCGTGGCGCTGGTTGGCGCCGGGATGCTGGTCAAACATCAGAAATCCAGACTGACGGCAGAAAAGCCGCCGGCATCGGTGCCAGTGGCGGTGGAGGCGCGCCAGCTCGTCAGCGCCCGTTTCGCCCTCACCCTGCCGCTGGTGGCCGAGGTGCAGGCGGTACAGGAAGCCAATATCGCCAGTCGCCTGACCGGTTACGTGGCGGAGTTGCGCTACCTTGAAGGCGACCGTTTCAGGAAGGGTGATGTCCTGGTGCGGCTGGACGATGCCGATGCCCAATCGCAATTGCAGCGCGCCGAAGCTGACTTGGCTCGCACCCGGTTACAACAGGGCAGCCTGAACGCCGATCTGGCTGCCGCCAAGGTCGCCGCCCAAGCTGCGCGCGACCGTGCTGCGCGAGCCGATTCTTTGTATAAGATCAAGGGCGTTTCCCTGGAGCAGTTGCAGTCGGAGCAAAGCAACCAGGCGGCTGCCGAAGCGAGGCTATCCGGCACTCAGGCCGCTGTCGATGGCTATCAGGCTAGCCTGCGCGCAACGGAAGCCGCCGTCCGGTCGGCACGTGAGAATCTCGCCTATGCCGTCATCCGCGCGCCTTTCAATGGCATGGTGGCGGCGCGTCCGGTGCAGCCGGGCGATCTTGCCACTCCCGGCAAGCCCTTGTTGCGCCTCGTTGCCCTGGGAGAGTCCCGTCTGTTGGTGAATCTGCCGGACATCTCTCGCCCGGTCGCCTTGCGCTGGCAGGGCAGGGACCTGCCTCTCAAGCCGTGGCCCGAAGCAGGTGCACAGGGGATGCGCCGCTATGAAGCGCGCGCCGACGGCCTGACGCCGGGCTCTCGCGTGTCGGTCAAGCTGGTGACTTTTTCTGGCCAGGGTGTGTTCTTGCCGGATACCTGCCTGCTCAACAACGACGGCCACAGCGCCACCATCTTTCAGCTTGCGCAATCCGGTCCGGCCCGGCCGCTCACCGTGGAACTGGCCGCTTCGGGCAGCGAAGGCGTGGCCAGCACGGATGCCCGCCTGAACGGAGCAACCATTGCCTGCGGCGGGCCTGACGTGCTCACCCGACTGATCCTCGGCACGCCGTTCAAAATCACAAAAGGCGGCTAAATCATGCTGTTCCGTTTCTTTTACGACCGGCCTTTGCTGCTGGCGATGATTCTGGTGATCGGCTCAATTTTAGGCGTCGTTGGTTATGTCAATCTGCCGCGCAACATGTACCCCGATGTCGAGCGGCCCCAAGTGACGGTCATCACCCAGTTGCCGGGTGCGGCTGCCCAGACCGTGGCGCAAAAGGTGTCGCGCCCGATCGAGCAGGAGCTGTATGCCCTGTCCGGCATTCGCGATGTGCAAAGCATCAACAAGAACGAAGTGTCCATCGTGCGCGCCGAATTCGAATACACCAAGGGGCTGGATGCGGCGGTGCTGGACGTCAATAACGCCCTTTCCCGTGCGCGCGGCAAGCTTCCGCCGGAGTCGCCCGCTTCCGCCGTGTATGCCGTAGGTGCCTTCACCAATCCGGTGCTGACCCTGGCGCTGTCTCCCAAACCCGGCAGCCATGCGAGCCTGGCCCAGATCCGGCTGATTGCGGAAAACGACCTGCGCACGGCCTTTCTTACCCAGCCGCATATCGCCAACGTGGAAATCTTCGGCGGCTACGAACCCGCCCTGCGGGTGGAGTTCGACCCGCTGCAACTGGCGCGCTACCGCATCAGCCAAGCCCAGCTCCAGGACGTCATGGCCAGGCTGGGGCGGGACTATCCGGTGGGCGTCACCCAAGGCAACGCGTCGCTGGCCACTCTCACGATCTATGGCGAGCGCGTCAGCGCCGAGGCCTTGCGCCGCCTGCCGCTCGCCAACGGCCTGACGCTAGGCGACGTGGCGCGGGTGGAGCTCACCCAGGCCGAGCGTTTCGCTGCCTTCCACGGCAACGGCAAGCCAGCGATCGCCATCGCCATCCAGCGCGCGCCTGGCGAAAGTGTGCAGGGCGCCATCGACGACGCCAACCGCATTCTGCCCAGTCTCAAGGCGCGCTATCCGAATATCGAATTCGCCGTTGCCGACACGCAGGAGGAGCTGATCGCGACATCCAATGCCAATATGATCGAAGCGCTGCGCGACGCCGTCATCTTCGTCGCCTTGGTGATGCTGTTTTTCCTCGCCAACTGGCGCGCGGTGGTGACTTCCCTGATCAGTATCCCGCTGGTCTTCCTGCTCACCCTGGCGATACTTTGGCTGATGGGCAAGGAACTCAACATCACCGTCATGACCGGCATCATCCTGGCCTTGGGGATGCTGGTGGACGATGCCGTGGTGGTGCTGGAAAACATCGAGCGCCACCTGGAAGAACTCAAGGAAGACGTGGACACCGCCATCCGCCACGGCACCGAGGAAGTGCTCTCGCCCATCCTGGTCGGCACCGTCGCCACGGTTGTGGTGATCACCCCACTGATGTACGTGGGCGGCTTCCCCGAGGCGATTTTCTCCCATCTGGTCCGCCCCGTATTGATCGCGGTGTTCGTGTCTTATTTCCTGGCCATCACCTTCATTCCCAAAATGTCGGCCTACTGGTACCGCAACGGCCTTCCGTCGAAGAACCGCTGGGAGCAGGCAATCGAACGCTTCTACCAGCGCACTCTGGCGCCCGGCGCGGGGCTTTATGTCGGCATGTTGCGCTATGCCTTGGCGGGAAGCTGGCTGCGGCGTACCCTGCTGGTGCTGCCTGCGATCATTTTGCTGGCGGTCAGCGTGAAGGTCGTCATGCCGCTGATCGGCCGCGACGCCATGCCGCCGATGGACACCGGCATCGTCAAGGTGCACGTCAAATTCGGCGGCAACGTGCCGGTGGCACTGGCCGAGGCGCGGCTCAAGGATTTCGATCGCACGCTGACACAGGATAAGCGCATCGAGCGCATCAGCGCCGCCTTTGGTTCGGAGGCCGGCATCCTGTCCCTGGGCTCAGGCCAGTTGCCGGGCGAGGCTACCTATACCATCACCTATGTCGATCGCCTGCACCGCACGCAAAGCAGCTGGGGCATCGAGGCCGATTTGCGCAAACAGCTGGCAGTCGTGCCGGGCATCATCAGCGCCGACGTGTTCGATTCCGGCGCCACTGCCCTGTCCACCATCAAGGCGCCGATCGACATCCGCCTCGTGAGCGAGGACTGGCATGTGCTGGCAAAAACCGCCAACGATGTCGTGGTGGCGCTGAGGATGGTGCCGGGCGTCACCACGGTGTCCACCAGTTGGGACAGAAACAGCGAAGAAGCCGTGCTGGTGCTTGATGAGGAAAAACTTCGTGCCTTGGGCGCGACACCCGATCAGGTGGTCGGTCAGTTGCCCCTGAAAGGCCTGCCAGTGGCCAGTCTGAGCAAATTGCCATCGGTTGGCAGCCTGCCGGTGCGCACCTATTTCAGCGATGCCTACCGCGCCAATCCGCAGGCGCTGATGCTGTTGCCGATCCAGCTGCCCAGCGGCGAGGCCGTGTCACTGGGCCAGATCGCCCATATCGAGCGCCAGCCTGCCACCGCCATTCTCACCACCAACGGCATCCATTACTCCCTGGACGTGTTCGCCTATCGCAACACCAAGCCCATCAGCCTGCTCTCCGACGAGGCTGTGGCCGCCGTGGCCAAGGTCATGCCGAAAGACGTGAGCTACAGCGACGAGGGCGACTTCGCCACCTCCAAGGAATCCGGCAAGCGCATGATTGTCGGCCTCGGGCTGGGCGTGCTGCTGCTCTTCGGTGTGCTGGTGCCGGCCTACCGCAGCGTGGGGCTGGGGCTGCTGTCCGTGCTCATCCTGCCGCTGTCCATCATCGGCGCGATGTGGGGCCTGCTTGCCTTCGGCAAAGCGCTGGCCCTGTCGGCGATACTCGGCGTCGTGCTGCTGTTCTCCATCATCATCAAGAATTCCATCCTGCTGGTGGACTTCATCCAGGAACGCCGCAAGGAAGGTCAGAGCGCTTTAGAGGCAGCGGAAGGCTCGGTGAAACTGCGCTACCGCCCGATCCTGATGACCGCGCTCGCCACCATCGCCGGCATGTTGCCCATTGCCATCGAACATGCCATCGGGCTGGAGCGACTGTCCCCCCTGGCGGACGCCGCCATCGGCGGACTGCTGGTGGGTACCTTCATGAGCCTGTTCTACCTGCCCATGTTCTACGTCTGGGTGACGGGCAGGAAAAAATCGAAGGCAAGTTGAAAGGAACCCCATGTATAAACCAGGCAAAGCGGCGCTGATTGTTGCGCTGGCGATTACGGCGATGACCGTGTCCATTACCAGTGCAGCCGAAACAACGGGTACGGCAGCACCTGCAAAGATAGCCAAACCCCGGCTGGTGGATGTCGGCGCCAGCAGATGCATCCCCTGCAAGCAGATGGCGCCCATCCTGGAACAACTGCGGGGTGAATATGCCGGCAAGTTCGAGGTCGTGTTCATCGACATGTGGAAAGACCCGGAAGCAGCCAATCCCTACCGCATCCAGGTGATTCCGACGCAGATATTCTATGACGCCAATGGAAAAGAGCTGTTTCGCCACGTGGGGTTCTACTCGCGTGAGCAGATACTTGGAAAATGGCGCGAGCTCGGTTTTACGTTTGCCGAAGCGGGCCGGGCGCGATGATCGGGGAACTCTTCGAAGCACTGAATAACGGTCTTTCCGGCGCGCCGGTGTGGGCGCTGGGAGCGGCGGCGTTGTGGGGCGTGGCGAGCATGCTGCTCAGCCCCTGCCATCTGGCCGGCATTCCGCTCATCGTGGGGTTCATCAACGGCCAGGGGATGGCCAGCGGCAGGCGCGCCTTTGCGCTCTCCGGGCTGTTCGCCGTCGGCATCCTGATCACCATCGCCGTGATCGGGGCTATTACCGCCTCGCTGGGCCGCATCGCCGGGGATATGGGGCCGTGGGCCAATTATTTCGTCGCAGGGGTTTTCCTGCTGGTCGGCCTTTACTTGCTCGGCCTGCTGCCCTCGCCGTGGAAGAGCCCCGCCAGCGTACCCATCGCGCGCAAGGGCTTGTTGCCGGCGTTGGCGCTGGGGCTGGTCTTCGGCATCGCGCTTGGCCCCTGCACCTTCGCCTATATGGCACCGGTGCTGGGCGTGGCCTTCAGCAGCGCTGCCACCTCGCCGCTGTTTGCCGCCTCTCTGCTACTTGCCTACGGCGTGGGCCACTGCTCGGTTATCGTCGCGGCCGGTTCCGCCTCCGGCATGGTGCAGCGCTACCTTGACTGGAACGAGCACAGTCGCGGTGCCCTGCGCTTTCGCCAAGGTTGCGGCGTGCTGGTGATAGGTGCTGGTTTTTACTTGGTCTGGAGCGCAAACTGAGTCTTCGCTGAGCTGCAATTTCTGGGGAAAGGAACATGCTATGAGCAATTCCAAAATGACCTTCCACGTGGAAACCGTGCGTCTCGACGCGCACGGCAGTCTCTCCCGCTGCAAGGCGGCGGAAATTCCGCTGGATACCGATATGGCCGGCAACCCGAACGCCTTCAATCCAGCCGAGTTGCTGCTCGCCGCCCTGTCCGCCTGCATCATCAAGGGTATCGAGCGGGTGATGCCAATACTGAAATTCGAGCTGCGCGGGGTGGAGGTGCGCGTCGATGGCGTGCGCCAGGACGTGCCGCCAAAGATGGAATCCATCACCTACGAGATCATTGTCGATAGCGACGAGCCGGATCGCCGTCTGGAACTGCTGCACGACAACGTGAAGAAATACGGCACTGTGTTCAATACCGTGGCGCCGGGCACGCAGCTTTCAGGGGTATTGCGCCGCAAGGGCTGAGCCATGGAACCGCTCACCTCCACTCACCTGATTGCCACCGGACTGGTGTTCGCGGTTTCCGCCGTGTTTGCCATGCTGGGGCTGGGTGGAGGCATGCTCTACGTGCCCTTGTTCAAGTGGCTGGAGCTGCCCTTAAAGACCGTGGCCATACCGCTCGGTCTGCTGCTCAACGGGGTAACTTCCGCCTCTGCGCTGGTGCGCTATGCACGGGAAGGGCTGGTGGATTTTCGCGGCGGCCTGCCTGCGGCGCTCTCTGCCATGGCCCTGGCACCGCTGGGCGCCCACCTGACCCAATTCGTGCCCAAGGATATGCTCATCGGATTGTTTGCCGCGCTGACCCTCCTGGCCGGGCTGCGCAGCCTGCAAACCGCCAGTCAGAACGAAACACCCGTCCCCATGAGTCCACGTCGCCGCATGGCCATCGGCCTCGCCCTGGGCAGCTTCGAGGGTTTCGTCGGCGCACTGCTGGGCGTGGGCGGCGGCTTCATTGTCGCACCCGTTCTCATGGCCATGGGCTATGGCGCCAAGCAGGCGGCTGCCACCACCGCCTTCATCGTCACCTTCGCCTCAATTTCCGGTTTTCTCGCCCACGCTGCGGAAGGCCGCATCGAACCGCTACTTGCCGTGCTCACCATGCTGGCGGCGATCATGGGCTCCCAGTTGGGCGCCTGGTTCATGGCCCGCCGCGCCAAGCCGGGTTGGGTCAAGCGCTTGTACGCCGTGCTACTGCTGGGTGTGGCGGGCAAGCTGTTGTGGGATATATTTAAAACTTAAAGGAGAAGCGCCATGAGTGCCAATGACGATAAACAGATTCTGCTGGAAACCTTGAAATTCCACGGACATCGTTGCTGGGCCAGCGTGGTGGGCGTGCGCATAGGTCTGGCCGCTTTGCGCGTGCTGGGCGTCAAGCGCTCCGGTGGTCGCCAGCTGCACGCCTTCGTCGAGATTGGCGAAGACCACGGCGGCATGTGCTTTGGCGATGGGGTGCAATTCACCACCGGTTGCACCCTCGGCAAGGGCAATATGGAAAAGATCCCCTATGGCAAGCTGGCGGTGACGCTGATTGAGCGGGCCAGCAATCGGGCGGTGCGGGTAAGCTACAAGCCGACCCTTGCCAAGCAGATCGCTGCCTCTGCCTTCATGGTCAAGCGTGGTCAGGGCATGGAGCCGGATGCCATCCCCGAAGCCGAGCAGATGGAGCTGGTGGATCTGGTCTGGAATGCGCCGGAGAGCGATGTGCTGAGCATCGGTGAGGTATTCCAGTTCGAGCGCGAATGGCTGCCGGAGACCATGGGTTTCACCCCCTGCGCCGCCTGTGGCGAACTCACCGCCCGCGCCTATGTGCGCGTGGTGGGAGAGAAGCACGTGTGCATTCCCTGTTCCGGCTATGAGCGTTGATATTGATATGCGACAGTGCGCTGCCTTATAAAAAGCGTACTGTTTCATTGGCGTCACCACAATGGTGGCTTTGACTGTAGCAAATCAAAGGAGTACAGCATGAACAAACTTATGATTAGCACCGTGGCACTGGCACTGGCAACCTCGCTTGCGGCCGGATCAGCCCTGGCCAGAGGTCCCTGGGCCGCCAACAAGGGTAATACCGTGGGCTGGCAGGTCATGACCCCTGCGGAACGCGCCGAGCACCAGACCAAGATGCGCAGCTTTAAGACCTATGACGAGTGCAAAGCTTATCAGCAGGAGCACCACACGCAAATGGAAGCACGCGCCAAGGAGAAGGGTGTGACCCTGGCCCCCATGGGCTCTGGCTATGGCTGCGACAATATGAAATCACGGGGTTTCCTGAAGTAGGGTTTCCACATAACCGGGCGTGGCGAGCAATCAGGCTTGAAACAGGGAGTCAGCGAGCCATGCCTATTTCGAAAATGAAAAAATTACTCCAGTTCTCATTGGTATTGACCGCTCTGCTGCTGGCCGGCTGCCAGACCTTGGGTTCCGCCAGCGTGCCGCGCGATCGCATGGGCTACGCCGCGGCCATCGGCGACTCGTGGAAGGAGCAGATGCTGCTCAACATCGTCAAACTGCGCTACCTGGATACGCCCGTTTATCTTGATGTTTCCTCCGTGATCAGCTCGTACTCGCTGGAAAGCAATATCGGTCTCGCGGCGAACGTGTTTCCGCGCGCAACGGAAGGCAACAATCTCGGCCTGAGTGCGGGAGGCCGCTACAGCGAATCGCCGACCATCTCCTATACCCAGCTGACTGGCGAGCGGCTGGTCAAGAGCATGCTGCGGCCGATCCCGCCCGAAACCGTGTTTGCGACCATAGGCGGCGGGGGCCGGGCAGACTTTATCCTGCGCGCCGTGGTTCAGGCCATCAATGGTATTTACAACGTCTCGACCTCGCCCTCCCGGGCGCGCCGGAACGACCCCAGGTTCATCCGCGTCGCCGAGACGCTGCGCCGGATCGAGGAGGCCGGAGCGCTGGGCGTGCGCATCGAGACGCATGGCGAGCAAACCTTGTCGTTCGTCCTGTTCCGGCGCGCGGTGGACGAGGAAACGGATACTAACATTGCGCTGGTGAAGGAACTTCTCGGTCTGAATCCGAAGCTTGATTCATACCGCCTGGTTTTCGGTGCAGCGCGCAGCCATCCTGACGAAATCGCCGTGCTCACGCGCTCCATGCAGGGCGTGATGGGGGAACTGGCCGGCGGCGTCGAAGTGCCCGAGCAGGACCTACGCGAGGGGCGTGCTACATCCCGTTTGTCAGCCGATGGCAGTGGGGGTGCCGAACCGCTCATGCGCATTGCATCCGGCGCCGAGCGGCCCGCCGATGCCTACGCGGCGGTGAGTTACCGCAACCGCTGGTTCTGGATCGACGATCGCGACCTGGGTTCCAAACGCACTTTCCGCTTTTTGATGATGTTCGCTTCCCTGGCCGAGACCGGCGGCCTGCCGCAAGCGCCCATCCTGACGATACCCGCGCGATGAATTCATGCCGCCTGCCACCGCCAAATGCGTTTCGCCTCACCCTGACCCTGGCGGGTAGCGGCGAACTCATGCTGCGCCTGGAAAAGCGCCTCTCCTGCGCCGCAGCCGGGCTGGGACTGGCGCTGGATTTGGAGATACGCAAGGATGCGGAGGCCCTGGGCATTCCTTTTGAACAAACTCCGGCGGTGCTTGTGGACGGGCAGATGGTTTTTTCCGGCCTGCCGCGCACCGAGGAAATCGAGGGCTGGTTGCGGACCCGGATCGCTGCATTGAGCAAGGATCAGCCATGAACGACACGCCGCTTTTGGAAATGCGCCATGTCTCGCTGCGCCTGGATGGGCGGCAGGTGCTGCGGGATGTGGAGTTGACCCTGTCTCCCGGCGAAATCCACGTCCTGCTGGGGGCCAACGGCTCAGGCAAGAGCACCCTTGCCTATCTCGTCATGGGCTGCGGGGGATACCGACCGGAAAATGGCGAGTTGCTGTTCGGCGGATTATCCATCGCCGAACTGCCCATCCACGAGCGGGCGCGGCTGGGGATCAGCCTGGCCTGGCAGGAGCCGGCCCGCTTCGAGGGGCTGACGGTGATGGAATATCTTTCGCTGGGCAGCCCAAAAAGAACTGCAGCCGAGTGTCTCGACCGCGTCGGGCTGCCGCATCAGGAATATCTTTTGCGCATGGTGGACAAGACTTTGAGCGGCGGTGAGCGCAAGCGGGTGGAGCTCGCCGCTTTGCTTGCGCTGGGGCCAAAACTGGCGATTCTGGACGAACCCACGGCGGGGGTGGACATGCTTTCGCTGGGGGAGATCATTGCGGTGGTCGAATTTTTCTGCGAAACCGGCTCGACAGTGCTGCTCATCACCCACCAGCAAGAGCTGGCCGAGCACGCCGATCGCGCCTCACAGCTGTGCGGCGGCCGCATCGTGTTCAGCGGGCCGCCCGAAGAAGTGGTAGCGCATTACAAGGCGCGCCTGTGCCGGCGCTGCGACGGGGAGACTTGCCATGACTGATCTGGAACAGCTGTATCGCGCGCTGGGGATGATCGGAGAAGACCCGACGGATTCTGTCCGCCGACAGCGCGCATGTGGTGGCTTACGGCCATCAGATCATCAGCCACCAGTCCATCCCTGGCGTGTCGATCACCGCCCAGACATCGGATAAAGGCATCACGGCCAAAATCGTCATCGACGAGGGCAGGCAGGTCGTGCAGCCGATCCACCTGTGCTTTGGTCTGTTCGAACGCTTCGGCGTGCAGAACGTGGCGCTGGAACTGGTCGTGGGGGCGAATGCGAAAGCCACGCTGTGGTCCCACTGCCTGTTTTCGGTGCCTGACGTGGCGCGCCACGCCATGGAAGCTGTCATCAGGATCGGGCCGGGCGCCGAGCTGCGCTATCAGGAAGCCCACTACCACGGCGCTTCGGGCGGCATGGAAGTGGTGCCCCGCGCGCTGGTTACGCTGGAACGGGGGGCGCGCCTGTTCTCCGACTTTTCCTTGGTCACAGGCCTGGTCGGCAAACTGGACGTGGATTTCGACGTTAATGTCGGCGAAGATGCCGTCGCCGAACTCACCAGCAAGGTGTTTGGCCACGGAACGGACAAGATCAAACTCAAGGAGCGGCTGGTGCTCGCCGGGCGCAACGCCCGCGGCCTGATCAAGTCGCGCATGGCGGTGGAGGACGATGCCAGCGCGGAGGTGATCGGCATGACCGAGGGCAACGCCGCCGGGGCGCGCGGGCACGTGGATTGCACCGAAATCATCAAGGATCGCGGTGTGGTGAGCGCCAGCCCGATAGTTCGCGTGACTCACCCTGAAGCCAAAGTGACTCACGAGGCCGCTATCGGCAGCGTCGACCGCCAGCAGATGGAAACCTTGATGGCGCGGGGGTTGACGCCGGAAGAAGCGGTGTACCGCATCGTCGGCGGTCTGCTGCGCTGAGAAACAGAAAGCGAAAGGATCAGGCATGAGCGCAACACACGATCATAATCACGGCGAGGCGGCGGGCTGGGTACTCTGGTTCGCTGTGGCGCTGACCCTGGCTTTTGCCGGGGTCGAAGCCGGCGTCGGCTGGTGGGCGGGTTCGCTGGCGCTGGTGGCCGATGCGGGGCACATGGTCAACGATGCCGGGGCGCTGGTGATTGCCGCCGTGGCAGGCTGGATCGCTCGGCGCCCTGCCTCGCGTCTGCATAGCTACGGCCTAGGGCGGGCGGAATTTATCGCCGCCTTGGTCAACAGCCTGGGCTTGCTGGCGCTGGTGGTGTGGCTTTCCGTCTCCGCCGTTACTCGCCTGCAAGCGCCGCAACCAGTGCAGGGCGAGGCGGTTTCGCTCACCGCCGCGCTGGGGCTGGCGATCAACATCGGGGTGGCATGGCTGCTCTCGCGCGGGGCGCAGAATCTCAATACGCGCGCCGCCATGCTGCATGTCATCGGCGATCTGCTGGGATCGGTGGCAGCGCTGATCGCCGGGGTGGTGATTACCTTCACCGGATGGACGCCCATTGACCCCTTGCTATCGATGGCGATCGGCGCGCTGATCCTGGTTTCCAGCCTGCGTCTCCTGCGCCAGGCGCTGCATGGGCTGATGGAAGGCGTGCCGCTGCATCTCTCGCTGGAGGAAATCGGGCTGGCGCTGGCCGGTGTGCCCGGCGTGAAGTCGGTGCATGACCTGCACGTGTGGAGCGTGGCTTCGGATGAAATCATGATCTCCGCCCACCTGCTGGTGGAAGACATGCACCAGTGGCAGAGCATTCTAGAGGCCAGCCGGACGCTTCTGCACGACCGCTTCGACATCGGGCACGTTACCTTGCAACCTGAAGCCGACATCCACGTCCTGCATTTGCTTCCAATCCCGAAACCGGCAGGGGAGACGCCGCATGGACATGATCATGCCTGACCCCATGTCACATTGCCCATGCCGTACCGGCCTTGAGAACGGTCGAGACGAAATGCCGAGTTGTGGCCTTAGGCTTGCCGGGCGGACGATGGATCAGGCTGTATGCAATGCACGATCATCTCACGCCACATTGCAACAGGAATCCATGACTCGCACTACACATTGCCGTAAACCGCTCGACACGAACATGAAAGAGAGAGGGGTCACCTTGATTTCAGTATTTCCGAAGCTAAACTTGCGGGGCGTGTTATGGGCAGGCCTGGCCGCCTGCGCTGTTGCTTTGATGCCGGTCGGCCAAGCCATGGCTGCGCCCGAAGCGGACGCTCATGCCGCCGTCGTTAGCCAGCCCCTGAAGCAATTGATTGCCTACGCACTCGCCCATAACCCGGAAGTCGCGGCAACGGCGTTCGACGGTCAAGCTGCAGCGGCGCGCACCCAGACCGCGCAGGGCGCCCTTCTGCCCCGGATCACCATTGAGGGCGGCTATACCCGCTACGGCGACGATTTGCGTCTGACCGCCGCACGCTACAACGGCGAACTTGGCGTATTCGGCGACAATATCCTGGCCGCCGACCTGGTGCTGCGCTTGCCGCTTTACACTGGTGGGCGGCTCACTGCCGAAATGCGTGCGGCGGAACTGCTCGAAGCTTCGGCCGGGCAGCGTCTGGCGCGCTCCAGGGGCGAGCTGGTCTATAACGTCTCCAGCCTTTACTACGGTCAACTTGCCCAAGCGCGGCTGATCGACTCACTCAACTTTTCAGCTGAAACGCTGGCCTCCCAACTCGAACGGGTCAATGCCCTCATCGCCGCGCGCAAGGCAGCGAAAGTGGATGCCTTGCGCACCAAGGTGAAGCTTGCCGACATCCGCCAGCGGCTGTTGCGGGAGAAGAACAACCTGGCCGTACAGCGGCAGGCTTTGCTCAACCTGATGGGCGAGGGGGCCGACTTTACCTTGGCGGGACCGCTGGATCCACCCGCCGGCGAAACCCGTGGCATTGAAACGCTTGCAGCGGCGGCGCTGGAACACCGCCCGGACGCGCTTGCCGCTCGCGCGGAATTCGAAGCCCAAACGGCGCGGGTCGAGGCGGCGCGTGCCGGACACCAGCCTACGGTCAATCTGGTCGGCAGCGTGGGCAACCGCATCATGAATCAGCCGACGCAGCACCCGGCGGGGCTTCAAACCAACGACGACGTGACCCGCATCGGCATCACCTTTGAGATGCCACTTTACGAAGGCGGTCGCACCAGTGCGCGGGTGGATGAAGAAAACGCCAAGCTGGGCGCCCAGCGCGAACGCCTGGTCAAGCTCCAGTTGCAAATTCGCCTGGAAGTGGCAACCGCTTACGCCAACCTGGCCTCCGGCCTGGAGCGGCTCGCCAGCACCGGGAAGGTGATCGACCTGGCTGCGGAGAGCCAGCGCATCGAGCAGGAAAAATACACCCTTGCCCGCGGTACCGTGCTGGATGTGCTGGATGCTCAATCGGCGCTGCTGGACGCGCAGGCCAACCACATCCGTGCACTGGCGGACGCCAATGCCGCCGCCGCTCAACTGGCCCTGGCCACAGGAGAAAATCTGCCATGAAATCGAACCACAATTTCGCCAAGCCGCTGCTGGCTGTCAGCCTGGTTTTCCTGCTTGCCCTCGGCGCCTGCGGCAAGGATGAAAAAAAGGTGGAACCCGCCAAGGACAAGGCCGTCGAGAAAGCCGCGCCAGTCCGGGTGGAAATCGTGAAGAAGGCGCCATTGGTGCTGACTATCGCGCTCACCGGCTCGGTGGAGGCGGGGCGCATCGCGCAACTGGCCTCGCCCGCCGAAGGCCCGGTGCTCGGCGTGCGCGTGCGCGAAGGCGACCTGGTCAAGGCCGGCCAGGTGCTGCTCACCCTCGGGCGCACGGAAGGCGCTACGGCGCTGGTTGCCTCATCGCGCGAAGATTTGAAGAAAGAAGAAGACAATCTTGCCCGCACCCGCCGCCTAGTCGAAAGCGGCGCGCTGGCGGGCGAGCAACTGGATAGTGCGGCGGCGAACGCGGCGCGGATGCGGGCGCTGCTGGTCAAGGCGCAGGAGACCACGCGCGACTATGCGGTGCTTGCCCCTTGGGCGGGTGTGGTGTCGAAAATGAAGGTGCGCGACGGCGATTTCGTCGCCCCACGCGCGCCGCTGGCCGAAATCTACGAACCGAAAAGCCTGATCGTGCGCCTCGCGGTGCCGGAACAGGAAGCCGCCCGCCTGGCGCTGGGCATGAAGGCAGAAGTCGAACTCGACGCCTATCCGGGAAAACGCTATGCCGGCAGCGTGTCGCGGCTCTATCCCTATCTCGACATCCGCACCCGTACCCGCACCGCAGAAATCACCGTCGCTGATGTGCCCAATCTGCTGCCCGGCATGTTCGCCCGCGCTTTTCTGGTGAGGGAGACGCTCGCCGATACGATCACGGTTCCAGCCTACAGCCTGGCCGCCATACCCGGCGGCGGCTTTGCGGTGTTCGTCGCGAAAGACGGCAAGGCGGTGCGACGCAAGGTGGAAACCGGTATCGAGGTGGATGGCCGGGTGCGCATCGTCAGCGGTCTCGACGCAGGCGACAAGCTCATCGTCGCCGGGCAGGAAAAACTCAAGGATGGCGCGGCGGTGAAATTGCCGGAGGCTGCTGCCAAGAATGCGGGTGATGCGGCCAAGCCCAAGGCTACGCAGCCATGAAAATCACCGTTTACTCGGTCCGCCGCCGTCTTGCCACCAGCGCCATCGTGCTCGCGCTGGCTGTGCTGGGTCTATATGGCCTGTGGCGCTTGCCGGTCAATTTTCTGCCGGATATGACCTATCCGATGGTCAAGCTCAACATCTATTGGAGCGGCGCTACGCCGGAAGAGATCGAACGGGGTTTGGCCGATCCCATCGAGCGCCAGATGATGACGGTGGACGGCCTCGACTATCTTGAATCCTCCTCCATCGAAGGCATGTACAGCCTGATCGCCAACTTTCGCTACGGGGTGAACATCAACGTGGCTTACCAGGATGCTACCGCAGCCCTGGCGCGGGTGGCGCGCAAGCTGCCGAAGGACATCGACCCGCCGGTGATCTTCAAGGCCGATCCGTCGCAGATACCGATCCTGCAACTGACAGTGCGTTCCGACCGCCTCGACTTGGTGAAGCTGCGCACCTGGACTGACGAATGGCTGCAAGACCAGATACTTTCAGTGCCCGGCGTGGCCGGCACCGAGATCGTCGGCGGCTTGCAACGCGAGATTCGCGTGCATTTGAAGCCCGATGCGCTGGAAAAATACGGCCTCACCATCAGCGGCGTCCTGAAGCGGCTGCGCGAGGAAAACGTGCAGCAGTTCGGCGGTCGCGTGACGGTCGGCCCACAGGAAATCATCGCCCGCACCATGGGCGAATACGCCTCGCTGGATGATATTCGCAACATCGTGTTGCTGCGCGATGGCGCGGCCAAGGTGTTCCTGCGGGACGTGGCCGAGGTGGTGGACTCGCACCGGGAAGCGCGCGTCATTACCCGCCTGGATCGGCAACCCGCAGTCAAGCTTTCGGTGCTCAAGCAGGCCGATGCCAACACTGTCGAGGTGTCGCGCGCCGTGGAAAAACGCCTCGCCGAACTCAAGTCCGGCCTGCCGCAAGGCATCGCGCTGGGCATGGTGGAAAATCAGGGCACCTATGTCGTGGATGCGCTCAAGGGGGTGAAAACCGCAGCGGCGGAGGCCGCGATCCTGGTGGTGCTGATCGTCTGGCTATTCCTCGGTTCCTGGCGGCAAGTGGTGGTCATTGCCGTGGCACTGCCGCTGATCCTCATCATGAATTTCGGCCTCATGCAGATGGCCGGTTTCTCGCTCAATATCTTTTCCCTTGGTGGCCTGGTGATCGCCATCGGCGTGCTGGTAGACAACTCTATCCTGGTGATCGAGGCGATCTCGCGGCAGCGCGATGAACACCCCGAACAGCCGATCAACGAACTGGTGACAACCGCCACCGCCGACATCGGCCCGGCGGTGGTTGCCTCTACCCTGGCCTTCCTCGCCCTGTTCGTACCTTTTCTCCTGGTGCCGGGGTTGGTCAGCCTGCTGTTTCGCGAACTCATCCTGGTCATCGCCGGGATTGTGCTCATCAGCCTCGCCACTGCCGTTACCCTCACCCCGATGCTGACCGCCGCCTTGCTTGGCAGTGCGGTGAAAATTCAGGCCAAAGGCCGCTTCGAGGCGTTCTTTGATCGCATTACCCAGGCTTATGGCCGCTGGCTGGCGTGGATGCTCGATTACCGCTATCCGGTTCTCGCCGTCTTCATCGTCACCGCAGTGGCGGGTGGATTCGCCACGGTCAAGCTGGGCAGCGAATTCCTGCCGCAGATGGACGACGGGCGCATCCTGGTCAAGGTCAAGCTGCCCACCGGCGCCTCGCTGGCCGAAACCGACCGGGTGCTGCGCGACATCGAACAGCGCATCGGTGGCGACAAGCGCATCGAAAGCCTGTTCGCCATGGCCGGTGGCAAGGCGGTGGGCACCGTCACCTTCGAGATCGCCAACGAGGGCGAGATCAACGTCCAGTTACTGCCGGGCGAGGCACGTACGATCAGTACCCAGCAATACATTGCCGAATTGCGTCCCATCGTCGTCAAGGTTCCGGCGCCGGGCGGCAAGGTCACGGTTTCGCAAACCAAGGTCAAGGGCATGCGCAAACTGGGCGATGCGGACATCGAGGTAAAAATCAAGGGCGCGGACATGGCGCGGCTGTTCGACATGGCGCGCCATGTCTCGCAAACCATGAACGAGCTGAAACATTTCACCAACGTCTACGTGGCCATGGACCTCTCCAAGCCGGAGTATCAGGTCAAGGTGGATCGCGCCCGGGCGGCCGAGATGGGCGTGTCGGTAGCCGACGTGGCGGACACTCTGCGCACCCTAGTGTCGGGAACGGTCGCCACGCGCTTGCGCGAGGGGAATTACGACTACGACATCCGGGTGATGGTGCCGGAGTCCCGTGTGAGCAACCGCAGCGATCTGGAAAATTTACGCATCACCACCGTTCAGGGCGGCTCCGTGCGTCTCATCGACCTGGCGCAGGTGCGGCTCGCCAGCGGGCCGGTGGAAATCGTGCGTGAGAATCAGGTGAAAATGGTGATCGTGCGCGGCGATGCGAGCGGCGTGAGTGTGGGTGAAGCACTGGGCGAACTCCAGACTGCCATGGCCAAGGAAACCGTCCCGCCCGGCTATCAACTGTCCTATGGCGGCCAGGCGCAAATGATGAGCGAGATGACCCGCTCCGTCCTGTTGATTCTCGTTTTCGCGGTGTTCTTTTCCTTCATCGTGCTCGCCGTGCAGTTCAACAGCGTCAAGCTGCCCGCCCTCATCCTCGGCAGCGTGCCGTTTTGCCTGGCTGGTTCGGCGGGTTTGTTGCTCTTCACCGGCAAACCGCTCGGCGCCACCGTCATCATCGGTGTGCTGGTGGTCCTGGCGGCGGTGGTCAATGCCGGGGTGCTGCTGTTCACTTATGCCCGCGTGCTGGAGGAGGAAAATCAGTTACCGGTGCGCGACGCGGTGCTCAAGGCGGCGAAACTGCGCCTGCGGCCGCGCATCATGGTCACCACCGCCATTCTGATCGGTCTGGTTCCCTTGGCGCTGGCGCTTGAGGCCGGTGGCGACATGCTGCAACCCATGGCTATCGCCGCCATCGGCGGTCTGTTGATGGAGAACTTCGTGTCCCTGTTCCTGATGCCCGTCCTGTATTTGATGGCGAACCGGGAAACAGGCAATCCGGCACTCAAAGGAGAACAACATGCCTGATCCGAAATTTCTGAAACCCTGGCACGGCGTGCCGCGCGAACAGATCCACTGGAACCCGACGGTGATCGAGGACGCCTGCATCGGTTGCGGCACCTGCGTCACCGGTTGCAGCCGTCTGGTTTACCGCTTCGATTATGAGTGCAAGAAAAGCGTGGTGGTCGACCCGCTCAACTGCATGGTCGGCTGCACCACCTGCGCCAATACCTGCCCGACGCACGCGATACGGTTTCCACCTCTCTCGACGGTGTTCGCGCTCGAAGCAAAACCCGAGGTGCGCCACGCCATCGAAGACGACCTGATCGCACGCCATGACCAGCTTGCCTGGTCGTCGCAGATGCCCCATCCCGACCGCATGGTCGAACTCCGGGTTGATCACATCTACCGCCAGACACCCGACATCCTGGTAGTTCGGCTGGCGCCGGTTACAAGCGGCGAGTGCTTCTGCGAGTTCGCACCGGGGCAGTATGTGGAAGTATGGATTCCCGGCAGCCCCTATCTTTCGCGCGCCTATTCCATTGCCAACACCCCGCGCGACGACGGCAGCATTGAGCTGCACATTCACCAGGTAGAAGGCGGCCGTCTCTCCGACTGGGCATTCAAGCGCATGAAGGAGGGCGACCTCATGCAGGTGCGCGGTCCGCTGGGCCATTTCACCATGCGCTCGCCGCTCGACCGGCCGCTGCTGTTTGTCGCAGGCGGCACCGGCTTCGCACCGATCAAGGCGCTGATCGAACAGCAGCTCAAGCTCGCCCCGCAGCGTGAAATGCAGCTTTTCTGGGGAATGCGGGATATGAATGATTGCTACGCCGTGGGCCTGATTGTCGCCTGGACTCGCCAATATCCGAACCTGCATATCGTGCTCGCCGCCGAGCGCGGCCTCGATGCTTTCCGGATTCCGCACGGGGTGATGGTGGTGGAGGGTAATGTCGCAGATGCCTTGCGCCAGAGCCCTTTGCCCATCGCCGGCCACGATGCCTATGTCGCCGGGCCGCCCGGCATGATTCCCCCAGTGGTGGACGCCCTGCATGCGGCGGGCATCGCCCCCGACCACATCGTCATTGATTCCTTCGGGCTGGAATGATGCGCATCGACACGCGGAGTTGAACATGGACGACAGACAAGCACAAAACTTTTGGCCGCCGCTCGCGGCGGGTGCCGGGCTGGGCCTGGCGTTGCTGGGCATGTTTCTGTTTACCGGCCACGGCCTGGGCGCGAACGGATTTTTCACGCGCACGGCGGTCTGGCTGAGTGATATGGCTAATCCCGTGTGGGCCGAAGCCAACGCTTATTTCAAGCCCTATCTCGCCAAGGGCCATCCCCTCGATGAATGGATCAGTTGGGAAATCGTCGGCGTGGCTGTTCGGCTGGTATTGGCTTTGGGCGGCGGGGTGCTCACCGGCTTCGGCGCGCCGCTGGCGCGCGGATGCACCAGCGGATTGGGACTTTCCGGCGGTGCCGTGCTGGCGGTGGCGGCGTTTGTATTCCTGATCGCATTCTTTGCCGCCGGCCTGTTGCTGTCGGCGCTGACACGGAGGCTCTGGCAATGAACTTCCCTCTCGAAAACAGCGGCATGCTGGCCGTGCTCGTGGCCGGATTCTTTTTTGGCTATTTTCTCGATGTTTCCGGCCTCGGTAGCCCGCGCAAACTGACTGCGCAATTCACACTGCGCGACTGGAGTGTGTTCAAGGTCATGTTCACCGCCATCGTCGTCGCGGCGGCTGGCCTGTGGCTATTCGACGTCATCGGCTGGTTGCGCTTCGATGCACTGAAGATTCAAACTACATTTTTCTGGGCCATGACCATCGGTGGTGCCCTGCTGGGCGCGGGCATGGCCATCGGCGGCTACTGTCCCGGCACTTCCGTGGTCGGTTTGTTTACCGGGCGGGTCGATGCCCTGGTCTTCATGCTGGGCATGCTGATCGGCACGACCCTGTTTGCCGCAAATTTCAAGGCGCTGCAGGGGATATACATGGCTGCGCAAGGCCCCAAGGGCCAGACGCTTGCCGCGCTGACCGGGTTACCGACCTGGCTGATCCTGTTGTCGCTGGCCGGGCTGGCCGGGCTGGCGTTCGCAGGCTTCCGTTTGGGCGCCTGGTTTGAAAACCGCGATGGCGGCGCGATCAGCGCGAAGGAATTGTCGGAGTGAGCATGGATCAGAATGCGTCCGTTGTCGAACCTGCCTTCACCCTGCTTTTTTCTGTCCGGCTGAAAGGCGTGTTCAAGGGCTTTGGCACGCTGCCTCCCGGTGTGGCGCCGCTGCCGCCCGGCGAGTCGCAGGCATACACGACGGGCCTTGCCGAGTTCGAACGGCGGCTGCTGGGCAAGACCTTCCTGGAAGCGCGACGCATCACCCGCTGGCCGCTGGGCCGTATCGCGCTGGAAGGGCTCGCGGATGAAGCTCCCGCACATGCCGACGTCTATCTGCTCAGCCACAAGTCGGGCGTGGCACTTTGGGAGGTTTGGCTGCCTGCGCCATCGCAGTCTTTCGACGCCGCACGCTGGATAACGTGGCTCGACCCGGAAGGGGAAGACGGACTGATCGTGCGTCTGTGGCGGTTTCTGGGCTCGGTCAATCACGAGATCACCGGCAAGGCCACCTGGTCGGGGTTGTATCTCCCGCTGATCTTGCTGCGTTTGCGGCAACAACCACTGGCCGCCTTCATCGATCAGAATGGGCCGGACCTCGTGCGCCTGCTGTTGCTCGACCGATCACAGCGGGCGTTGAAGCCCGGAGTTGTGGCGGAGGAACTGTCCCGTGACTACTGTGCAAGACAAGGCGGCATGACCTTGCTCTCGCGCCGTAGCGGGCTTGATCTGCATGACCAGGAAGGCGCTGCCGGGGATGTGCCACCTGCGGGCCTGCCGCCGAAGAGCGCCCTGCCTTTTCTCGTCACGTTGGAACTCCTGTTGCTGGAACACGCGGTGCTGCAACACCTCTACGACCGGCTATCGCGCCACATGCCGAAATCGGTCGAGGAACTCATCATGCTCAAGCAGGAGGTGATCGACGGCCTGGAGGAATACTACGGCGCGATCACCAACGCCACCCGCTTCAGCGATGCCGTGACCGCTGACGGCGAACGCCTGCTCGGCGTCGAGGACATTTACGATGCCGTGATGGAGCGGCTGGAAGCGGTGAGCTTCGCCATCACCACGCGCTCCCAGCGTCACATGACTCTGTTGCAGTTCTGGCTCACCATCGTCTTCGGCGCCAGCGAGATCGGCTTCATCGCCGCCAGTATTTCCACCTGGTATTACCGCACCGGGCTTGGTGCGGTGCTGGCCTGGACCATTGGCGCGGCGTTGCTGTCCGGGCTGATTCTCGTCATGTTCCTGCGGGGAAAAGTGGAGTGAGCACCGTGCGCTTCGGTCGCGGTGAGATCGTCCGCCAATTTGCCCAGCCAGGTGGGCAGGGGTTGTTTTGGAGATTGAGAACACTGTACCTGACACTCTTGATCGCAGCGACAGCGGCCACCACGGGCTGCTCGACTTACCGTACCGATGTTCCGCGTCCGCCGTCATTTGCCATTGGCCATCCGGAAGAAACCTCGCTAGGACGCGCCTTTTCCGAGCAACTCGGGGTATCTCCCGACCTGTCCGGTTTTCACCTGCTTGTTTCGGGGCAGGAGGCCTTTCTTGCCCGGGCGGCGCTGGCGGAGTCATCCGAACGCACGCTCGACCTGCAGTATTACATCGTGGCGGAGGATGCGAGCGCCACGCTGCTGCTTTACCGGGCCCTACGCGCGGCACAGCGCGGTGTGCGCGAGCGGCTACTGATCGACGACATTTACGCGGTCGGCCGGGATTTCGATCTCGCCGCCCTTGCGGCGCATCCGAATGTCCAGGTCCGTGTCTTCAATCCCTTTACTTATCGCGGTCCGCTGGGCATATCCCGGTTGTTCGAGTTGCTCGGCGACAGCGCCCGGCTCAACCGGCGCATGCACAACAAGCTGTGGATCGCCGACAATGCGGTCGCTGTTATCGGTGGGCGCAATCTGGGCGACGCCTACTTCAACGTGGGTACGGACAACGACTTTGCGGACCTCGACGTGCTCGCAGCCGGCCCGGTGGTGATGGAGATGTCGCGCAGTTTCGACGAATATTGGAACAGCGATCTGGCAGTGCCAATCGCGGCGTTTGTGGGTGGGGCGCCGGGCGCTGGGGATGTGGATCTGGTTCTGTCGCGCATGGCGGCGCATGCCGAGCGCTTCCACACCACGGAATATGCCCGCACGCTGCGCGCGAGCGGAATCGGGCCCCTGGTGCGCGCGGGCCAATTCCCGCTCGTGCCCGCGTACGCCACGGTCTACGATACACATGTGCCCGCATTAGCGGTTGCTGATGCGGCCAAACAAGGCCGGCCGGTTGCCATGGCCATCCGTCGGCTTGTCGAAAACGCGCAGCATGAGACGATCCTGATTTCGCCCTATTTCATCCCGTCTGCGCGCGGCGTGGATTTGCTTTGCAGCCTCGTCAAGCGGGGAGTTCACGTCCGCGTGCTGACCAATTCCCTGGCATCCACCGATGTTCCGGTGGTGCACGCGGGCTATGCACGCTATCGCCCCAGGCTGATTGCGTGTGGCGTGGAGCTGCATGAGATGCGGCCTCGTGCCGGCCAATCCGGCAGTGTCCGCCCGGGGCTGTCTTCGGGCGCCAGTCTGCATGTCAAGGCGGTAGTGGTGGATGGAAAATCTGTACTGATCGGTTCGATGAATCTTGATCCGCGTTCGCGGGTATCGAATACCGAGATTGCTATACTAATTGAGAGCGCAGCGTTGGGCGCACAACTTACTTCCTTGCTTGAGGAGGCCACGGCACCAGAAGAGGCATTCCGCGTCGAGCTGACTGAGCCCGGCAACAAGAACGCCGCGCTCGTCTGGGTCGGCCGCGAGGACGGCAGGCTGGTGCGTTACGACAGCGAACCGCTGGCGAGCGTGTGGCGCCGCATGGTCGCCGGCCTGCTCGGCACGCTGGCGCCGGAGGAACTGTTATGATGCGCGGAGATACAAGCGTCGCATGGTTCCAGTTCCTTGAACTCGTTCATCCGCCAAAAATTCCATGAGCCAGCACATGAAAACGCCTGTTACCGCACAAAGCCTGAATCGCGGCTGCGCTTGTCGCACCCTTGACCCGGAACGTCTGCGCCGCCAGCTGGAAGCCGATCCTTCGCTCGTGGGGCTGTATAAAGAAATTGCGCGTAGCCGCCCCAATCTTTTCTCTGCCACGACGGTATTCATTTCGCCTGAACAGTACCAAGGCATGACGGACATTGTCGCTGCGATTGAAAGTGTGGTGGCACTGCCGGAATATCAGGCGGCAACGCTCGCCCGCGCGCCTGCGATTGCAAGGCTGGAGCATGGCCCCATAGGTGCGTTCATGGGCTTTGATTTTCATCTCGGCGAGCATGGCCCGCAGCTCATCGAAATCAACACCAACGCCGGCGGCGCGCTGCTCAACGTTGTGCTGGCGCGCGCCCAGCAGGTCTGTTGCCAGGAAATGGAATGGGCGTTTCAGCCGCCCACCGAGCTCATGCAGCTTGAGCAGATTTTTTTTGCCATGTTTGCCGGAGAATGGCGCCGCCAGCGCGGCGATATGCCACTCGGCCGCATCGCCATCGTCGACGACGACCCGGCTGCGCAGTATCTTTACCCCGAGTTTCAGCTGTTCGAGCGCATGTTTGCGCGCTTTGGCGCTGACGCGGAGATCGCCGATGCAAGGGAGCTGGCTTGGCGTGATGGCAGGCTGTGGCATGCCGAACAAAGTATCAACATGGTTTACAACCGGGTCACCGATTTTTATCTGCAAGACCCCGCCCACGTCGCGCTACGCCAGGCTTACGAGGCGGGTGCCGTGGTGCTGACGCCACATCCGCGTGCCCATGCCCTGTATGCCGACAAGCGCAATCTGGCGATTTTGAGCGATGCTCAGACGCTCACTCGACTGGGCGTGCCACAGGCGCTACGGGAAACCTTGCTGGCAGGTGTGCCGCGTACCGAACAGGTCGTGCCGGAACGGGCGGAGCAACTCTGGTCGCAACGCCGCAAGCTGTTCTTCAAACCTGCATCGGGTTACGGCAGCAAGGCAGCTTACCGCGGCGACAAGCTTACGCGGCGGGTGTGGGAAGAAATCCTCGCAGGCGACTACGTGGCGCAAACCATCGCCCCGCCAAGCGAACGCCTGACCCAAGTGGATGGAACAGCAGTCGACCTCAAGCTCGACGTACGCGCCTATGTCTACGGCGGCATGATCCAGCTTGTTGCAGCACGGCTATATTCGGGACAAACTACCAACTTTCGCACGCCGGGCGGTGGCTTCGCACCGGTGTTCGTGGTGCCGATAAGCGCTGCCGATGAGGTGGCGGGAGAAGTTTGAATGAATAACGCCGTGGACACTTTGCCTATTTCTGTCGGTCGCGTCGTCGAAATACACGGCCCGGTCGTGGACATCGCCTGCGAGCAGCTCCCGCCGCTACATCGGGCGCTCGCAGTGGCCATTAACGGCGGCAGCGCGGTGCTGGAAGTGTTGCACCATCTCAATCCGCATCAGGTGCGTGCCATCGCGCTATCGCGCACTGCGGGACTACAGCGCGGCACGCCGGTGTTCGACAGCGGCGCGCCGTTGCGCGTGCCGGTATCGGTAGAATGCCTTGGACGATTGCTGGATGCTTTCGGCCAGCCCCTGGACGGCGGAGTGCCGCTGGCTGCGAAGGAGTTTCGCAACCTGCTCTCACCGCCGCCGCTATTGTCCGATACTCTGCCTTCGAGCGGCATCCTGGAGACCGGGATCAAGGTCATCGACCTGCTTTGTCCCTTCATCCGTGGCGGCAAGACCGGGCTGTTCGGTGGTGCGGGGGTGGGCAAGACGGTGCTCATCATGGAGTTCATGCAGGCGGTGGCTTCCCTGCACGGAGGGGTGTCGGTGTTCGCCGGAGTGGGCGAGCGCATCCGCGAAGGACACGAGTTGTGGCACGAGATGGGCGACAACGGCGCGCTAGCCAACGCGGTGCTGGTGTTCGGCCAGATGGACGAGTCGCCGGGGGTGCGTTTCCGCGTCGGGCTGGCCGCGCTCACTTACGCCGAATACCTGCGCGACACGCTGGGCAAGGAGGTGCTGTTCCTGATGGATAACGTGTTCCGCTTCGTACAAGCGGGCTCCGAGGTGTCGGGGCTATTGGGGCGCATGCCCGCCACCGTCGGCTACCAGCCTACCTTGCCGTCGGAAGTGGCGGAACTGGAAGACCGCATCGTCTCCAGCCGGCTCGGCAACATCACCTCGGTGCAGGCCGTCTACGTGCCTGCCGACGACATGACCGACCCTGCCGTAGGCGCCATCCTCTCCCACCTCGACACGCGCGTGATCCTGTCCCGTACCCAGGCAGCCAAGGGCATTTATCCGGCGGTCGACCCGCTCGCCTCAGGCAGCAATCTTATGGACCGGCATTTTCTCGGCGACCGCCACTATCAAGTGGCCCACGACGTGCGCGAGCACCTGGCGCGCTACCGCGAACTGGAAGACATCATTACCATGCTCGGCATCGAGGAGCTGTCCGAGGCCGACCGGCGGGTAGTGCAGCGTGCGCGCCGACTGCAGCGCTATCTCACCCAGCCGTTTCACGCCATGACGGCGCAGAATGCCGCCGGTGGCGTGTCGGTGCCGCTCAGCCAAACCCTGACTGATTGCGAGGCTTTCCTGCGCGGCGAGTACGATGAATTGTCCGAGGAACGCTGCTACATGCGCGGCGCCATGCAGGACGCGCTACCATGAACACTTTAACCTTGCACCTTTTTGCCGCCGACCGATACGAGTGCATCGAGAACGTAGCGGGCTTCACCGGTGAGGACAAAAGCGGCAGCTTCGGCCTGTTGGCGCGGCACGAGCGCTTCATGACCGCGCTTACCTTCGGCTTGGCGCGCCTGCTGATGGCGGATGGCAGCCACGAATATCTTGGCTTTCCCGGCGGGCTGCTGTATTTCGTTGACAACGAATTGCGCATTTCCACCCGGCGCTATCTGCGCGACACCGATGTGGAGCGCATCGCCCAGGCCATCACCCGCGAATTGCTGGAAGAGGAACAGGCGCTGGAACAGACCCGGCGCAAGCTGCACCGGCTGGAAGCCGAGATGCTCAGGCGATTGGCGCAACTGGGAGTGGAGTGATGGAAAACGGCGAACGTTTGCGGCAGAACATCGAGAAACAGGCCAGGCGTATGGTTCAGGCGGAGAAGGACAGGCCGACGCTGCTCGCCCAGAGTGTGTTTCTCGGTACCCTGGCGCTGTTGTTCGTGCTGCCGGTGGTGGGCGGCGCCTATCTCGGCCACTGGATCGACAGTTTGCTGGCAGGCTATTCTTACCGATGGACGGTGAGTCTGCTGGTGACGGGGGTTTTCGTCGGTGGCATGAACGTATATTTGTATATCCGGAAAAACTGAAAATGGGCAAACCGGAATTTTTGGAGCTGCTGGCTTTTCACCTCGGGCCGCTGCACATCGGCGCCACGGTGCTCACTACCTGGCTGCTGATGGCCTTGTTGGTAGGGTTCGTCTGGTTCGGTACGCGGCGTCTGAGCGTAGATTCGCCCTCGCGCCTGCAAATGGCACTGGAAGGTACGGTGCTTGCCTTGCAGCAGGCGATTGAAGACACGGCGCCAGGCAACGACGCGCGGTTGCTGCCATTCATCGGCACTTTGTGGCTGTTTATCGCCGCGGCCAACCTGATGGGCCTGGTGCCGGGCCTGCGCTCGCCCACGGGCGACCTGTCGTTGACGGTGGCGCTGGCCATGCTGGTGTTCCTCTCGGTGCACTGGTTCGGCATCCGCATCGACGGTCTCAGGGCCTATTTGCGCCATTATCTCGACCCCAACCCGATCCTGCTGCCGTTTCACTTGCTGGGCGAGGTCACCCGCACCCTGGCCTTGGCGGTGCGCCTGTTCGGCAATATGATGAGCCTGGAGATGGCGGCGCTGCTGGTGCTGCTGGTGGCCGGTTTTCTCGCGCCGATACCGCTCCTCATGCTGCACATCGTCGAGGCGTTGGTTCAGGCCTATATTTTCGGCACGCTGGCACTGGTTTACGTGGCCGGCGCCCTGCAATCACATGAACTTAATAAAAAGGAGTAATCATTGATGGACAAGATGACCTGGTTTACCCTGCTTTCCACCGGCGGTGCGCTTGCCGCCATCGCCGTCGGTGTGATCTTTCCGGCCATCGCCATGGGGCGTGCCATCACCCAGGCGCTGGACGCCCTGGCGCGCCAGCCCGAGGCCGAGAAGGCGATCTCGCGCACGCTGTTCATCGGCCTGGCGATGATCGAATCACTGGCGATTTACGTGCTGGTGATTGTACTCATCGTGCTGTTCCGCAACCCGCTGCTCGAATACCTGCTGAAGTAGCCGCGCCATGGAATTCGATCTGACGACCTTTATCCTCGAAGTGATCAACTTCCTGGTGCTGGTGTGGCTGCTGAAGCATTTTTTCTACCGCCCGGTGCTGGCGGTGATCGAAAAACGCCAGGCCGAGACGGCGAAGACGATCGCGGACGCTGCGGCGATGCGGCGCGAAGCGGAAGGGCTGAAAAGCGAATGCCTGGGGCGGCTGGCGGGCGTGGATCAGGAACGCGTGGCGGCCAGGGCCGGGCTAGCCGAGGAAATCGCCGCCGAGCGGGTGCGGCGCCTGGCCGCCGTGGAGACTGAAGTCAATACTGACCGCCAACGCCGGCAAATGCTGGAGGCGCGCGAGAGAAGCGAGCACGAAGCGGCCCTGGAACGCGAAGCGGTGACCATTGCCGCCCGCTTCGCCAGCCGTTTTCTCGATCGCTTGGCTGGCCCCGAGCTGGAAGCCAAGCTGGTGGAGCTTGCCCTGAGCGAACTCGACGCCCTGGCGCCGGAGAAACTGGACGCCCTGCGCGATACCAGTGTGAGCATCAAGGTGGTCAGCGCCTATCCCCTTGACGATGCGCAGCGCGCGGCCTTCACCCTGGCTCTTGGTCGTCTGGCGGGCCGGACGATCTCACCCGAATTTAGCGATGATGCCGTGCTCAAGGCGGGTATCTGTATCATGGCCGGCTCCTGGGTGCTGATGGCCAACCTGCGCGACGAACTCAGTTTTTTCAGCGGGAACTTCGACCATGGTGGCTGAAGTCGGGCTGCTAGACCGCCTGGCGCGGCGGGTGGAAGATTACCGTTTTACCCTGCGGCTGGGCGAGAAAGGGCGAGTTGCCTCGGTGGGTGATGGCATCGCCTGGGTCTATGGCCTGCCCTCGGCGGCGGCGGAGGAAATCCTGCATTTCGAGGACGGCAGCCGTGGCATGGTGTTCGAATTGCAGAAGGAACGCCTCGGAGTAATCCTGCTCGACCCGGAGGCGAACGTTGCTTCCGGCTCCCTGGTTTCCCATACTGGCGAGCGGCTTGAGATCGGTGTCGGTGACGGACTACTCGGGCGTGTGGTGGACCCGCTGGGCAAGCCCCTCGACGCCATGCCGCCTTATGATGCCGACGGATTCTCCCCCTTGGAGGGGGCGTCGCCGCCCATCGTGGCACGGGACTTCGTCAATCGTCCGCTCTACACCGGCGCCAAGGTGGTCGATACCCTGATTCCCATCGGTCGCGGCCAGCGCCAGCTCATCATCGGCGATTCCGGCACCGGCAAGACCTCGCTCGCGCTGGACACCGTGGTGGCGCAAGCCGGGCAGGGAGTGAAGTGCGTTTACGTCATGATTGGGCAGAAGCGCTCCGAGGCGGCGCTGGTGATCGACCTGCTGCGGCGCCACGGTGCGCTGGCCTACACCACGGTGGTGGTTGGGGAGGCCACGGCCACGCCGGGCATGAAATATCTTGCCCCCTTCGCCGGCTGCGCCATCGCCGAGGGCTGGATGCGACGCGGCGAGGATACTCTGGTGATCTACGACGACCTCACCACCCACGCCCGCGCCTACCGCGAGCTGTCGCTCCTTATGCACCGCCCGCCGGGGCGCGAGGCCTATCCCGGCGACATCTTCTACCTGCACGCGCGCCTGCTCGAACGATCCACCCGGCTCTCGCCGGATCACGGCGGCGGCAGCTTGACTGCGCTGCCCTTGGTCGAAACCGAGGAAGGTGAAATTGCCGCCTACATCCCCACCAATCTCATTTCCATTACCGACGGTCAGATCTACCTCGACCGGCGTCTGTTTGCCGCCGGCATCCTGCCCGCAGTAGACGTGCCGCTGTCGGTGTCGCGCATCGGCGGCAAGGCGCAGCATCCGCGCATCCGTGAAGAGGCGAGCAGGATGAAGCTCGATTATCTGCAATTTCTCGAACTGGAGGTCTTCACCCGCTTCGGCACCAAACTGGAGGCGGGTACAGAGGTCAAGATCCGGCGCGGCCGGCTGTTGCGCGAAATCCTCAAGCAGGAACGTCTGAATCCTCTGCCCGCTACCTTCCACCTCGCCTGGATGATCGCCTTCAACACGGGGCTGCTCGATGCCTTCGAGCCGAATACCTTACCCGATGCGCTGCAAAAGATTCTGGCCGGCCTGGAACATGTGCCTCTGCCGCTAGATACAGGCCGGGACGAATGGCTGGTGCGGCTGAAAAACTGGCTTGATGATGTACCATGAGTGGCCAGGCCGAACTCTCGCAGCGCTTCGCGCGGCTCAAGGAAATCAGCGGCATCATGACGGCGATGAAAAGCCTGTCGCTGGTGGAAACGCGCAAGCTCGCCCGTTTCATCGGCCACCAGCGCCGCATGTTGGCCAACATTCAGGCTGCTGCTGCCGATTTCCTGAGCTTCTTCCCTGTCGCGAACGTGGGTGGGAAGCAGCCGGCGATCCTGTTGCTGATTGGCTCTGAGCGCGGTTTTTGCGGCAACTTCAACGAGCGCGTCCTCGCCGCCCTTGAAGCCCTTCCGATTGAGCAACCCGCTCCCGCGCTTCTGGTGGTAGGCCATCGTCTTGGGGTAAAGCTGGAAACCCACCCCGGCGTGATCGCCCGACTCGACGGCCCAACCATGACGGAAGACGTGCCTAGCGTGCTGAATCGCCTGATGGACGCCTTGCACATGGTGAGCCGGCAGCTTTCCGGCGATGGCGCGGCGCTCTTCAGTCTGGCCCATGAAGCCGAGGGCGAGCCAGCCCTGAAGCGCCTCTTGCCCTTCGATCCGCCGCACGCGCCGCACTTCGCGCATCCGCCGCGCCTGCAACTCGCGCCGCCAGAGTTTTTTTCCGAACTGCTCGACCAGTACCTCCTGGGGGCATTGTACGGCCTGCTCTACGAGTCGCTGGCGGCGGAAAACCGCCAGCGCCTTGCTCACATGGAACATGCGCTCGACCGCCTCGACGAAACCATCGCTAGCCTTGCCCTCAAGCGCAACGCTCTGCGCCAGGAAAAAATCGTGGAGGAAATCGAAGTGATCTTGTCCAGCCAGCAGGCATTCGCGGAAGAGAAATGAACGGAACAGATATACAGGGCAGCGTAGGGCCGGCGAATTAACCGGCCATAGCGCTAAAGTGGACTAGAATTTAAAGGTAATTTGCAAGGAGTGGGTCATGATGCGTTGGGTATTGATGGTTCTGGTTGTCCTTGTTCTTGCTGGCTGCGGCACAACGGCGCCACGGTTCGAACCCGAAAATGCGTCGGGCTGGTATTTTCCTGAATGGTTGGCTACTGCGCCGTACGTACCAAAATTCGAAGTTCGCGACACCGTGAACAAGTACGGCCGCTACGCCAGCGAGACCAAGACCATCACCATCAAAGATCTGATCAAGTTCCACGGTCACTTCTGCGGCGGTCTGGTGGAAGGTGCAACGGCCTTGCGCGTGGCGTTCGACCGGTTATTTCCTGACGGCATCATTGATCGCACCGACCTGCGCATCGCCTCCAACAACTCCGCCTGTGGCGGCGACGTGGCGTCCTATCTCACCGGCACCCGCACCCGTTTCGGCACTCACCTGATTGATCCAAAGCTCAGGGAAAGCGATTTCGTGGTGCAGCGGATTTCCACCGGCAAGACGGTGCGCGTGGTCATCAACGCCGCCACCTATCCCAAGGACGTGCGCACCCAGATGAAACAAATCGAGTCCGGCAGCTTTACTCCCGCTGACATCGACCTGTTCCAGGACTTGCAATGGGATTATGCGAAGAAGCTGGTGAGCCGGCCGGCAATCGAATCAGTGGACGTGACGGAAATTCCTGTCTACACATGGCCGGAGCCGCCTTGCAAGGACATGGGGAAACGCCGTGACAACGACTACAAGAACGTGCTGGAAGCGCACTGAATGCGTTTTGTAAGGTAGGAGGGGCGCTGGTGAATCGGTCCAGTAATCACGTTTTGAGGTGTTCGGTGATGATGAAGATCGGCATTCTGTGTCTCGGTTTGATGTTCGCCGTGCCCGCTTTTGCCCGCGAAGTTGAGACCGTGCTCATCGTTTCGATCGACGCCCTGCATCCCGACGCGTTGAGCGAAAAGACCTCGCCAACGCTATACGCCCTGATGCGGTCGGGGCGCTACACCTTGGCCGGGAAGAGCGTCGATCCGCCGAAAACCCTGATCGCACACACGGCGATGATGACCGGGCTCACGCCCGAGGAAAGCGGCAAGCAGGACAACGACTGGAAGCCGGGCATGCCGCAGGTGGCGAGGGAAACACTATTTGACGACGCTAGGCAGCGCGGATTTCGCACGGCCTTCTTTTACGCCAAACAGAAACTTGGTTATCTGCTCAGTTATGCGGTGGACGAGCATGCGCTGGCACGGGACGACGGCATTGACATGGCCCGTGCTTTTTTCAGCAAGGGTGGCAAGCGCTTCGCATTCCTGCACGTGAGCGGGCTCGAAGATGCAGGAACGGACTACGGCTGGCTCTCGCCGGAATACCTCGGCGAGCTTACTTATATCGACCTGGAGCTGGCGTCGTTGCTGGCCGATGTCGGCAAACGCGGCACCTACCTTATCGTCGTGACGAGTGATCATGCCGGACATGACCGCCAGCATGGCACCAGCCATCCCGATGACTTCAAGCTGCCGCTGATCATTGCCGCCGACCACAACCTTCCTCCGCTTTCAGCAGGCGCATTTCACATTACCGGGCTCAAGGACATCATGCAACAAATGTTTGCGGCCGATGAACCTCTGGCGATGGGAAAGCACGAACTGAAGCAGCAATAAGCCCGGTGAATGGTGCTGACGAAAGCAGTAAATAACTTATTATTGTGATAAACCCTGCGTTTTCAGAGATTCTGGCTAGTGTGAACCTGCGGGCATGGGGGTTTGCTTCCTGCGAATAAAGTACTTATTGGCAAACTTGTAAGAATATCATGATGTGCTAATGTTAAAAGGTGATTACCCCTTTACTAACCAGGAGTCTGAAATGAAAAAGATCATTTTCGTGCTCACGTTCTGCATCGCCAGCATTGGCTCAGCCTATGCCTTTGACCAAAAACTCTCCGAGCACTACCTGGAAATGACGTCGAAGATGGACCAGGCCGCGCTTGCTAAATCAACCGGCAATATCTCAGCGGCTAAAGTGTTAGAAATGATGGCGAAGAAAGAAGATTTCGTGTTTCTCGATGTGCGTACTCCCGCCGAGCAAGCAGTGGTGGGAATCTCTTACAAAAACACCCTCAACATTCCGATGAATGAATTGTTCAAGGCAGAAAATCTTGCCAAGTTGCCTACCAACAAACCGATCATCGTAGTTTGCCATGGCTGGAGCAGATCGGTGGGCGCTACCGCCATGCTGAAAAGTGTGGGATTCAATAATGCGATTTTCCTGAAAGGTGGTTTGGTTGATCTAGTCACAGCAACCACACCGTCTACGGCACCAGAAAAATAACCTTAGCATGTCACGTTTATCGTATTAGAGCCTACTCACGAAACGGAAGATATCGCGAATTAAGCAACTTCCTGTTTCAATGGGTAATCCTGAATCAGCACAGTCGCTGGCAATCCTAAACCCACAGACAAACGACGAATCATCTCCAGGGACATTGGCCGTACTCGGTTCAGAATATCCGATACCCGGCCACGCGGCCCGATGTAAGGTTCCATATCCTTGCGGGTCAGGCCGCGCGTCTCCATGATGTACTGCAGAAAATCGACAGGATCGGGAGCCTCTATTGGGAAGTGCTTTTTCTCATAAGTCTCGATGAGCAAAGACAGCACCTCCAACTTCTCTGCAGCCTCGCTGCCGTCGCCTGCGTCCCACAATGCCTCAATCTCAGTTAGCGTGCCCTGATAATCAGCTTCGGAGTGAATCGGTTTAATGTTCATGGCGTTGCTCCTAAATGGTAGCAGCATTAATACGGTCATATTCTGCATGAGTGCCGACGAATCGAACAAACATCAGACCCTGTGTGTAGCGAATAGCGACAACTAATCTGTAGTCGTTGCCTTTGATGTTGAATACGACCCGATTGTTGGGCAGAAAACTGGCATTCCTGTAAACCGCCTTGATGTCGGAAGGGGTCTCCCAGTCGGCATTACTAGTTTCAGCATACCAGCCACGTAGCGGAGTTTCTGCCTGGGGGTGACGTTCCCAACATTCTCGCAAAGTTCTAAAAGCAATGATGTGCATTTGGCATTCTAGACTGATACCGTATTGGTATCAAGTGTATTAAATCATCTGCTGTGGTTTTTAAAGATGGCAAGCTCATCAATTCAATGCCGTCTCCCTAATCCCAATCACATTCGCCCTGGAAATACTGTAACGCCTAGCCTGAGAACTGACCGATTCTCCTCGACCCAATGCCTCAAGAATCTCAATACGCTGCTCAGGCGTCGTCTTCGAAGGGCGCCCAATCTGTTTGCCTTCTTTCCTTGCTCGAGCCAAACCGGCATGTGTCCGTTCCACCATGAGATCGCGTTCCATCTCAGCTACAGCAGCCAGCATGGACATCAGCATTTTCCCGGCAGGGGAGGTAATATCAGTACCACCCAGTTGCAGGACAACAACTCGGATCTGTCGTTCGGCTAAATGCCGGGTGGTCTGGAGGACATCAAGAGCATCACGACCCAAACGATCGAGCTTGCTGACAACGAGCGTTTCGCCGTCACGGATTTTTTCGAGCAATTTGGCAAATTGCGGACGTTTTCCAGCAGGGACTTTTCCACTGACCCCGTCATCCGAAAACCAGTAATCGATTTTGAAGCCGGACTGCTCAATTTCCATTTTTTGATTTTCAGTGGTTTGCTGACCGGTCGAAACCCGACTGTATCCAAAAATCGCCATTTTGCCCTCCGAGACTGTTAGAAAACGATGTCTATAATACAGGCCTGTTAGATATTACGCAAGTACACTTTCTAACAGTTTCTACTGGATTCTTTGCCCCTGTGTTAAAAACGTTCGGTTTCTGACAGGGCCAAATCCACTTTTTCTGGCTGTCCATCATGGACAGATAATTTTCAGCGTACATTTGAGAAAAGTAGTAAAAAGTTAGCTGTCCGAAAATTCACCAACTTGCTCCCGCCCAAATTACCAAATAGTTTTTACATGCGGGTAAGCACGAATTTTTTCGTCCTTGGTGACCAGAGGCACAGCAAGTTTTCTGGCTGTTGCCACAATCATTCTATCCGCAGGATCTTTGTGGAACTCGCCAGGCAGTTCAACGGACTTTGTGGCGATTTCGATATCGACAGGCATAAAGCTGACCGCTTCAATTTCGGCAACGGTTGAAAGCCAGGCATTAACTTCCATTGACAACACCAAACGCTGGTTTGCAACCAGCATGGAAATTTCCCATGCTGAGATAGCAGAAATAATGATGTCACCACCTTCAAGCTCTCGATTGATCTCATCCTTAGCTGTTTTGCTAAGTGCAGCATCGCCTGTAACCCACCATATAAGAGTGTGTGTATCCAGTACGATCACTGTGCAGCCTCCCAGTCATTCTCACCCACAGGGTCAGTGGGCTTTTCGTAGCGGATTACGGACCCACGCAAAATATCCAGGGGAGGGCGCGCTCTTCCGCGATAGGGACGAACTTCCAGAGTCGGTTTGCCATGATCGGTAACAATGACGGTTTCGCCGGATGCTTCGACTTGGCGAAAGTACTCAAGGGCTTTGGATTTGAATTCGGATTTAGAGATAAGCTGGTTGTTCATGGTTAACTCCTATAGTCATACGCCTGTAGTCATATAATAGGCAGATATGACTATATGGTCAAGTCATTTTTGATGGTGGGAAAGCGGGGGGGCTTTTACGGACGGGTATATATGGTTTTCTTGCCTCTTTACCATGCTCTTTGTCTCTTTAATTTCTACTCTTGGTGTGTGTAGTATTAAAGGTCATTTAAGATCTTTGTCTGGGTATTTGATCTTGATTTTGTAAGACGTAAGTCAAATTTAGGCAAACGAAGTGCGCCAGGCCGGAGGCAGACACTCGCAAGGAGACGGTTGAGTTTTTTGGAATCGGTGACCTGCCGATTTTCCACGGGCCAAGCCGGTGGAAAACAAAAAAATCAATCGGCGGGTGCGGAGATTTTCGACGGTCAATATTATTTACAGATTTTTTACGTAAACTTTTCTGGGTTTGGGTGACGGTCCCTTCATCGGCCATTGCGGCCGGTCAGCGAGGCTCGAAAATTGGCACAGGAGAATGACTGCTTTCAGTTTGAGGAAATAATTTTGGTATGCAGAATTAATGACTGCCCCAGATCCAGCACCAGTCATTTTCAATATTTATTGGGAAATATTCGCGGAAACTAACTTGAATGACGGCTTCCAGAAAAGCTAGTCGGCAGCACCCGACCCAAACAGATATTTAGATTCAGAAGGTGATTTGCGGCAGGTGCCCCCTTGTGATCAGAGGATTACAAATCTCCGCCATCGCTCAACTATGCATAGAAACTTCCCATCTTGCTTACGTAGTGCGTTAAAGGTTTTGGACAGGAAAAAGGCCGGGGAATTGCTTCACCCAGCCTGAATAACTTACTTTGGATTGAATTTCACTCGCCTTGGTAAACGATATCTGAACGACGGTTTTCCTTCCAGCAGGATTCATCATGACAAGCAGTACGGGGTTTCTCTTCACCGAAACTGACAACCTCGATCTGGCTATCTGATGCACCGAACACATTCATTATCTTCTTTACGCTGTCGGCACGGCGATTGCCCAGAGCAATATTGTATTCGCGACTACCACGCTCATCGCAATTGCCCTGCACGGTAAGCTTGGCATTTTTATTACTGGTCAAATACTTGGAATGCGCCTCGATCATCGGCGTGTATTCATCCTTCACGTCAGATTTGTCGAAATCATAATATACGCTGCGCTTGGACAGGATGTTGTTGGGGTCTTTCAGGGGATTGGTTGTTACCGATTGTTGACCAGCGGACTGGGTATTAATACTAGCCTGTTTCGCCGCACTGTTCTCGGCCGCCGTCTTGGGCTGATCCTTAACGTCCTGTCCAGCACAAGCTGCCAACAGGCTGACCAACAAAACGCTGAATAATGTTTTTTTCATCTCATACTCTCCTTAATTTTAGTACACCGTTAAATTACTTCGCTCTTCAATACTCAACTCCTTGTAAATCCCCACTCCCAAAATGTTGCACTTGGTTTTTGAACGCGCCCCTCATTGCTTTTGACGGATCTCTTCGGTGGGGGCGTTTACCAATACGGAACTGGCGCACTTCTACATGCCAGGGCGGCATCTGTTGGCTTTGGTCGCATAAAAACGCAACCGTACATAATCAGCTGTCCAGCTGCCATCGGCGTTGCTTAGTTTCGTGCGACACAACCCCGCCGCTTCTTCAAGGAACTGCATATGCTCCGACGCAGGCAAGGCCGCAGTGAAACTTTTGGCAAACGTTTCGAGCCAACCCACCAAGTCGCCAGGCAAAGGCGTCGGGCGAGGAACAAGCATGATCGTATTGACAGTAAACCCGCGCGCTTCTAAGTGGTTCTTATATTCCTCAATACCTGGAAAGTACCAAGGATTAACGGCCTTTGCTTCAATCCCGCGTTTAACGAGCATCGATTCCAAAGCCGCTACAATAGTTGCCACGTTGCCGTAGCCACCAAACTCGCCCACGAACCGTCCGCCCGGCTTGAGCGCCTTCCAGACACCCGCAATAACTTTCTCGGGTTGTTTCATCCAATGAAGTGCCGCGTTGGTAAATACGGCATCAAACTTGCACTTGTATTGAAGAGAATGCCCATCCATCACGTAGGCATCCAACCCAAGCGACAGTGCTGCCGTTATCATTTCCTGACTGGCATCAACACCGACAACTTGGCAGCCAAAGTCAGCCAGCTTTTTGGTCAACGGCCCATCACCGCACCCTAAATCCAGAATGCACTCACCCGCGCACGGTGCCAGCAGTTCAACTACCGGCATACCAAGGTCGGAAACAAAGCGGGCATTTTTAGAATATTGCACTGGGTTCCAAGTTTGCCTTGTCGCAACGGTCATGACTATTCCTCAATTATTTCCATAAAATAAACCACCGAGAAGCTAAACTTGGTAGGAAACCCCCGCCGTTATTCGATGATCTTGCATTACGCTTGTGGTATGGCTCAAACCAGCACATGGCGCGTCTCCACAAAAAAACGGTGGATCTGCTGCTCTATTTGCGAATCGACCATCACCTCAGGCCGCTTGCCATTCGGGCAGGCGAGCCGTGGCGTCGTTCCAAACAGACGGCAGATCAGCGGGCGCTCTGCATAGACTTGGCAGCCATTGCCCCCAAGGTGCGGACAGCTCAAATCAGCAAGTGCCGCTTCATGCTCCTTATCGCTTTTGATTGGGAGCCTTGCCATCTCTTCGGTAGAGGCGGTTACCGGCCCACAGCAATCATGGCAACCGGGTTCGCACTCGAACGATGGAATGCGTGCTCGGAAAAACCTGATTTTCTGGCTATTGCTTGTCATGACCCGAGCGTCCTCGGCAAACCCCTGCCCCCATTTTTAATCCATCAACTTGCGAGCTTCCGCCACTTGCCCACGGTAGGCTTCATAGATATGCTTGAGCGCATCCGCCATGGTGACCGAAGGTTTCCAGTCGAGGTCTTTCATGGTGTTGTCGATTTTCGGCACGCGGTTCTGCACGTCCTGATAGCCCTTGCCGTAGTAGTCGGCGGAGGTGACTTCCAGCATTTTGACCTTTTGTGCGGTTTCCTTGTACTCGGGATAATGTTTGGCGAGTTCGAGCATCATCTGCGCCAGTTCTTTCACCGAGTAGTTGTTGGTCGGGTTGCCGATGTTGTAGATCTGGCCGGTTGCCACGCCATTCTTGTTTTCGATGATCTTCATCAGCGCGTCGATGCCATCCGAGGCGTAGGTGTAGGAGCGCTTGGCTGTGCCGCCGTCCACCAGCTTGATATCCTCGCCGCGTACGATGTGGCCGAGGAACTGGGTGATCACGCGCGAGCTGCCTTCCTTGGCGGTGTTGATGTTGTCCAGCCCGGCGCCGATCCAGTTGAAGGGGCGGAACAGGGTGAAATTGAATTCGGTCTTCAGGGCGTAGGCGAAGATTACCCGATCCATCAGCTGCTTGGAGCAGGAGTAGATCCAGCGCGGCTTGTTGATCGGGCCGAGAATCAGCTCGGAATTCTCCGGGTCGAATTCCTCGTCGCGGCACATGCCGTAGACTTCGGAGGTGGAGGGGAAAATCAGGTGCTTGCCGTACTGGACGCACTGGCGCACGATCGGCAGGTTGGCTTCGAAGTCCAGTTCGAAAACCTTGAGCGGTTCCTTGACGTAGGTCGCGGGGGTAGCGATGGCAACCAGCGGTAATATGACATCGCACTTCTTGACGTGGTACTCGATCCACTCCTTGTTGATGGTGATGTCACCTTCAAAGAAGTTGAAGCGCGGGTTGGCCATCAGCTCGGTGACGCGCTCGCTGTACATGTCCATGCCGTAGACTTCCCAATCGGTCGTCTCGAGTATGCGTTTGGAAAGGTGGTGGCCAATAAAGCCATTCACGCCCAGGATCAGGACTTTTTTCATCGTTTTTTCCTTAATTGGAATGATATTGTCGGCTCAATTCATGCACCGCAGCAACCATGGCGGCGGCATTTTCCGGCTTGGTGAACTGGGAAATACCGTGTCCCAGGTTGAATACATGGCCGCTGCCCGAGCCGTAGCTGTGCAGGACTTTGCCGACTTCGGCGTGGATGGTGTCGGGGTTGCTGAACAGCACCGCCGGATCGAGATTGCCTTGTAGCGCCACTTTGTCGCCAACGCGGCGACGTGCTTCGCCGATGTCCACCGTCCAGTCCAGGCCGATGGCCTCGCAACCGCTGGCAGCGATGCTTTCCAGCCACAGTCCACCGCCCTTGGTAAAGACGATACACGGCACCTTTGCGCCGTCATGTTCGTGTTTCAGGCCTTCAACAATCTGCTTTGTGTAGGCCAGCGAGAACTCATGATAAGCCGCGTGTGACAGCGCTCCACCCCAGGAGTCGAAAATCATTACCGCCTGGGCACCGGCCTCGATCTGCGCGTTGAGGTAGACGGTGACGGCTCGGGCGTTGACGTCAAGAATGTGGTGCAGTAGCTCTGGGCGCTGATAAAGCATCGTCTTGACTCTAATAAAATCCGAGCTGCTGCGGCCTTCCACCATGTAGCAAGCCAGCGTAAATGGGCTGCCGGCAAAGCCGATCAGCGGTACTTCATTATTCAGCGCCTTGCGGATCTGGCTGACGGCATCCATGACATAGCGCAGATGGACGAGATCGGGTACAACCAGGTCGTAGATTTCTTTCTCATCGTGCAGTGGCCGCTTAAATTTCGGCCCTTCTCCAGTGCTGAAATACAGCCCCAAGCCCATCGCATCTGGAATGGTAAGAATGTCTGAAAACAGGATGGCGGCATCAAGCGGAAAACGCGCCAGTGGCTGCAAGGTGGCTTCCGTGGCGAGGTCCGGATTTTTACACAGACCAAGAAAATCACCGGCCCTGCTGCGCGTCCGCCTGTATTCCGGCAGGTAGCGACCTGCCTGGCGCATCATCCACACTGGTGTGTATTCGGTTGGCTGGCGCAGCAGGGCGCGTAGGAAAGTATCATTTTTGAGCTTGGTCATGGAAATTTGCCCGGTTAATAAATAAACTCAAGCGACCGATTTTGGCCGCTTCCTCTTTAGCAGCTACTGGGATGTTCCGACAGTTAGCGAGAAGGCTGCCAGATCGGTACGGTGTTCGGCACCAATCGTTCGCCAGAAAGCCAGGCCAGCGGCGTTATCCGTCTCGACGAATAAATGCACTTTGGTAATGTCTATCCGGTTCAACTCCTTGAGCACAGCCTGCACTAAGCGCCGCCCTATCCCTTGCCGTCGATGTGTCTCCGCGACAGCCAAATGGTAAAGGTGCGCACGCCGGCTATCATGCCCAACCAGCACCGCCCCAATCAGATGATCTGCTTCCCACGCACCAAGGCATAACCCAGAATTTCTGGCGATAAAGCGGAGAAAAAACGTCTCGGAAGCGCTTTCCTGCCGCAGGCGTATGCCATCGCACCCTTGCCAAAGCGCCATCGCCGCTGCGTAATCTTCTGTCCTCAAGGGGTAAATTTCAACCCTGTTTTTCAGCAAAGCGCAGATTCCAATCCTGTTTTTAAACTTAGGCATGTTGCATCAAATTTTCATTCTATGTTAATGTGATTATAATACTATTTTTAGTTAACGCACATCAATTTAAGAAAACAATGATTGCCCTACATGAAGCCTATCGCGCAGGTTTGCTGCACCGTAAATACTGGGCATCCAACCTTGTTTCCGGACTTATCGTCGGGGTGGTGGCCTTGCCGCTGGCGATGGCCTTCGCCATTGCATCTGGAGTAAAACCGGAGCAGGGGCTTTACACCGCCATCATCGCGGGCTTGTTGGTGTCTGTTTTTGGTGGCACCCGGCTTCAAATCGCCGGGCCAACTGGCGCATTTATTGTCATTCTGGCCACGATTGCGGCCAAGCATGGTGTCGATGGTTTGCAAATCGCCACATTGATGGCCGGGGTTATGCTCTTGCTGATGGGGTTCGCCAAGATGGGCGTGGTCATCAAGTTTATTCCAGCGCCAGTCATCGTCGGCTTCACCGCCGGAATCGGCGTTATTATCTGGGTAGGGCAATGGAAAGACTTTTTTGGGCTACCCAAAATAGCCGGAGAACATTTCCATGAGAAGTTCTTGCATCTCATTGAGGTGTTGCCGCAACTCCAGCTTGCGACTACAGCGCTGGCGGTGTTAAGCCTGCTGCTGATAACGCTTTCGCCCAGGATTCGCGGACTAAAGCACATCCCCGGACCATTGCTGGCAATGGTGGTTGCAACCGCGCTCCAGTCAATCTTCAAATTCGACGGCGTTGAAACCATCGGCAGCGCCTTTGGCGGTATCCCGCAAACCTTGCCTGCTTTTGCTCTTCCGTCGGTCACGCTGGCTCGCGTAATCGAGCTGATCGGGCCTGCCTTCACTATCGCCATGCTCGGCGCTATCGAGTCCCTGCTGTCCGCCGTGGTGGCGGACGGCATGGCCGGAACCCGGCACGATTCGAACCAGGAACTGATCGGGCAAGGAATTGCCAATATCGCGGCACCCCTGTTCGGTGGATTTGCCGCAACCGGGGCAATTGCACGTACCGCAACCAATATTCGTAATGGGGGCACTAGCCCGCTTGCCGGCATCATCCATGCGATCACACTCGTGCTTATTATCCTGATCCTGGCGCCGCTGGCGGCCAGCATACCACTTGCCGCGCTGGCGGCCATTTTATTCGTCGTCGCTTACAACATGAGTGAGATGAAACACTTTGCGCACATGGTGCGGCGCGCGCCGCAGGCGGACGTGGCGATTCTCCTGATTACCTTTGGGTTGACTGTGTTTACCGATCTAGTGGTGGCGGTCAATATCGGTGTCATCCTCGCCACATTACAGTTCTTGCGCCGCATGGCTTCCTCCGTAGAGGTGCAGCAGGTCGCCGAGAAAGAACTTGAAATGGAACTGACCTATCAGGGATTGACAACCTTACCACCTGGCGTGCTGGTCTATGCCATCGATGGGCCGTTCTTCTTCGGTGCCGTGGAAAATTTCGAGCAGACATTGGCACAAACTCATACTGATCCGCGCATTCTGGTCATTCGATTGCGCCGGGTGCCGTTCATGGATATTACCGGCTTGCAAACCTTGGAAGAGGCGATTCTCAATCTGGAAGCGCGCGGCATTCGCATCATTTTGTGCGAGGCAAACGAGCGCGTGAGAGAAAAGCTGGATAAGACGGGCATTCTTGCTGCTATCGAACCGGAAGATTATTTTAATGACTTTGCGACCGCGATCGTCCGGTGCAACCTACTGGTAGGAACGAACCCGAAAATAGCTCAGGAAAAGCAGGCGGTTTTAAGCGAGTATGCAGAAGGCATGTTAAAAACAAGCGAAATTTATCTGCGTGGTCGCCCCCAATAGCCATAGGGGGTGGCCTTCACTTGGCCCCTTTCGATCCAGCTGCACCAATCTTGTTTTTGGTGGCGTAATCCATGCCGTGGAGTTTCATGTAATCGCGGATCATCTGCCTAACCACTTGGGAGGGAGTAAGGTCTTGCGCCGCACACAGCTCCTCAAAGGCTTTTTTCTTTACGGGGTCGATTAGAAGGGTAAGGCGAGCGGTCTTGGTTTCCATGATTGTTTTTTGGATGTAAATGTTAATCATATTAACATTATATGTATCTTGTGGCGATATGTTCAATCTACAAAGCATTGCCATGTGCAGCTCAGTTCTCGGTGATTAGCACCAAGAACTTTTTGATCAACACTTGACGATAGCAAAAGGACGAAACAAAAGCATGAGTGAATTGAATGATTTTTTTTTCGAATATCTGTCTTCATTGCCTCAGACTGTGGCAGGAAAGCCTTTTCTGCATGAAGGGGACCGCGACATAACGTTGCACTTCGATTTCGCAGCAACGCAAAGCCATATGCGCAAGTCCAATCCCGATAAGCTGGTTCTGGGTTACACCCGTACCATGATGGGTTTCCTGCTTTTTCATCCGAAACCGGAGCGGATCGCGATGATCGGTCTGGGTGGTGGGTCGTTGGCGAAGTATTGCTTGCGCCATGTCCCGGATGTGCACTTCACGGCGGTAGAAATCAACCCTAAGGTAATCGCCCTGCGCGATAAATTCCTGATTCCTCAGGACGGCCCCAATTTCGAGGTGGTTTGTGCCGACGGTGCCGTTTATGTCCGGGATCGCTCCAAACTTGTCGATGTGCTGCTCGTCGATGGCTTCGACCGGGATGGACACCCCGGACAATTATGCAGTGCAGGGTTCTACGATCATTGCTATGCCAAACTCCGGGATGGTGGCGTATTGGTAGTCAACATACTAAGTGGCGATCCCAAGTTCGGCACCTATGCCGCAAGAATCAGAGATAGCTTCAATGGTCAGGTCGTAATCGTGGAGGCGGAAGAGTGGGGAAACAAGATTGCCTTCGCATATAAAGGAAAAGATTTCCCACCTTTGGCGACCACGATGAGTGAGCGCATCCGGGATCTGGGGCCGACACACACTGTCGCTCTGCATACCATTGCACAAAAAGTGGCTCAGCGACTCAAGCAACGCACATCGTCGATTCCACAGTGATATTTTTTCAATGCGGCGCCAGACTACCGACAACGATGTATGTGCTTTCCGGAAAATTTCTATTCCTGGGTATCTCCCTGGCCGGATAGAGCCCATGCCAATGGTCACTGGATGCGACTCGGTAGAGACGGTTTGCTGGCGAACTCGGTTTTGTAGGATTTCTGAACACGGAAATAGCCATGCATAATGGCGCCCTTTAAATTACTACGATTTGAAAGCAAATATGTCTACCATCCCTGCCTGCCCCCAATGCACTATGGAAAATACATACCCTGACGGCATAAATTATGTTTGCGCCGACTGCGGATACGAGTGGCCGTTGGTGGATGACGCGCGCATCGATGACGCAGCGGTTGCGGTGGTAAAGGATGCCAATGGCAACGTGCTGGCCGATGGTGACTCAGTAGTCCTAGTCAAGGATTTAAAAGTTAAGGGTTCATCCATTACGCTTAAGGTGGGAACCAAAGTCAAGAGCATCCGATTAATCGGCGGCGACCACGAAGTGGATTGCAAGATGGACGCTGGCGACTTCGTGCTAAAAGCCTGCTTTCTGAGGAAAGTCTAACTGGCACTGTAGCCCCCCGATGTTCATTGTGGTTTCAGAACGTATGCGGCCTATTAATGGGTCGCAGGGCACTATCATACCGGCCAGAATGAAGGGGCTGGATGACTTTAAGCTGCTGACAGACCTTGACTAGCAAGGTGATGACCGACTGCTCCGGGTCAAAGGACTAAACCGCTCGCGCTTTTCTGGAAAAGCTGACATTCGAGTCGGCTACCCTGATTTCCCCAAAAAAGTCGTGCCTGACCGGTATTGGAGGGCGCGGTCATTCGTGCTGGATGACACAACTTATTAAAGCAGCCATTCGCCCGCACTATTTTGCCAGCCTCTCTGACAGGCGGCAATGGCCGAGAAGCGGAAATGCGCAGGGCGGCCACCACGTCCCGCAAAAATGGTTCAAAATAGCGCCTTTCCCTGCCGCCCCGGAACCTCATGATTACCAGCATCACCCAACGCATCGCCCAGGAACTCTCCGTTCATCCCAACCAGGTTCAAGCCGCTGTCGATCTGCTCGACGAGGGTGCCACGGTGCCATTTATTTCGCGCTACCGTAAGGAGGCCACTGGCAGTCTGGACGATACCCAGATGCGTAATCTGGAGGAGCGGCTGCGCTATCTGCGCGAGCTGGAGGATAGACGCTCTGCGATTCTCAAGAGCGTCACCGATCAAGGCAAGCTCACCCCTGAGCTGGAAAAGGACCTCCTTGGTGCCGACAGCAAAGTCCGGCTGGAAGACCTTTATTTGCCTTATAAGCCTAAACGCCGCACCAAAGCGATGATCGCCCGCGAGGCAGGTCTGGAGCCGCTGGCAGAGGCGCTGCTAGTCAATTTCATGCTGGTTCCGGAGGAAGCTGCGCTGGCCTACGTTGATGCCGGCAAAGGTGTGGCAGATGTCAAAGCCGCACTGGAAGGCGCACGCCATATTCTGATGGAAAAGTTTTCTGAAGACGCTGAATTGATCGGCAGATTGCGCGAACATCTATGGGATAACGCCATACTCAAATCCGCCGTAGTGGAAGGCAAGGAGACCGAAGGCGCGAAGTTTCGCGACTATTTCGATTCCCGTGAACCGTTGAAACGCGTGCCTTCGCACCGTGCGCTGGCACAACTGCGCGGCAGCAACGAGGGTTTTCTGTTTCGCACGCTGGTGCTGGAAGAAGACGAACAGGCACAGGGACGCACCGGACCACCCAACCGCTGTGAACAGATGATCGCACGGCGCTTCAATATTGCGGATCAGGGCCGACCCGCTGACAAGTGGCTGAATGAAACTGTGCGCTGGTCATGGCGGGTGAAGATTTTTCTGCACCTTGATCTGGAGTTGATCAACCGATTGCGAGAAACTGCCGAGACCGAAGCCATTCATGTCTTTGCGCGTAATCTGCATGACTTGTTGCTGGCGGCTCCAGCTGGACCGCGGACTACCATCGGCCTTGATCCCGGGTTGCGTAGCGGGGTGAAAATTGCAGTGGTGGACACAACCGGCAAGCTGGTCGATTTTGCGACGATTTATCCGCATGAACCCAAACGCGAGTGGGATAAATCTGTAGCCGTGATTGCAGCACTGGCCACCAAGCACCATGCCGAACTCATCAGCATCGGTAACGGTACTGCCTCACGCGAAACCGACAAGCTGGCGACCGAGGTGATAAAACGTTTTCCTGAGCTAAAATTACAAAAACTGGTGGTGTCCGAAGCGGGCGCCTCGGTGTATTCCGCTTCGGAACTAGCCGCACGTGAGTTTCCCGATGTCGACGTGACCATCCGTGGTGCGGTATCCATCGCTCGTCGCCTGCAAGACCCCCTCGCGGAACTGGTGAAAATTGACCCCAAGGCAATTGGTGTGGGCCAGTACCAGCATGATGTCAATCAGTACGAACTGGCACGCGGCCTGGATGCTGTCGTGGAGGACTGCGTCAACAAGGTAGGCGTAGACGTGAATACCGCTTCAGCGCCTTTGTTGGCAAGAATTTCCGGGCTGAACGCAACCCTTGCGGGCAATATCGTCAGCTATCGTGATGAGCACGGCGCTTTCCTCAACCGCACAGCTTTGAAGAAAGTCCCGCGCCTCGGCGACAAGACCTTTGAACAGGCCGCAGGGTTTTTGCGCATCATGAACGGCAACAACCCGCTCGATGCTTCTGCGGTGCACCCGGAAGCCTATCCGCTGGTGGAAAGCATCGTTGCGCGTCTCAACGTCAGCATCAAGTCGCTGATCGGTGACAGTACAACACTGCGCCGCCTGACGCCGACAGAATTCACGAATGATAAATTCGGACTGCCAACGGTCAAGGATATCCTGGCTGAACTGGAAAAGCCCGGGCGCGATCCGCGTCCGGAATTCAGGACGGCGGCTTTCCGGGACGGCGTGGAGGAGCTCAAGGATTTACAGCCCGGCATGATCCTCGAAGGGGTGGTGACCAATGTGGCCAACTTTGGGGCTTTTGTGGATATCGGGGTACATCAGGATGGGTTGGTCCACATCTCGGCGCTGGCGGAGAAGTTCGTCAAGGATCCACATACCATCGTCAAGGCGGGAGATGTGGTACGGGTCAAGGTCGTAGAGATCGATCCTGTTCGCCGACGCATTGCGCTGACCATGCGTCTCAGTGACGAGGCGGCACCAGCGGCATCAACGATACGCAGCGAACCTGCACGCAAACCCCAGGCCAAGCGCGAATCACCGCCTCAGGTAGGTGGTGCGATGGCCGCTGCTCTGGCGAAGTTGCGTGGGGGATGAGGACGAAATAGATAGAACAGAGCGTGGCTGGTGGCTTAAGATTCCGCCGCCGCCTTCAACCGCTCCAGTATCGCCACCGGGAAATCACACTCCTGGCGGTGTCCAAGTCAAATAATGCCGCAGGGTTTTAAATTTCATGCGCATGTCAATGTTGGTTTGCCTTGTCTAATGACTGAGCTACTGCAGCAGCACGAATTTCTTGTATAAATCGTTCCATTTTGGCCAGAATCAAAGGCTGTTTCGAGTCTAAATCTGATCGCGCAGCCGATATGATTTCCGTAACAGCGATACTCTTGCTTTCTGCCTCGAAAGCTATGGTTCGGATAAATTCACGGATCAAGTCTTGCGCCTGGTTTTTACTTTCCGCCAGAACATCGGGGGTTTTCCGGTAAGATTTTCCTGTGATTTCATTTTTAATACTGGCTTGCCAATGGGTTGATTGCCAGTTTTTCAAAGGCGTATCCCAAGCCAAAAAAACGATGGCATCCTCTATGGTCTGAACGGGGAAAGCTGCCGCCACCGCCACGTGCGCCTCTTTGTGTAAACGAGTTTGAAGCGCCAGTTTCTCGGCGGCATGGCGCTTTACTTCAGATTTGGCCTGATTGGCCTCGCCGGCCAGCTTGGAGAGCGTTTCACGACATTTTTGGAAAGTAGCGCATTCATCTGCCGTCAAACTTTCCACAAAAACCGCCTCAATATCAGTTAAGGCGGTTTTTGTGCGCTTCAAGGTCGAAGCCAGGGAAGTAATACCCTTGGTATTACCACCAAACTTTGATTTGTAGCGATCAGCAAGATCTGATTTTGTCATGGCTTAGGCCTGTCCGATTGGTAGAATCAGTTTTTTGCACGAGTCGGCGAATGGTGACAGTGCCATCCTTATGACGGCTTCCTCCCTCGAGGCTTGTCAGACGCACAAAACAAAAAAAGCCCGGCATAGGCACCGAGCTTTTTTACCTCTACGCTGAGAGGAAACACAAGAATACTCTTTTAGTTTCAAGAGGTCTTCCTACCCCTGCACTGAGGGGGAAAAACAAAAGACGCTTTCTCTGTTTAAGAGGTTTTCTTATCCCTACGCTGAGGGACAGATAAATTATAACTTGATTTAAAATCAAAAAACAATACCCTTTTAAAATTTTATTCCTGTTGCTTTTGAAAAGCACATTTTGGCACATTCATGCTGAACAGCGGGAAAACAAATTTATTTTAATCTGAGTTTCGATTGTGCCGAAATTCTTCAATCAGCTCTTCCTGGAGCCTGTTCTGCCGGCGCAATTTCTGAAGGGTGCGATATTGGCCCATGTCATTGCTCCAAAGGGCATCGAGGTAATCTTCAACAACCTCCTCAGGATCAGCGCCATTACGGATTTCTCGCCTGCCTATTGCAGCCGACAGAGCTAACATTAATATGGCTACCGCCATCATTATAAATAAAAAGATAGATAGCACGTTTCCATGCATTGCCTGGTATGTATTAAATCCCAACATAGAAATGGCAATTGAAGAAAAGAAAACCCCTAGCGACCAGATGCGTAGTATCTCGACGACTGCTAGCCATGTTAATAGGAATATGAGCGCTAGATACCCAAGGAAGTAGCCAAACTGCACATCACCTGCAGGGTTCGGAACATTTGCTCTAGGAAATAAAATGAAATCGATTGCCCAATAGCCCAGATAGGCCACCATAGAAATATTAACTAAACTCCAGAAGGAATAAAGCCCTGTTGGCTCACCGACGTATTCTTCCTTTAGATCAGATAGTTTATCGAACAGTACAGAGGTATCCATATTCATTATTTCCATATTTTGTGGATCACATTTCTACTTATAGTCATCATACCAAGCTCATTACGATTGAATGCATGCCAGCGACCGCCTGTAAATTTATATATAGGCAAATACGCCACCTACTGAAATCCGTTCCAGGCTCTAATCCTACTTATTGCGGTTGTTCGTCAGGCCCTTTAAAAAACCATCTGCAATGGCTGTTGTGAAAATATAGTAAAAAACCATTTTTACTGTAAACGAAACTGCTAATCCGATGCATATCACTCCGAACCACCAGATTAATGGGTTGGATACGACATACATCAGTTCTAGAATGCCTAAAAACGCGTACAGGGATGTGAAACCAATACTAATGTAGATTGGTTTGTGTTCTTCAATGTGATCTTTGATTTTGTCCTTGAAAGTCATTGTGTGCCTCACTTCTTTTTCATATTCAAATTAAGTTATTGTCGTCTTTAAGCAGGCGGGCTAGCCGTTCTGCAGGCTTGCAATTATTGTTCTTTGTCTGGGAAGAAAAAGACGCCTGAAACCTTGCCTTTAATGAGCTTCCCTCTTTGTTTGAGCCGGGCCTTAAAATCGGGATCATTAGCTGAAACGCTCTGTTTGGTGGCGTACACCAAATCTGTGACTTGCCCGTCATTGATTAGCAGCCACGCCTTCCCACCGCCTTTAAGCAGGTTTTCTGGAATCAGATATCGCTCTGATCTTTTTTTAATGGGTTCGATGACTGCGGTGAGTACGCCGCAACTGCCATCTAAAAGCGGGTGATTGTCCTGCCACCAGTCGTTGCCCAGGTCAGCTTTCAGTTCCATTCTGATGATGGTGCCGCGAGGATTTACATGTGCCGTAAACGGCAGTGGAGTGGTTTCTGGGCAAGTAGAGGCAAAGCGCATTGCGACCTCGTAAGCGAGGTTCTGCAATGAGTTACCTTCAATTATTTCTTCTGGTTTTCCGGTTAAATTTAAACTTAGAACATGTGTATGCATCGTTGTCTTCCTCTTAAGATTTGGATTTTTAGTGGGGGAGGGGATTCAAGTATCACCCATCGCTTTTAAGTCCTGAAAAACTCCAATGACTCATCATTCATCCTCACCATCCTGATTCACTTCCGGGCCCCAATCCATCTGCTCCAGCGTCAAGGCCAGTAAAAGGCAGGCTTCCCCGCTGGGCAAGTTGCTGGGCACGTAAAAACGCTCTGGAACGACCAGGATGCGAGTGAACCCAATCGCAACCTGGTAAAGGCCGCGTCCGTTTTGACCTGTAGACAAGGTGCCATAGACATCACGGCCATCGATCCCCTTGATTCTCCAGTACCAGACACTGGCTTTCTGTGACACGTTGTCGATTCGAAATGGCATATGAGTGAGATGCTGCGAGTTATTCGCTTCCGCCGACCAAATGAATTTGATCTCGGAAGTAACGATTGATATTTGACCCGCCATGGCAGGTCAAAGTGATCAGTCGCGTGCCTTTCCCCGTGTCATGATGAGTATTTCTCTGACACAAAGTGGATTGGAAATATAAAGAATTACAATCCAGATGCTACTTATAGTCTGTAGATTCAAAGTCGTCAAGAGCGGCACTCTTGCCTCTATGAAAAAAAGAAAAGAGCCCGTCCCGGCGAGACAGAGATTTGCAATAAACCTACGCAAAGCGCGGCTGATGCGTGGCATATCTCAGGAAGAGTTGGCTGAATTAGCTGAGTTACATCGGACCTATGTGGGGTCGGTCGAGAGGGGAGAGCGAAATATTAGTATCGACAATATTGAACGGCTCGCCAAGGCGCTACAATTGGAGATCATCGATTTACTGTAGAAATTTTTTTAAATTTAACTTTTTTAACCGGTAACTCAGTTGAATCCAGACTCAGAAACGGAGGCCAAGTTTTGCAGGGTGCAACTCAACTGTTTGGCATTCCTCCATCTGGAAAAATTACTTCAATTGCCCACTCTGCCAAGATGACCTCAACCCACCGGGACCTTATGATTGGATTGTTTATCAAAGTAGGTTAGCTGACAATTTGAATCAGTCATCTCTGATCAGCGAAGCCTAATCATAAGCGACCAATAATCACAAGCCAGAAAATCTGTACGTTGGTCTTCCCGTTTTATTGTCCACTGGGAACGCCTTCGCCCTGTCCCCTGTGAACAGGATAAATAATAACAATCAATTGGTTGCAATTTCCCCCGCCGCTTGCTAGTCTAAAAATGTCCCCAGAAAAAATCTGCCGTCTCTGAATGAAGAAGAAAATTCTTCCGAATTCCAGCAGAATGAAGCGAGATTTCCAAGCAACGATATATTTGTGTAATCCAGGATTGGAAGCATATGAAAGGCTATATAACCGGCATCGTGTCAACGCTTATGTATTTACCATGGTTACAGGTGCACCCGCTCCTGGCTATGACAGGGGTGACACTCACGGCCGTGACCGTGCTTATCTTTTGGACTGGCTTAATTCAGTTAAAAAGATAAGAAGTTGGTCGAGGCTCAATTCTCATAAAATCTTGTATGACGTATGCCTGGCACTTCAAGTGCGCTGTATCGTCACCATTTTTTGGCTGAAGAAGATCCCGTGCCAGGAAAAATGGGGTAGCAATGGCCAGGACGCCATTGTCACACTTGATCGGCTTTATTGCTTAAAGCGCTGCGAGATCTTTTCAATTACCGCATCCACATTTGAGTCACCACTCATTATGTTTGTGTCCGGCAACGTCACTTTGTTGGTCTTTTCTGGAACGGTATTTTCAGTGTCTGCATCAACGTCCAGTGACCGGTCTCCCTCGCTTATCTCAGTTGCTTCCGCAACATTATTATATTCAGGGAGTGAAGGTATCTCCGGCGCTTTAAAATATCTCTCTTTTACGTATTGTTCGAATTCCTCGATCGGAAATCGATCGAGAATACTCGCCACTTGGGCAAAGCCGGGAATCATCGCAATATATTGCATGTTTATGACTTGCAGTTCTTGTTTTTTGTTCTTCCACAATGATCCTGTAGAGAAGCCAACAACTGCACCCACAAAATATAAAATAACCCCCTCAAGAAGTGCCATGTATACACTTCGGGTCGCAACGGTATCCAGGAATAAGGACCCACTCGTAACAGGCAAAATACGAATGATCAGCAGGCAGGCGGAGGCGACGACAACGACTGACAAGACCGCACCGATGGATGCCAGCGAATTACACGCTATGGCTAGTCCAGCGGCTAAAAGAGCGCCTACTGATGCGACGAATAAACTGCTGAGAAGCCAATGACGATTGCGATAAATATCGAAAACTTCAAATCTTTGCGATAAGCCGACACCATTATTTTCAAATTTCTGCAGTGAATCCCCGCGAAATTGTGTGAGCTGGGACTCAACTTCTCGACACGGTGAGGTCTCGTTGCCATCACATATTCGCGCCGCTGTTGCAATCTCGATCAGGTCTGCTTGCGCTTCCTCGCAAAGCTGCTCATGCATCACCTGCATCTCAGCTTCAATTTTGTCAGGTGTCCATTTGTTACATTCCCGCATTCTCATTACCAAACGGGAAACATCGGGCCGCGACCAATCCGTGTCAATTTTTTGCTTTTTATAATAAAAGTCACTTTGTTTGTCGCAACCTCCCAGCAAAACGAGAAAAGCGGCTAAAATGAATTTGCGGGTAAACATCAAACTTCCTTTATCAAATTTTTCACATAAATATGTGTGATTCTAGAAAGCACTTCGGGTCGTGCTTTAACAAAACCGATTTGAACTGGCTGGCCAGATGCGCCATGACGTTCCCATCGGGGTATTTGTCGAGACAATGCCGATTTATACCGAGCGAGCGTTTCGGGGCAAGTATAAAAAATTAAATATCCGTAAAAATCCCCGCCCTCAATGGACTCCACGATACGAACCAGCATCATATGCAAGTCCCACCCACTTTTGCCGTCAAGCTCGACTTCAACGGCTATATTCTTTCCATTCACTATCCACTTAATGTCCGGATGTTTGCCAGTTGTGAAAGCTGCCTTGAGCAACCTTTCTGGCTCATATGATTCGATGAGATCAGCACTTCTCGCTGTCACTAACTGACAAGCCAATGTGTGGATAACTCCGCCTTGACGCATATGGCTTATGTCTGTGTCATAGTTTAATTCCATGTCATAACATTTCTTGCAATAATCAACGCCTTCCTTGGTCAGAAGATAGATAAACTTACTAGAAGAACGAGAGGACTCTGTTCTTTTTGTAAGCCCGCGATTAGATAAACGCGCCAGCGTATTTCTGTTTTTGTTATAGTCCAATCCAAGTGCCGTTGCAACAATGCGCTCTGTCGAAAATCGCCAAAAATAGAGCCATAGCAGGGATTTGTCTGTGGTGGACATATCAGTAACTCCCTGTAACGTGATGCCACTGGCGAGATATCCTGTAACCGAATAGTGACCCCTGGTAACACATCACACACGACTTGAATTCAGTATCTGCCGTGGCTTCCAGTTCATCTGCCGACTTGAAGGCCATCAAGTTACACGTCCGGCAATATTGTTTTTTTCGGGCAGTCGTTATCACAATCTTGCTGTAACAACTGATGAAGGCTGATAGAACTTCAAAATTAATTCCGCTTTGATTTAACATGCTCGTTTCCACGTAAACTTATTTATCACTAGTATGCCAAACCGAAGATAGCGTTTGCTGGCGTTTTTGGGCTATTCGTATATTTTGTTCAAAACAAAATAATGAAAATCATTTATCTACATATAGTTACAACATATTTATTTTTTTAAAATATTTTTCGTAACGTCACTCAGACAATCGCATTGAATCCGATTACCCCCGTACGAATCGATTCTTCAAACTTTCTGGATGGGCAGAATTTTAAGGGGGGCTTTGCCACTGCATTTGTGATTTTTTTGAAAGACGTAAGTCAAATTTGGGCAAACGAAGTGGCCAGGCCGGAGGCAAACCTCGCAGGGAGGCGGTTGATTGTTTTTGGGATCGGTTGCCGATTTTCCACGGGCAAAGCCGGTGGAAAACAAAAAAATCAACGGGCGGATGCGGAAGTATCCACGCTCGTTGATATTCTGTGGTTTTTTGAATTTAAGGCTGGAGTGGCCAATAAAGAACTGCCACTTTTGCTGCCAGAAAAGTCATGGAAACGTACGAGGGCGCTGTCTAGAGGTGAAAATGAACCACAAAACCACCTGCATCTGCCAACGTAGTTGGCATTATATCTATCTAGATTTTGCCTGCCAAGAGAACATTCTTGACCTGTGTTCTGTTTTTCTTTCAACAGATTTTCTGAATATTTTCTTCCTAGGACCAACAGCACAACCAGACAGATGCCCATTCCGTCCTGGTATTTTGCGTCTTATCGCCTTCTCGCCTTCTCGATTAACCCCCGCCAGCGAAATCTCCAACTCATTAATTTCATCCCACTGAACGTCGATGCGTAACCCTTCAGGTATCGCCAACAGTTCCTTCAGTCGAACTCTGGGCGATAACGGTTCTGCCTCACCCATGACCAATCTCTCTCACCCCTCCACCGCCTCAATCAACTCCTTTGAGTCATGCGCCGGACTATTCACCGCACGACTCACCGGATAAGCCTCCATAAACCGCTCAGGATATGGCTGCACCATTTCCTGAATTTTTATCACATCCGTTAATCCCTTATCCAGCCATGACCCGTAATGCTCAGGCCGAATAATCACCGGCATCCGCTCATGGATCTTCGCCATCAGCGGATTCGCATTAATGGTGAGAATCGTAAATGTTTTCACCTCACCTTCAGGACCCTGCCAGTGCTCCAGTAATCCCCCCATCCCCATCGGCTCATTGTCTTTCAACCGAATCAGATAAGGCTGCTTCCCGTTCTTGACCACCCACTCATAGAACCCATCCGCCGGCACCAATATGCGGCTTTTACGATAGGCATGCCGAAACATTGGCTTGATGGCGGCGGTTTCCGCCTTCGCATTGATCGGTTGTTGCAACTCTGCCGAGTCTTTCACCCAGGAAGGAATCAAACCCCAACGGGCCTCGATAAAAACCCGATTACCGGTCGCATCCAAACCAATCACCGGCACCGTCTGGCTGGGTGCAATATTGAAGCGCGGCTTCAAGTCCAATTCGTTGGTCGTGCCGAAATGAGCCTTGAGAGCAGCAGGAGATCCATGAAGAGTATAGCGTCCACACATGCTCTCATTTTAACCCAGGCGGCCCGCATTGTCTGAGCCGTGGACTAGCATCGCACCACCGCCAGCTCACCCCAGTCCGTGGTATAGCAGGGTGATTTATTCCCCTGCTTCATCTGCCAATGCTTTCTGACGCCAGCGCTGGCAATAAAGAGTGAATCCTTGCCCCTTTTCCGATTAATCAAATCCATCGTCTGCATCAGACGGGCGGATTCTTCATCCGCCCCTTCATCTGCAAACAAGGAATTTTGTTGAGTGGCTGCCGGAGAGAGATTCATCAGCATCACCCCGGCCTTGGCGTACCGATACCCCGGCCGATAGATCTGCCTCAAGCCCCACAACACCGCTTTAACCAGCTTCTTGGTATCACTGGTCGCATCCGGCAAGGGGATAGTCAAACCCTGACTATATTGAGGGTCCTCTTCTCTAAATGGACTGGTGCAAATAAACACGTGAATTGCACCCGCCACCGAGGCCTGACGCCGCAATTTCTCTGCCGCCCGGCTGGCATGGCTGGTCACCGCCTCGCGCAGATCGGTCAAAAGCATGACCGGCGCTCCGAAGGAGCGACTGCACATGATCTGCTGCTTGGCTGGCGCCATTTCTTCCAGCGCCAGACAGGAAATCCCCCGCAACTCCATCACCGTCCGTTCCACCACCACCGACAACGAACGCCGGATTTGTCCGGCATCCGCCTGCTTCAGATCCAGCACAGTATGAATCTGCATGGCAGCAAGTTTCTCCTGGATCTTTCTGCCGACTCCCCAGACCTCACCGACTTCGATACTGGCCATTAATGCATGCAGCTCAGATTCAGACAGCGAGCCCAGATCACACACCCCATTCCACTGTGGCCGTTTCTTTGCCACATGGTTGGCCAGCTTCGCCAGGGTTTTAGAAGAACCGATTCCCACACACACCGGAATACCCGTCCAGCGGTGTACCCGCTGGCGGATGATCTGGCCGTACCCGGACAGATCAAACCCAAACCCATCCAGCTTCAGAAAACATTCATCAATGGAATACACCTCCTGGTCAGGAGAGAACATCCTCAACACCGACATCATGCGGTTACTCAGATCGGCGTACAGGGTGTAGTTGGATGAAAGCGCGATGATGCCATGTTGTCTGGCCAGATCTTTCATCTGGAACCAGGGAGTGCCCATCTTCACCCCCAGTGCCTTGACCTCAAGGGAGCGCGCGACAGCGCAACCATCATTATTTGACAGCACCACCACTGGTTTGCCTTCCAGCTTCGGGTTGAACACCCGTTCACAGGAGACATAGAAGTTATTCCCATCAACCAGGGCAAAGGTTGTCATACCGACTTGATGACCTTGGTCACTACCCCCCAGATCACCATCTCCTGCCCGTCCTTGAATTCGATATCCGCAAAATCAGCACTCTCAGCTACCAGCTTCACCACCCCGTCACGCTGAAAGAAGCGCTTCACGGTCAGTTCGCCATCTACGACAGCCACCACAATACGGCCATGCGCAGGAGTAACAGCCCGGTCCACGATCAGCTCATCCCCATCATCAATCCCGGCCCCCACCATGGAGTGACCTCTTACTCGAAGAAAGAAAGTCGCTTCACGGTGCTGGATCAGTTCTTCATTGAGATCGATCCGTTTCTCGATGTAGTCGTCCGCAGGAGACGGGAAGCCGGCACGCACGGAGTGGCTCATGAGAGGGATGGCCAGGAAGGGAGGCTGTTCTGCCAGTGCATGGACCTCCAGCCAGGAAGGAACACGAACGACCGGAGAAGATTTAAGGCGCTGCACCAGCGCCACGACAGTTTCCTTGTGACTGACAGGCACACGGAGGGTGACGGTGGGTTCGGAGACGGGTTTTCTGCCGGAGCCGGGACGGGGACCGCCCCAGGAGTTTTGAGTCATAGTGATCTGATCTTGGTTTGTGTTACGGGAATCAAGAGTAGATCAGGGCATGGGCAAATGTCAAACTCATGCAGATTTTTTCCTTGGAATTAATGTGTATCAACTCGCCACACCGAATATCTTTTGTTATGGCCGTATTTAGTCGGTTACGCAGTCATTGTTGATATAGCTTAAAAAGCACAGGAAAATACATGCACTCATAATTTAGTTGTGTAGCAACTTGCTACAATCGATACATATTCATAATTTACTCGAGCACTTTTCACGTAGGTGGCAGTAAAAAATAGTCGGACAACAACATCAGGCCGATTACAAAAAGAGGTGAAATATTATTTTCAGCAGGGAACACAAGCTCATAATTTGCCAGTATGTTGCAGCGCTACAGACACCACCTTTTTGTCACTCATCGACTCATAATTGGTCTGTATGTCACAGCACTACAGGCACCACCTTTTTGTCACTCTTCGCCTGATAATTCTCCAGTATGTCTCTACACCACTGATACCGCCCCTTAATCGCTCATCCCCTCATAATTTGCCAGTATGTTGCAGCGCTACAGACACCACCTTTTTGTCACTCATCAACACATAATTCGTCAGTATATCGAAGCACTACTGATACCACCTTTTTGTCACTCATTCAGCTTTACGGTTTTAGTTAACTGTAAGAACGCTTCAAATAGAACATCTGACTAGATCTAACAAGCGTTTTAATTCCACACAACTAATGAGAGCATGCGCTTACTATTGTTATCGAATTGAGGTCACTGATCGTGTAAGAGAATAAGGGATACTTGTAAGCAACGATGTTCAATCCTTTGAGGCTAAGCCTTACGACTGATTTCAAATAAGGGGGGTAAAAATGATGAAAGTCGAACTGATCGACCAGGATATTTTCGATTACATTAAGCACTTTTGTAACATGGGACATTTCCACTAAACGTTGGTGTTTGGCAGCCTGGCCAAATATTTTTCTAGTTGGCGTAACCCGCATAAAGTGGCAGCAACGAGCCAAGCTTGAGATTCAAAACAGGGATAATCTCATCACGGTCCATGTACAAATGAAACTATTATTTACTTTGCGCAACAAGGTTATCCAGAAAATCGCGAATCGCTTGCTCTTGTTTTTCCGTAATTGATGTCGATTTTAGTTTGATTACAAGATTGCGAGTGTCGCGTGTAATGGAGCCGATCCGAATTCCATCTTTCGTTAACGGAGTAGCCATTCGTAGTGAACTTCTTACAGTTTCACCTCGAAGGGTACGAGTCACATAATCGGCAACTTTAGTCTGGTCTAATTCTTTGGAAATCACTAAATCAATAGCTGAACGAAGGGCATTAAGTGCTTCTGGGGTGCTATTTTCACGAGTTAATAATGATTTTATATCTGCTGCAGCTGTACGCGAAAGTAATCGCGGGTCTTTTTCTAGTTTTTCAATAATGAATGAGGGCAACGCATCATAAGCAAAATATCGGTACATATCTTCACGATTCATACCAAGCCCTTCAGCTAGCTTGGTTCGCGAGGGAAATAGGGCTTCTACTTGCCGAATTGCTTTCCCAATTTCAAAATCTGTTAAGTCTTCTCTATCAATGTTTTCAGCTAAGGCAGCAACTGCCAGATCATCGTCTGATGCATCTTGTACGATTGCTTCAATTACCCGCCTTTCTAAGTGGATGTGGGCACGCCAACGGCGTTCACCTGCGATTAGCTGATAACGATCATTTTGTTTTCGAACTGTTATTGGTTGAATCAAGCCTGTTTCAAGAATTGACTGTGCGAGTGATTGCAACTCTTTTTCTGGAAATATTGTCCTTGGTTGATATGGATTAGGATCAATTTTTTCAATTGAAATCATCATGTGTTGTCGACCCAAATCGACGGTAGGCTCTTGTTCCGCCTGGGCATGGCGTTCTTGATTTGCTAATAATTTAGCCGCCAGCTTGGTTTTCATATCACTCGCCATCAGTTGGCTCCTTTGTTACGACGATTTTGGTTTCTTGAACTATCCATCGAGCCAATTCTTTAAATTCACGTGCCACTTTAGAGGTACGATCTATTGAGTGAATGCTTGACTGTGCGATAGCTGCTTGAGCTACCTTTGTTGAAGTTGGAATTTTAATTGGGATTAAGCGCCCAATCTGATCTCTTGCAGCGTTCTCAATTAATTTACATACTGTTTGGCGTTCATCGTGTCGAATTAAAAGCGCTCCAAGAAGTTCTAAGGAAGGATTTATTTTGCGAATCTTAGTACAGTGACGCATTAAATCGCCGACACCATAAAGACCATATTGGCTACCTGATTCAATTGGAACAATTACGTGTGTAGCAACAGCTAATGCGTTGCTAGTCAATAATTTAAGGGATGGTGGCGTGTCAATTAGAATGACATCAAATAAGCCTTGTAACGGCTCTAGCTTATGACGCAATTCTTCTGATGGCCGTGGTGTTTGTTCTCGAATTTCATCTTCAGTACGTCCCAGTGCCAAACTCCCATAAATAAGGGATACGTTTTCAAGCATGGTGTCTTCATTGATTGCTTGTGGGAGTCTTTCAATGTCTGAAGTTAAGAGCTCTGCACAGGTAACCGTTATTTCAGAAGGGTGTTTTTTTCCAATATGCATTGATGCATTAGCTTGTGGATCCATATCTACAACCAGAACTCGAAGACCTAATCTTCCAAATTCACTCGCTAAATTAACTACCGTTGTAGTTTTACCACATCCACCTTTATGATTTGCTACTGCGATTACTATGGTTTCATTAGGCATTTGTGTTCACTCCATCAATTTAGTGTGTTCAATGTTACGCTGGATTTTAAATGATGTGTAGTGTTTTTGTTTGTGGAACGGGTTTTTGTTGAAGCAAATAAATAAAAGCTGGTGATGTTTTTAATATATTTTTAGTTATTTATAAAAAACTTTTTAAACTTGTTTTTAAGGAAACCCGTGCCTCAATATAAATGAATATTATCATATAGATATGAGCATATAATTTTTGCGTGTTGTGACAAAAAGGTGGTGTGTGTGGACAAAAAGGTGGCGTGAAGTGACAGATAGGTGCTTTAAAGTGACAAAAAGGTGGCGTCGAGTGACAGATAGGTGCTGTTATCCACAATGAAATCTGATTTCATTTGTTATCCACAATAAGTGACAAAAAGGTGGTGATCAAAGCGTGTGTGACGACTTGACTTGATTTTGTCACTCTTTTATTATAACGACATCAATAAAAGGTGTCACTGATGACGGATGAGGCTGAAGATCCAGAACTTGTTCCTGACGAACAAGAGTTTCCTGTTGGGCCAGTAAGTTTTGGCGGATTAACTGACAATATTGTTGCCAAATCTAATGCTTTAGTCCGAGCGTCTTATAAATTAAATCTCCAGGAACAACGTCTAGTTCTTGCGGCCATTAGTAAACTTGACTCACGTCGCCCCTTTAGTACTCCCAAGCACTCCCAAACTTCAGTACGCATAAGTGCGGTAGAGTTTGGAGCGACATTTGGCATCGATAAGCGAAAAGCCTACGAAGAACTTAAAGAGGCAACAAACGAACTTTTTGAACGCCGGATTACTGAAGTCAATGGTAAACAAACTACCAAAATGCGTTGGGTCTCAAAAGTCCAGTACCACGACGGCGAGGGGTGGGCTGAGCTCACATTTTCTATGGATGTGTTGCCCTTGCTCACTTTGCTACGTGAAAAATTTACAACGTATAGTTTGCAGCGTGTTGCAGGCCTTCGAAGTACTTATTCGATCCGGATTTTCGAAATGCTGGCTCAATTTTCTAGTACAGGACTTCTTCGTATAGATTTGGCTGATTTGATACGTCAGCTTGATTTGCCCTATGTCAGATATGCAGATGTTGCTCGGCGAGTGATTAAGCCTGCGGTCGAAGAATTGCAAGTGAAATCTAACCTTGAAATTGAATGGAGGTCTATTAAAGAGGGTCGAGCAGTTAAATCCATTGAATTTCGTTTTAGGGAGGCTATCCAGGGAAAATTGGATCTTGCTGAAAGTTAAC
>NC_022357.1:2872500-3130594 GCF_000297055.2 Sulfuricella denitrificans skB26 | reverse complement strand
TAGCTTCCATAAAAATATTCGTTGGAGTTGTTTCGGTTAGGCGGCAAAGGCCAGAGAACCCAACAGCAAATAGAATTCTATTCTTTTTGGATAAACTTATCCACAGGGAGGAGGTATAAATATCATTTGACAAAACCGCCTTAAAGATAGTCTAATTACGTGTTTTAGCTAAACAAGTTTTTGGGATAACAAAATGAAACGGACCTATCAACCTTCTGTTGTTAAACGTAAACGCACTCATGGTTTCCGCGCACGGATGAAAACCAGTGGCGGCCGCGCCGTGATTAGAGCACGTCGCGCCAAGGGACGGGCGAAACTTAGCGTATAGATGTTGCTTCGTAGTGCCTGCTACCCATGCTTTTCAAAAAAGCAAACGCTTAAAAGAAACGGATGAAATTTCATCCGTTTTTTCGTTTAAATGCCAAGTATATGGTGATTATTTACGTATATTGGCCAAGCCGAACGAGCTGAATCACCCGCGATTTACCGGCATTATTCGAAAAAAAACGGCATCTCATGCGGTAACCAGGAATTACATCAAGCGTAGCTTGCGAGAAATTTTCCGGCGGCACCAGAACCTATTTGACCGCTTGGATATCGTTGTCTTGGCGCACAAGAGCTTTACCGGGAATGCGTTCCATCAAGTAGAAGCAGAGTTCTTGCGGCTTATGGATAACCTGCAAAAACGGTTGGTGCAAAGATAATGAAACAATTGTTTATCGGCTTGATCAGAGTTTACCAGTACTTAATTAGCCCTTTGCTGGGGCCACGTTGCCGATTTACACCGACTTGTTCTGAATACTCTTGCCAGGCATTAGCCAAGTTCGGAGCCTTCAAAGGCAGTTGGCTTGGAATAAAAAGGCTTTGCCGTTGTCACCCCCGGCATCCGGGCGGATATGATCCGATACCCTAATTATGATTGAGGCAGCATGGACACCCAACGTCTGATACTTTTCATCGTTTTTTCATTTTCCGTTCTGATGTTATGGGATACCTGGCAAAAGGATCAGCACCCTGCCCCGGTTGGTCAGGTTGCGCAAGAAAAAGCGGGAACATCCCAAACGCCTTCCCCGACGGCGTTGCCTGCTGACGCGCCTGCCAAGGACTTTGGTGGACCGCTACAATCAGGAGAACGGGTAAAGGTACAAACAGATTTGATTTATGCTGAAATCGACACTCTTGGTGGCGATGTACGCAGGCTGGAATTGTTGAAGCACCATGACACCCAGGATAAAAGCAAAAATTTTGTCTTGCTGGAAGACGACCCGAAACACCTCTATATTGCTCAGTCAGGCCTGATAGGCAATGATTTGCCAACACATAAGACACTATTTTCTAATGCGGCAACCCAATACAAGCTCGCCGAGGGGGCGAATGAAATACAGGCAAGACTGACTTGGGTGGGTGCAAATGGCGTCAAGGTGGACAAGATTTTTACCTTTCGAAAAGGTAGCTACGTAGTTGATGTTGCCTACGAGATCAACAACGGCAGCGGAACCCGACTTGAGCCACATGCCTATTTCCAGTTAGTGAGAAATGGCCAGCCCCCACTCGGTAATCCCAAGTTTGTCTCGACCTATACTGGGTTTGCTGTTTACACTGAAAAAGATAAATTTAACAAAATCAGCTTCTCCGATATTGATAAGAATAAAGCGAGCTATCCGAAGCAAAGTGATGATGGTTGGGTCGCCATGGTCCAGCATTATTTTCTTAGCGCATGGCTTCCCGCCAACCAGCCGCGTGAATATTATGCGAAAAAGCTGGGAGATGATCTTTACGATGCGGGTGTGATTCTGCCTGTAGGCTTGATTGAGCCAGGATCCGTGAAGAAAGTTACGGTACCTCTTTATGTGGGACCGCAGGAGCAAGACCACCTCAGCAAGGTTGCGCCCGGCCTCAATCTGGTTGTTGATTACGGCATACTGACCGTAATTTCAGCGCCACTGTTCTGGGTTCTGGCGTTTCTTAACAAGCTGGTTCATAACTGGGGGGCGGCAATCATTTTGCTGACTATCCTGATCAAGCTGGCTTTCTATCCGTTGTCGGCAAAGAGCTACCGCTCCATGGCGCAGATGCGAGTTCTTGGGCCTAAACTGCAAAAACTCAAGGAGCAGTACGGCGACGATCGGCAAAGGTTGCATACAGCCATGATGGAGCTGTACAAGACCGAGAAGGTCAACCCGCTTGGGGGTTGTCTGCCGGTCGTGGTGCAGATTCCGGTATTTATCGCACTTTACTGGGCGTTGCTGAATAGTGTCGAAATGCGTCAGGCACCGTTCATGCTGTGGATCCATGATCTGTCTTCTCCCGACCCCTTTTACATCTTGCCGATCGTGATGGGGATCACGATGATCATTCAGACCAAGCTTAACCCGACCCCACCCGACCCCATTCAGGCCAAAGTGATGATGGTTATGCCGATCGCTTTCAGCGTTTTCTTCTTTTTCTTTCCCGCCGGCCTGGTTCTGTACTGGGTGGTGAACAATACGCTGTCGATTGCACAGCAATGGTATGTCACTCACGGCGTTGAGCAGGAAAAAGTCGCCGCAAAAAGGCATGGTAAACACTGATACCATCGCAGCAATTGCCACTGCCCATGGCCGCGGTGGTATTGGCGTGGTGCGTGTTTCTGGTGAAGACCTGCGAGTTTTCGCCAAGAAAATCCTAGGGAAAAACTCGCTTCCCCGTGTCGCTACGCTGAGCGATTTCCTCGGGGCCGACGGGGAAGTGATCGATCAGGGTATCGCACTGTCTTTCCCCGCCCCCCATTCCTATACTGGCCAGGATGTTCTCGAACTGCAGGGTCACGGCGGTGACGCGGTGTTGCGCCGGGTGCTTAGCCGTTGTCTGGAATTGGGTGCACGCCCCGCCGAGCCGGGAGAGTTTACCCAGCGCGCCTTTCTTAATGACAAGATGGATCTGGCTCAAGCGGAAAGTGTTGCTGATCTGATCGATGCGGCCACTGTCGAGGCGGCCAAAACCGCAATGCGCTCACTCCGCGGAGAGTTTTCCCATGCCATCCACCAATTGGTTGATGCACTGACCAGCCTGCGTATGCTGGTAGAGGCGACCCTGGATTTCCCGGAAGAGGAGATCGACTTTCTCGAAGAGTCCAATGCGCTAAACCAGCTAGTCGCTATCAGCGCTCAGCTGGATAAGGTCTTCCATCAGGCAAAGCAGGGTAGCCTGTTACGTGAGGGCTTGCATATCGTCCTCATTGGTCAGCCGAATGTGGGCAAATCCAGTTTGCTTAATCAGCTTGCGGGCGAGGAAGTGTCAATCGTCACTCCCGTGGCGGGAACCACTCGTGATGCGATCCGTCAACACATCGAGATCGAGGGCGTTGCGCTTCATTTTATTGACACTGCTGGCCTGCGAGAAACCGATGAGGAAGTTGAGAAAATCGGTATTGCCCGCACCTGGAGCGCGATACAGCAGGCTAACGCGGCGTTGCTCCTGATTGATGCTGCGAAAGGGATCGCGCCGGTCGACTTGGATATTATTACCAAATTACCATCAGGTTTGCCGCTGCTTCGTGTATTCAATAAGGTTGACCTTCTTGGGCAAGAACCCAGAGTGGATGTCGTGGGTGGGACTGTAGACATTTACCTCTCGGCGAAGACGGGAGCGGGAGTCGATCTGTTACATGAGCATCTGTTGCGAGTGGTTGGTTGGCAGACGGGTGGCGAGGGTGTGTTCATTGCGCGCGAACGTCACTTGAGCGCATTGCGCGTAGCCAAGGAGCGATTGACGCTGGCGGCCACATGCGAAGGACGTGTCGAGTTTTTTGCGGAGGAGCTCCGGTTAGCCCAGAACGCACTTTCCAGTATAACCGGCGAATTTACATCTGACGATTTGCTGGGCGAGATCTTTTCCCGTTTCTGTATCGGAAAATAGCGTTTCACGTGAAACAATAGCCTTTTTGGGTTATGATTCGCACTCATTTCGCACTCCCGGTTGACCATGCTTTATCCCTCCCAGTTTGATGTTATTGTGATCGGCGGCGGCCATGCAGGAACGGAAGCCGCGCTAGCCAGCGCCCGCATGGGGCTGAAAACGCTATTGTTGACGCATAACATCGAAACGCTCGGCCAAATGTCGTGTAATCCCTCGATCGGCGGTATTGGCAAGGGTCATTTGGTGAAGGAGGTCGATGCTCTGGGCGGAGCCATGGCGGCAGCGACAGATGAAGCGGGCATCCAGTTTCGCATCCTCAATTCCAGCAAGGGGCCGGCGGTGCGGGCAACGCGCGCGCAGGCTGACCGCGTCCTGTATCGGCAGGCGATTCGGGGTCGACTGGAGAGTCAACCCAATCTGTGGCTGTTCCAGCAGGCGGTTGATGACCTGATTCTTGAGCAAGACCGTGTGATGGGCGTGATTACCCAGCTGGGTTTGCGTTTTCAGGCCAAGGCCGTGGTGTTAACGGCAGGCACGTTCCTGGCAGGCCTGGTCCATGTTGGACAATCGAATTATCAGGCAGGGCGCGCCGGAGACCCCCCTTCGATCACCTTGGCGCAACGGTTGCGCGAGATTCAATTGCCAGTGAAGCGTTTTAAGACGGGCACGCCGCCGCGTATCGATGGACGCAGTCTGGATTATTCGGTGATGGTGGAGCAACCTGGCGACGACCCGGCGCCGGCATTTTCCTTCCTGGGCTCTTCCGCACAGCATCCACGCCAATTGCCATGCTGGATCACTCAGACCAATCTGCGTACTCACGATATTATCCGTGGCGGGCTGGACCGCTCGCCGCTTTACACGGGTGTGATAGAGGGGGTGGGGCCACGCTATTGTCCGTCTATTGAAGACAAGATCATGCGTTTTTCCGGCAAGGATTCACACCAGATTTTCGTTGAGCCGGAAGGGCTGAATACCCATGAAATCTATCCCAACGGCATCTCTACCAGCTTGCCTTTCGATGTACAGGTAGAGCTGGTGCGGTCTATACAAGGCTTTGAAAATGCACACATTACTCGGCCTGGCTACGCAATAGAGTACGATTTTTTCGACCCACTCGGGCTGAAACACTCATTGGAAACCAAGGCAATACAGGGACTATTCTTCGCGGGCCAGATTAATGGGACAACCGGTTATGAAGAAGCCGCAGCGCAGGGAATCCTGGCGGGTATTAATGCTGGGTTGTCGGCACAGGGAAAAGAAGCTTGGTATCCCGGCCGGGATCAGGCCTATCTCGGGGTGATGGTGGATGACCTGATCACCCGTGGCGTGGTTGAGCCTTACCGCATGTTTACCAGTCGCGCCGAATACCGGTTGATGTTGCGCGAGGATAATGCTGATCTGCGATTGACGGAAGCGGGGCGGTTGCTCGGCGTGGTTGATGATGCGAGGTGGCGGTGTTTCGTGGAAAAGCGTGAGGCTATCGCGCGCGAACAGGAACGACTGAAAAGTGTATGGGTTAATCCGAAGTTGCTGCCCCAGGAAGATGCGGAAAGGGTGCTGGGAAAGGGGATCGAGCGGGAGTATTCGTTATTGGATTTACTGCGCCGGCCTGATGTCAGCTACAGTGACTTGATGACGCTGACGGGCGCCGGTGTGGGGGTTGGAGACTCAAAGGTGGCCGAACAAATTGAGATCCAAGCCAAGTACCAGGGTTACATCGCGCGTCAGCAGGAGGAGGTGGCCCGTCATCAGCATTATGAAGCCATGGTCTTGCCGCTGAGTTTGGATTACCGCGAGGTGCATGGACTCTCCATCGAGGTGCAGCAGAAGCTTAACCAGCACAAGCCTGAAACACTGGGACAAGCCGGGCGAATCTCCGGGGTGACGCCAGCGGCGATTTCTGTACTGCTGGTGTACTTGAAGCGTAGTCAGAAGATTAGTGACGAGAAGAAAAGCGCATGAGCCCGGAAGAAAAATTAGTCTGTGGTCTGGAGGAAATGGGCCTGGATTTAGACCCGGCAACGCAATCAAGATTGCTGAGCTATGTTGAGCTCATACAGAAATGGAACCAGGTTTATAACCTGACTGCCGTGCGTGATCCGCAAAAAATGGTAACCCAGCATTTGCTCGATAGCCTGGCGGTTTTACCGCATATCGACGGGTGCCGAATCATTGATGTCGGAACCGGGCCCGGTCTGCCGGGAATCCCCTTGGCACTGGCGAATCCGTCGCTTGAGGTTACCCTGCTGGACAGCAACCATAAAAAAACCAGTTTTCTCCGGCAAGCCTGTCTGGAGTTGGGCTTGAAGAACACGACAGTAGTCTGCGAAAGGGTAGAGGCATGGCGGCCGGAAGAAAAATACGATGTAGTGATTTCTCGGGCATTTTCTGATTTGGCCGAGTTCGTCGGCTTGGCGTTGCATTTATGTAGTAATACGGGGCTGATGCTGGCAATGAAGGGGGTTTATCCCTATGAGGAGTTGACCCGATTGCCGGCTACCGTTGTATTGCAGGGAGTAGAGCCGCTCAAGGTGCCGAGCCTGGATGCCGAACGGCATCTGGTTTTGCTGCGACCGATAAAAATGGAAGCAATGGGTTAGGGTGGAGTGATGGCAAAAGTACTCGCAATTACAAATCAAAAAGGAGGTGTGGGGAAGACCACCACCACGGTCAATCTTGCGGCCAGCTTGGCGGCAACCAAACGTCGTGTGTTGCTGATCGACCTTGATCCGCAAGGCAACGCCACCATGGGTTGTGGTGTCGACAAAATGGCTCTGACGCAGACGGTATATCATGTGCTGCTGGAGGAAAAGAGCATCGCGGAGGTGCGTATCACCAACACCTGCGGCAAGTTTGACCTGATCCCTTCCAACCGCGAATTGGCGGGCGCGGAGGTCGAACTGGTGGATTTGCCGCATCGGGAAAAACGGCTTAAAAATGCCCTGGCAAACATTGAGGCAGATTACGATTTTGTGCTGATCGACTGTCCGCCGGCACTTAACTTGCTTACGGTGAACGGCCTTTGCGCTGCGCAGGCGGTGATGATCCCGATGCAGTGCGAATATTACGCCCTGGAGGGTCTGAGCGATCTGGTGCAGACCATTAAGCGGGTGCGTGCCAGCCTGAACCCGCAGCTGGAAATCGAGGGTTTGCTGCGGACCATGTTCGATCCGAGGAATACCCTCGCACAGCAGGTGTCAGAGCAACTGCAGCGGCATTTTGGCGATAAGGTCTATCGCACCGTGATTCCGCGTAATGTCCGGCTGGCAGAAGCGCCCAGCTATGGTGTGCCGGTGTTGTATCACGACAAAACATCGAAAGGCGCGCAGGCGTATTTGGCGCTGGCTGGCGAAATGGTAAGAAAGTGAGGGGGAAATGGTAAAAATGAAGGGGTTGGGACGTGGTCTTGATGCACTGCTGGCTGGCGGCGGTGAAGAAGAAAATAAAGATAGGCTGCAAAATTTACAGCTGGATCAGCTTCAGCCAGGAAAATATCAGCCGCGCACCCACATGGACCAGGAATCCCTGGCGGAATTGGCCGAATCCATCAAATCCCAGGGCATCATGCAGCCCATACTGGCCAGGGCGCTGATTGCGGGCAGCTATGAAATTATTGCCGGCGAGCGGCGTTGGCGCGCAGCTCGGCTTGCCGGGCTGACAGAAGTGCCGGTGCTGGTGCGGGTGGTGGCGGATGAGGCGGCATTGGCAATGTCGTTGATCGAGAATATTCAGCGTGAGAACCTCAATCCGCTGGAGGAGGCTACGGGAATCCAGCGCCTGATTAACGAGTTTGATATGACCCACCAGCTAGCCGCTGAAGCGGTAGGGCGATCGCGTAGCGCGGTAAGCAATCTGTTGCGCCTGCTCAATCTGGCAGCACCGGTGCAGGAGCTGCTGATGCACAATCAACTCGACATGGGGCATGCCAGAGCGTTGCTAAGCCTGCCTAATGTGGGACAAATTACGGTGGCCAATGAGATTGTGGGCAAAGGGTTGTCTGTGCGCGAAGCGGAAAGGCTGGTTCAGCGTCAGCAACAACCGGCGAACTCAAAGCCTAAGACCAGGCCGGACCGGGATATTTTAAGGTTACAGGAAGATTTGGCGGAAAAATTGGGTGCTATAGTAACGCTAAAAACACAAAATAAGGGCCGGGGTAAGCTGATCATTAATTACGATAGCCTGGAGCAACTGGACAATATTATTGGTCGACTGAGCGAAAGATGATGTGTAGAATTTCTTCTGTACATATAAGAATATAATTATTTGCCTACATATTAAATTGCCTGTAATCTGATGTTAAGGTCCTGAATAAAATGCTCGGCTGAGCGAGCTTCTGGAATGCCCTTAAATTGACGAGCGGGTCAAGGAGGGATTAAAATCGCGTCACTTTTTATTTCTGACTGCGATTTGCAAATGGGCGTAGGTTACGGGGCGGTCGGTGTGCAGGCTGCTACGGTGATTCTTGGCGCATCGTTGTTGCTAATCTGGCAGGAAAGAAATGTTGCTGTTGCGGCATTTTTTGGTGGCGCGGTAGCCGTGGCAAATGCGCTGTTTCTGATCTGGTGCATGCGTGCCGGTGCGCAGCGGCCAGTGCAAGAAGCGCGTCAGGAACTGGCTTGGTTGGTACGCTTCAGCATGGAGCGTTTTTTGATGGTCGCGCTGCTGATAGTGGCGGGATTGGGATGGTTGAAGCTGATGCCGGTGCCTTTGCTGATCGGTTTTGTTTTGGGGCAGTTGACCTTGGTATTTTCGACAATATTCAGTGGAATAGAGAAACAATAAATGTCTGCAGAAACACTCACATCCTCAGAATATATCAGACACCATTTGCAGAATCTGACTTTTGGCCAGTTGTCAGATGGTTCCTTGGGTATTGCGCGAAGTGCAGAGCAGGCTAAGGAAATGGGTTTCTGGGCCATTAATCTGGACACCATGTTCTTTTCCTTTGCCCTTGGCGTACTGTTTCTGTTCTTTTTTACGCGTGCGGCTCAAAAAGCCTCGGCGGGCGTACCTAGTGGGCTACAGAATTTCGTCGAGTGGATCATTGAATTCATTGATACCAGTGTGCGCGGTTCGTTTACTGCCAGAAATGACATGGTAGCACCGCTCGCCCTGACGATTTTCGCCTGGATACTGTTAATGAATCTGATGGATCTTGTGCCTATAGATTATCTGCCCTTAATCGCCCATGCGGCCGGTATTCCATTTCTGAAAGTTGTTCCCACGACCGATCCCAATGCCACATTCGGCATGTCTATCGGGGTGTTTGTGCTGGTGGTGTATTACAGCATCAAGATGAAAGGCCTGGGCGGATTTGTCGGCGAATTAACGCTACAACCCTTCGGTAAATTCGGTATGCCAGCCAACATCTTCCTGGAGGGCGTGAACCTGATTGCCAAGCCGATTTCGTTGGCCCTGCGGCTATTTGGCAATATGTACGCTGGCGAAATGATCTTCATCCTGATCGCTCTCATGGGCGCCTCGTGGGCAAGCGTCTCTTTTGGTAGCACGCTGCTGTTCGGTTCGCAGATTGTACTTTCACTGGGGTGGGCGATTTTCCACATTCTGATTGTGACGCTACAAGCGTTTATTTTCATGACATTAACCGTGGTTTACCTGGATATGGCCCATCAGGAACATCATTAAAGTTATTCAACCCCTTATTTTTTAAATTAACCAGGAGATACACAATGGAACATGCACTGCTTTTCATCGCTGGCGCGATCATGATGGGTCTGGGCGCACTGGGTGCGGCTGTCGGTATCGGTATTCTGGGCGGGCGCTTCCTTGAAGGTGCGGCTCGTCAGCCTGAATTGATTCCGATGCTACGTACCCAGTTCTTCGTGGTCATGGGTCTGGTTGATGCAGTGCCGATGATCGCGGTTGGTATCGCCATGTACGTCCTGTTTGCGGTTGCAGGCTAAGGCTGATAGTCATTCTTAATACAAGAAAGGTTCCTGCATGAATATCAATGCAACCCTTCTCGGGCAAACGATCATGTTTATCATGTTCGTCTGGTTCTGCATGAGGTTTGTCTGGCCGCCCATCATGCAGGTGTTGACCGCGCGCAAGCAGGTCATCGCCGATGGATTGGCCGCCGGTGAGCGCGGAAAGCACGAGCTGGAGTTGGCCTCCCGTCGTGCTACTGAGGGCATGCATGAAGCCAAGCAGAAAGCGGCTGATGTGATCGCCCAGGCTGAGAAGCGCGCAGCTCAAATCATCGATGAGGCCAAAGGGCACGCCAAGGATGAAGGCGACCGTCTCGTTGCTGGGGCTAAAGCTGAAATAGAGCAGGAAGTCCATCGGGCCAAGGAAAGTTTGCGCCAGCAGGTGGCCGATCTGGCGATCGCCGGCGCGGAGAAAATCCTTCGTCGAGAAATAGATGCCAAGGTGCACGCCGAACTCCTGACATCGATCAAGAGCGAGCTATAGAGACATCATGGCAGAAGTCACTACCATAGCCAGACCCTATGCCGAAGCGGTTTACCGCATCGCCGAGCAGGGTGACGCACTCGATAAGTGGTCGCAGATGCTGGAGTTTGCTTCAACGGTTGTTAACGACCCGCAGATGCAGGCGGTGATCGGCAACCCCCGGCTGACGGCGGAACAACAGCGAAACGCGTTTCTTGCCGTGTGCGAAAAGAGTATCGATGCACAAGGCGTAAACATGGTAAAGCTGCTGCTGGAGAATGGCCGGCTGACCTTGTTGCCGGTCATCCGCGAGCAGTTCGAGCTGCTACGGGCACTGCACGGCGGCGTCATGGACACCGAGATTTTCAGTGCCTATCCCCTGAGTGACGCAGAGAAAGAAGATTTAGTGCGTCGCTTGGAAACCAAATACAAGCGCAAAGTTGAGGCGACCGTAACCCTGGACCCCGGACTGATCGGCGGTGTCAGAATCGTAGCGGGCGACGTCGTGATTGACGCATCGGTGCGCGGCCAATTACAAAACATGGCGTTTACGCTCAAAAGTTAGGAGAGATCATGCAGTTGAATCCTTCAGAGATCAGTGAGCTGATCAAGAGCAAAATCGAAAACCTGGCCACCACGGCCGAGGCGCGGAATCAGGGCACGGTAGTGTCGGTTACCGACGGTATCGTCCGAGTTCATGGCCTGAGTGACGCAATGCAGGGTGAGATGCTGGAATTTCCCGGTAACACCTTCGGCCTTGCACTCAATCTTGAGCGAGACTCGGTTGGCGCCGTGGTGTTGGGCGAATACGAGCACATTACTGAAGGCGACACCGTCAAGTGTACCGGCCGCATTCTGGAGGTGCCGGTCGGTGAAGCACTGATGGGACGCGTGGTGAACTCGTTGGGTCAGCCGATTGACGGCAAAGGGCCGATCAACACCACCGAAAAATCCCCGATCGAAAAAATTGCTCCCGGTGTTATTGCTCGCCAGTCCGTGTCTCAACCAGTACAAACCGGCCTCAAGTCAATTGACGCCATGGTGCCGATCGGCCGCGGTCAGCGAGAACTAATTATTGGCGACCGGCAAACCGGCAAAACCGCCGTGGCCGTGGATGCCATCATTAATCAGAAGGGCACCGGGGTAATCTGCATCTACGTGGCTATCGGTCAGAAAGCGTCGAGCATTATCAACGTGGTGCGCAAGTTGGAAGAGCACGGCGCCATGGGCCACACTATTGTAGTGGCCGCAACCGCCTCTGACTCGGCGGCAATGCAGTACATCGCACCCTATTCGGGTTGCTCGATGGGCGAATATTTCCGCGACCGTGGTCAGGACGCCCTGATCATTTATGACGACCTCACCAAGCAGGCTTGGGCCTACCGCCAGATTTCCCTGTTGCTGCGGCGTCCGCCTGGTCGCGAGGCTTACCCGGGTGATGTGTTCTACTTGCACTCCCGTCTGCTCGAGCGCGCTGCGCGCATCAACGCGGAAGACGTGGAAAAGCGTTCCGGGGTAAAAGGCAAGACAGGCTCGCTCACCGCGCTGCCGATTATCGAAACCCAGGCCGGCGACGTTTCGGCGTTCGTTCCGACCAACGTGATTTCGATTACCGACGGTCAGATCTTTCTGGAAACCGACTTGTTCAACGCCGGGATTCGTCCCGCAATCAATGCCGGTCTTTCCGTGTCCCGCGTCGGTGGAGCGGCGCAGACCAAGGTGATCAAGAAGCTGGGCGGCGGTATTCGTATGGCGCTGGCGCAGTACCGCGAGCTGGCAGCGTTCGCGCAGTTTGCGTCCGACCTTGACGAGGCAACCCGCAAGCAGCTGGAACGCGGCAAAATGGTTACCGAGCTTATGAAGCAGGCCCAGTTCGCTCCGATGACCGTAGCGGACACGGCGCTAACCTTGTTTGCCGTGAACAAGGGTTATCTTGACGATGTTGACGTGAAAAAAGCGCTGGCCTTCGAGGCTGCTTTGCACGCTTTCATCAAGAGCAAGTACAGCGCGTTGCGAGACAAGATCGAAGAAACCAAGGAAATGGACGCTGAAGCAGAAAAAGCGTTGAGCGCGGCGATCGATGATTTCAAAGCCAGCGCCGTTTATTGATTGAGCGCAGACGAATTCACAGCGGAGTTGACTGATGGCTGGCGGTAAAGAAATTCGGACCAAGATCAAGAGCGTCCAGAATACCCAGAAGATAACCCGAGCCATGGAAATGGTTGCGGCCTCCAAAATGCGCAAAGCGCAGGATCGGATGCGTGCGGCCAGGCCCTATGCGGAGAAAATTCGTAATGTAGCGGCACACCTGAGCCATGCCAATCCGGAATACAAACATCCTTTTCTGGTAAAGCGCGAGAACCCGAGCCGCATCGGGGTGATCGTGGTTACCTCGGACAAGGGGTTGTGCGGTGGCCTGAACACCAACGTCCTGCGCATGACCCTGGCTAGGATGAAGGAATGGGAAAGCGGCAAGCATGGCGTTGAGGTTTGCGCTATAGGCAACAAAGCACTAGGTTTCATGCAGCGCATCGGAGCTAGCGTGCTTTCACAGGCGACGCATCTGGGCGATACGCCGCACATGGAAAAGCTGATCGGGCCGGTTAAGTTGATGCTGGATGCCTATAATGATGGCCGCATCGACGCGTTGCATATCTGTTTCACCCGCTTCGTCAATACCATGAAGCAGGAGCCGGTGATGGAGCAGCTTCTGCCCATTAGTGGTGAAGCGTTGGGAAGCGCAAGCGGCCATTGGGATTATATTTATGAGCCAGATGCTAAGCAGGTCATTGACGATCTGCTGGTGCGGTATATCGAGACCCTGATTTATCAGTCAGTGGCTGAAAATATTGCCTCCGAGCAAAGTTCACGGATGGTGGCGATGAAGGCGGCCTCGGATAATGCCGGGAACGTGATTGACGAACTCAAGCTGATTTACAACAAAACCCGTCAGGCAGCCATCACCAAGGAACTATCCGAGATCGTCGCGGGTGCCGCAGCGGTTTAATCGAATGAATTGTATTTATTAAGGAAGTGATGATGAGCCAAGGTAAAATAGTGCAGATTATCGGTGCGGTGGTTGACGTAGAGTTCCCGCGCGAATCTCTGCCCAAAGTTTACGATGCGCTGAAGCTGCCTGATGTGGGCCTGACACTGGAAGTGCAGCAGCAACTGGGCGATGGCGTGGTGAGAACTATTGCAATGGGCACAACGGACGGTTTACGTCGCGGTATGGAAGTATCCAATACCGGTGCGCCTATTTCCGTACCGGTGGGTACCAAGACCTTGGGCCGTATCATGGACGTATTGGGTAACCCGATCGACGAGTTGGGCCCGATTGGTAATGAACATAGCTGGGCAATTCATCGCAAGGCTCCCGCTTTTGATGAGCTGTCACCCTCGACCGAACTGCTCGAAACAGGTATCAAGGTGATTGACCTGATTTGCCCGTTCGCCAAAGGCGGCAAGGTTGGTCTGTTTGGCGGCGCTGGTGTGGGCAAGACCGTTAACATGATGGAGCTGATTCGCAACATCGCGGTCGAGCACAGCGGTTATTCGGTTTTCGCTGGCGTCGGCGAGCGCACCCGCGAGGGCAACGACTTCTATCATGAAATGAAAGAAGGCGGTGTGCTGGATAAAGTCTCACTGGTCTACGGCCAGATGAACGAACCACCTGGCAACCGTTTGCGCGTAGCCTTGACCGGCCTCACCATGGCGGAATTCTTCCGCGACGAAGGCCGCGACGTGCTGCTGTTTGTGGATAATATTTACCGCTTTACCCTGGCCGGCACCGAAGTGTCCGCGCTGCTGGGTCGTATGCCTTCAGCGGTGGGCTACCAGCCCACCCTGGCGGAGGAGATGGGTCGCTTGCAGGAGCGTATTACCTCGACCAAGAAAGGCTCAATTACTTCTATCCAGGCCGTATATGTGCCTGCGGATGATTTGACCGATCCGTCTCCGGCCACCACCTTTGCCCACTTGGACGCAACCGTGGTGTTGTCGCGGCAAGTGGCGGAACTGGGCATCTATCCAGCGGTCGACCCTCTCGATTCCACCTCCCGCCAGCTCGATCCGCTGGTGGTGGGCGAGGAGCATTACAATGTCGCCCGCGGCGTGCAATCCACGCTTCAGCGCTACAAGGAATTACGCGACATCATCGCGATTCTGGGTATGGATGAGCTTGCTCCGGAAGACAAGCTGGCGGTATCTCGTGCACGCAAAATTCAGCGCTTCCTGTCCCAGCCGTTCTTTGTTGCCGAGGTGTTTACCGGCTCCCCCGGCAAGTTTGTGTCACTCAAGGATACGCTCGCGGGCTTCAAGGGCATCGTCAACGGTGATTACGATCATTTGCCGGAACAGGCCTTCTACATGGTTGGCACCATCGACGAAGTCGTGGAAAAAGCAAAAACCATTTAAGGCAAATCAACCATGGCAATGACAATGCATGTGGACGTGGTCAGTGCGGAACGTTCGCTTTTCTCCGGATTGGTAGAATTCCTCGTTGCTCCGGCGGCAATGGGAGAAGTGGGTATTTACCCACGTCACGCGCCGATGATTACCAAAATCAAGGCGGGCTCGGTTCGCCTCAAGTTGCCTGATCGCGACGAAGAGGAGTTGATCTACGTTTCCGGCGGCTTGCTCGAGGTTCAACCCTCGGTGGTGACCATCCTTGCCGACACAGCGGTTCGTGGCAGAGACCTGGATGAGGTGAAGGCAATGGAAGCCAAGCAACGAGCTGAGGAGGCTATGCGCGATCGCACGGCATCGATCGATTACGCTCAGGCACAGGCTGAGTTGGCCGAGGCCATCGCCCAGTTACATGCGATTCAACGACTGCGCAAGCAGAGGTAGTGCTTGTGCGAGTGGGTAGGTAGTGTTGAAATGGCAGCCTCTAGGGCTGCCATTTTTTTATAGGCAAAACAAAATCATGATATCCAAACTTAACATCGTTATATTGGCGGCTGGAAAAGGTTCGCGCATGCACTCAGACCGCCCGAAGGTTCTGCACCCGCTTGCAGGCCGTCCACTACTCGGGCATGTTATCAATGCCGCACGAGAACTTGACCCTGCAAAATTGCTGGTGGTTTATGGGCATGGTGGTGAGACCGTGCCGCAGGCATTCGCTGACAGTGATATCACCTGGGTCAATCAGGTGCAGCAACTTGGAACCGGTCATGCATTGCAGCAGGCCGCAGTGGAGTTGGATGATGCCGGGGTGACCCTGATTCTGTATGGTGACGTGCCGCTGATCTCCGTCAGTACTCTACGTAACCTGCTGGACTCAATGAATGGAGATTCGGTTGGTTTGCTGACGGTATCGTTACCGGACCCGGAGGGATACGGCCGAATCCTGCGCGATGCGCAAGGCCAAGTAAAATCCATTGTAGAGCACAAAGATGCGAATGAGGCGGAGCGCGCCATACATGAAGTGAATACGGGCATCATGGCACTACCCAATGCTAAGATGAAAAAATGGCTTAGTGCTTTACGCAACGACAATGCCCAGGGAGAGTACTATTTGACTGACGTTATCGCCATGGCCGTGGTTGATGGCGTGAGAGTGAATGCTCGCCACCCTGGCCACCACTGGGAGGTGATAGGAGTGAACAGCGCCGCTCAGTTGGCGCATCTGGAACGTCTGCACCAGCATGAAGTTGCCACCAGGCTGATGGAGCGAGGCGTACGTCTGATGGATCCAAAGCGCATCGACGTGCGTGGCGAATTGGTCTGTGGCCGAGATGTCAGCATCGACGTCAACTGCGTTTTTGAAGGCAAGGTGGTATTGGGCGATAATGTCACTGTTGCCGCCAACTGCGTGCTGCGTGATGTCAGTGTTGGAGAGGGGACCCGGATTGCGCCATTTAGCCTGATTGAGGAGGCACGAATTGGCGATAATGGACGTATTGGACCGTTTGCCCGACTCCGCCCTGGTACCGAACTGGCAGAAGATGTGCATGTCGGCAATTTCGTCGAGTTGAAAAATAGCCAGGTTGACCGCGGCAGCAAGATCAACCACCTGAGTTATATCGGTGATACCACGGTAGGAAAAAATGTGAATATCGGCGCTGGTACCATCACCTGCAACTACGATGGCGCCTACAAGCACCGGACGGTTATCGAGGACGACGCATTTATCGGTTCAGACACCCAACTGGTAGCCCCGGTCACCGTAGGCAAGGGCGCGACCATTGGTGCGGGAGCGACAATTACCAGAGATGCGCCGGCGGAGCAACTCACTCTGTCGCGGGCAAAGCAGGTTACAATCCCAGGCTGGAAACGGCCTCAAAAAAATAAACCTTCTCCCTGACGGAGTCTAAATATGTGTGGAATCATCGGCGCTGTTGCACAGCGCAATGTTGTGCCTATTCTGCTGGAAGGCTTGAGGCGGCTTGAATATCGTGGTTACGATTCGGCAGGTCTGGCCGTGTCGGTGAATGGTGGGCTAACTCGAGTGCGGAAGCCGGGGCGCGTGGCCGAGTTGGAAGCGGAAATAAAAATCCAGAAAACGCATGGCAATCTCGGCATTGCTCATACTCGTTGGGCGACGCATGGCGTACCCAGCGAGCGCAACGCCCACCCCCATGTTAGCGAGGAATCACTTGCCGTTGTGCACAATGGTATTATCGAAAACCACGAAGCGTTGCGCCAGCGGTTAAGCGAAATCGGTTACCACTTCACTTCCGATACCGACACCGAAGTCATCGTCCATTTGATTCATTTTCATTTCCACCAGGAAAAAGACCTGTTTCAGGCTACCCGCAAGGCCGTCACCGAACTCAAGGGTACCTACGCGATAGGTGTGATCTGTGCCGCTGAGCCAAATCGACTGGTGTGCGCGCGCGAGGGCAGTCCGCTGTTGATCGGTGTCGGTATCGAGGAGCACTTCATCGCTTCCGATGTTTCGGCATTACTCCCGGTTACGCAAAAAGTGGTTTACTTGGAAGAGGGCGACGTGGCGGATATTGGCCTGCTCGACTTCAGGATTGTTGACCGGAGTGGCATGCAGGTATCCAGGCCGGTACAAATCAGCGAACTCAGCGCGGACCGGGCAGAGCTGGGCGGTTACCGGCACTACATGCAGAAAGAAATTTTCGAGCAGCCTCGCGCTTTGGCAGAAACCCTGGAAGAGGCGCTGAGCCATGGTGACCTCAACCCGACAATATTTGGTGATCACGCGAGTAACGTACTCAGTGCAATCGATAGTGTAACCATCATTGCTTGCGGTACCAGTTATCACGCCGCAATGGTGGCACGCTACTGGATTGAGAGTGTTGCGGGAATTCCATGCAACGCTGAAGTGGCGAGCGAATACCGATATCGTGACAGTGTGCCCAATCCCAATGCGCTGATCGTGACCATTTCCCAGTCGGGCGAAACGGCGGATACCCTGGCAGCGCTAAAGCATGCCAAATCCCTCGGCCATGTACATAGCCTGTCTATTTGTAATGCCCCTGAAAGCGCGCTGGTACGCGAATCGGGGCTACGCTTTCTGACTCGTGCGGGCCCTGAAATTGGTGTTGCCTCTACCAAAGCTTTCACCACCCAACTGACCGCATTGCTTTTGCTGGCATTGGTGTTGGGCAAGCTGCGCGGCCGCATCAGCGCCGCGCAGGAAACAGCGCACCTCGATGCGCTGCGCCACTTGCCAGCGATGGTCAACCAGGTGCTGCTGCTCGAGCCGCAGATTGAGCTCTGGGCTGAGCGCATGGCATTCAAGCAGCATGCCCTGTTTCTTGGGCGTGGATTGCATTATCCGATCGCCATGGAAGGCGCGCTGAAGCTGAAGGAAATCTCCTACATCCATGCCGAAGCCTACCCGGCGGGAGAGCTAAAGCACGGCCCGCTGGCGTTGGTCGATAGCGACATGCCGGTGGTCGCTATCGCCCCCAACGATGCCTTGCTGGAAAAACTGAAATCCAACCTGCAGGAAGTCCGCGCTCGCGGCGGCGAGTTGTACGTGCTTGCTGACCAGGATAGCCAGATGCAGGCACAGGAGGACGTTCACCTGATCAAGCTGCCGGAGCATGCTGGACTGCTGAGTCCGATCCTGCATACGGTGCCGCTACAGTTGCTGGCCTATCATGCGGCCTTGCAAAAGGGAACGGACGTGGACAAGCCAAGAAACCTGGCAAAATCGGTCACAGTGGAATAGCGGAGGCAATAACATGGCTGTGATAGCGGTCTTCAACCAGAAAGGCGGGGTGGGTAAAACCACCACGACTCTGAATCTGGCGGCCGCCCTGGCGCATCTGGAAAAACGGCCGATTGCGATTGACCTCGATCCCCAGGCGCATCTGACACTTTCATGTGGAATCCGCGCAGAAAACCGGGATGAGAGCATTGCGGCGTTTTACCGCGAGGAGACTCCGTTGGCTAGCCTGGTACGTGATGTCGCTGACGGTATGCGGCTGATTCCAGGTCATCTGGAGTTGTCGAAAATCGATGCGCTATACGGAAAAAGCACCAGCATTGCATCGCGCCTGCGCGAGGGCCTGCAGGAAAGCCTGGCATGGGAGGATAGTCCGATTTTGATCGACTGCTGCCCGATGCTTGGCGTGTTGTCATTGAATGCGATTTTTGCTGCCGACCGAGTGTTGATCCCTGTGTCGGCCGATTATCTTTCCATGCAGGGGGTTGAGCGGCTGGATGCAGCACTAAATGTTCTGGAGAGAGGTCTGAAGCGTAAAATCGAACGCAAAGTGGTGGTGACCCGCTTCGATTCCCGCAGAAAGTTTTCCCATCACGTTTATGAGCAGTTAAGGGAGCGTTACGGCGACGCTTTGTGCGAAACGCATATTGCGGAAAATGTCAGCCTGGCGGAGAGCCCGGAGCATGGCAAGAGTGTGTTTGATTTTGCGCCCCGCAGCCAAGGGGCAAAAGACTATTTTGCGTTGACAGCGGAATTGCTTGATAAAGGCTTCATTCAGTAGCGAGATGCGCGCTATTCCTGAATTTCTTGTAAACATCATCAAGTCGGCCAAGCAAGGCATTGACGTTTTCTTCGTCGATCGCTTCGGCGACATTGTAAAGTAACCGAATTTCTCCTCCATCCAGGTTTTCTTCACGCAAGGCTCTTTGCAGACGGTCTGCGCAGTCGCGCATTTTCTAGAGCGGTTTCCGGCAGAATCGCCAGAAACTGACCATCTTTGTGGTTTTCCACGATATCCATCACGCGTAGATGAATTCGCAGTATGTCCGCGATCTGCAGGAACTGCTCCTGACCGGCATTCGGAACCTTGAGCAGGAGCAGACGGAATTTTTGCTGATAGCGCTTCATCCGGGAAATTTCTTCCTCGATGCGGCGCGACATTGTGCTCGTCACGCAAATGAATAACCCGCGCGTGCAGGATTACGCGGCGTATAGTTCCCCCCGCTTCTCGGCCAGATCCGGGTAAATGGAGGTTAGTGGCAAGCCTATGCTGTGAGAGGGGACGCCAAATTCGCCGATTCGGTCGCTCAGGTAAAGTACGTTGAGTTGGCAATCAGCCAACAGTTAAGCCACCACTTCGTCCTGTTCTGTCAACGCAGCAAGCACAGGACCTGATGGGATGAAGGAACATTCAGCATAAGGCTATCTCGTGATGCAGGCAGGAAATCAATATAACAACACCCATCTGGGGTTACGCTGCGCCGGACTTTCTGCTGATGCCATGTTTCATGGCAAAGGTGGCAACCTGCACGCGGTTGTCGAGCCCGAGCTTTTCCAGGATGCTGCCCAGGTGATTACGTACGGTGTTGTCCGAAAGGCCCAGTTCATCGCCAATGGCCTTGTTGCTCATGCCGCGCGCAACCAAACCAACGATTTCCAGTTCGCGGGTTGAAAGTTTGCTGCCGGCATCGGATGCCAGTTTCCCCTGCATGGCTTCATCCATGACGGGGGAGTGATGTAACCCGGAACCTCTCGCGACAGTAGATATCGCCTGAAGGATTTGAGCGGGCTCGCTGGTTTTGGATACGTAGCCGTCAACCCCACGCTCTATAGCCTCACGAATTTCGTGGGCTTCGTCAGCAACGGTCAGCATGATTACCTTGATGCCGAACCGCTTCAGTTCGGGAACCAGAGTCAGTCCATCCTCGTCACGCAAGTTACGATCCAGCAAGGCAACTTCCGCGCGGCCGCCGTCACGAAGCCAGTCGAGGACGCCGCCTATCTCGGCAAATTGCCCGGCAACAGTGATTCCATCCGTACCAGCCTCGAGCAGGTGCGACAAACCTTTGCGAAACAGAGGGTGGTCGTCGACCAGAATGACGGAGATGCTCATGGCAGAGAGGTTAGATATTTCCCCTAGTTACCGGCACGTTCCTGCCGCGCCCGTTTGATCAACTGGTCGAGAGCCGACATCAGGCCGGCATGGCTGCCAGTGTTTGATACGGATGTGCGATATTTTCCATCCACGATAACCGTGGGAACACCACTGATACCATAGGCTTGGGTAAGCTGCTTGGCACGCAATGTCTTGCTCTGGGTAGAGAATGAAGAATAATTATCGATAAAGCTTTTCCGGGGGATGCCCTGTTTTTCAACCCAGTCAAAGATGGCATTGTCGTCAGCGAAGCGAGTGTGGCGGACATGTATGGCATTGAAAAATTCGCCATTCAGCCTTTCGGTCAGCCCCATGGCTTCGAAGGTATAAAACACTTTGGCAAGAGGCGTCCAGTCGGCACGGAAAATCGCCGGCAAGCGGCGAAACTCGACATCGTTGGGAAGCTGCTTCGCCCATTTGCTTATATCTGCCTCGAGGTCGAAACAATGTGAGCAGGCGTAGGAGAAGATTTCCAGAACCTCGATCTTTTTCCCGGTCTCCACGGCTTGGGGCGGGGAAAGCAGCTCATATTCCTTGCCGGGACGGAGATCTGCTGCTGCAGTGAACCCGACCAGGGACAAAGCGATAGCCAGGAAAATGCGCAGGAAAAAGGGGCGGAAGAAAGGGGTAAAGTTCATGTTGTCTACTCCGGAATAAATAATTTCAGTGAGTTAATGTGTCGACGGTTCTTTGATCTTGACCAGACTGGAGGCAATGTCGTTCTGCGTGAGCAGGGTGCGAGAGCGGCTCATGTCTTCGATGTTGGCAAAAGGCCCAATGCGTACCCGGTGCCAGACTCCCTTGTCGGGAATGTCCGCCGTTTGGATGACCGCTTCCAGGCCGAGGAGGGCGAGACGCGCCTTCATGTTGTCAGCTTCGGTTGCCGCTTGAAAAGAACCGACCTGAAGAAAATAGCTGTCTTTGGCGACCCCTTCCTGCTTGGTGGCTTGCTTGATTTCCTGTTCTGACACCGGCGCCTCGCTGCCAGGCAGGATCGTATAGAAATCAAACCGGGGCTTGTCGGAAGACTTGCCATTTTTGCCTGCCACATCGGGTGGCGCAGTATCTTGCGCGGCGGTGTCGTTTTTTGTCGCTGCCTTGGTGGATGTAGATGCCTCAGGCTGTTTGTCTCGGCTGGCGAAGGGCTTGGGGCTGAAGTTAATGTAAAGAGCAACACCAATCGCTACGGCGAGACCGACGATCAGCCCGATTAGAACGCCCATAAATAACGGGCTACCCTCTTTTCTGGAGGAAGAACGGTCGGTTTTTTTGTAATCGCGGCTCATAAAGTGACCAAATCTACATTTTTTCTGGGCTGCCAACGCCAAGTAGCGCCAACCCGTTACGCAACACTTGCCGGACGGAGGTAATCAGCGCCAGACGAGCTAGTCGCAAACCGTTGTCCGGAACCAGGAACTGCTCCGCATTATAGTAACTGTGAAACTCTCCAGCCAGTTCCTTGAGGTAATAGGCGATCAGGTGGGGAGAAAGTTCCCTGGCCGCGCTTTCTACAATACCCGAATAGTCGTTCAGCAGGTTCATCAGGGCAAGCTCGTGCTTGCCGCCCAAGACTCCGGTTTCCACATCGGCCAGTTCTGCTGCGTTGCCCCCCCATTGCCCCAGTACACTGCAGATTCGGGCGTGCGCATACTGGATGTAATACACGGGGTTCTCGTTGCTCTGCGATTTAGCCAGTTCCAGATCGAAGTCGAGGTGCTGGTCGCTTTTGCGCAGTACGTAAAAAAACCGCGCGGCATCGTTACCGACTTCCTCGCGCAATTCGCGCAAGGTGACGAAGTTGCCGCTACGCGTGGACATCGGCAATTTTTCCGCGCCGCGCCAGAGCACGGCGAACTGAACCAGGGCGATAACTAGTCGCTCGGCATCCAGTTCCAGTGCGGTCAGTGCACCTTTAACGCGGGCAATGTAGCCATGGTGGTCCGCACCCCAGACATTAACGACGCGGTCGAAGCCGCGTTCATATTTGTTCAGGTGATAGGCGATATCAGAGGCGAAATAGGTGTAAAGGCCATTCTCGCGCTGTACCACGCGGTCTTTCTCGTCACCGAAGTGGGTGGAGCGGAACCACTTTGCGCCGTCCTGCAGGTAAATATGGCCATGCTTTTCCAGGTCGGCGACGGCGCGATCCACCAGTCCGGTGTCGAATAGCGATTTTTCCGAGAACCAAGAGTCGAAAGTAACGCCGAATTCGGTCAGGTCGTTGCGGCAATCCTCCAGCTGCTCGGTCAGCGCAATGTTGTGGATATAGGCATAACCCTCGCCAAGCAGCTTCTTGGCATTGGCGATCAAAGCATCGAGGTGGCCATCGGCATCCTCCTCATGGGCGGGAACGCTCTCCAGAATAGGACCCGGCTGGTGCAGGTAACGATCACCGTGGGCTTCCTGGATCAGGCCTGCCATGTCGCGCACGTAGCCGCCCTGATAGGCATTGGCCGGGAAGGCGACGTGCACGCCATTCAGTTCCAGATAGCGCAGCCAGGTGGAGAGTGCCAGGATATCCATCTGCCGACCGGCATCGTTGACGTAATACTCGCGGGCAACTTTATATCCGGCAGCGCCAAGCACATTCGCGAGGCTCATGCCAAACGCCGCGCCTCGTCCATGGCCGACATGCAGCGGGCCGGTGGGGTTGGCGGAAACGAATTCGACCTGAACTTTGAGTCCTTGTCCCAGGGTGCTGCAGCCAAAATTTGATCCCTGCGCCAGAACCAGCTTGATGACCTGTTGCTTGGCAGCTGAAGTCAAAAAAAGGTTGATGAAGCCGGCGCCGGCAATTTCGGTTTTTTTCCACAAAAGGCGAGGCGGGTAGAGCACTCAGCAGCCTGGTTGCGATTTCCCGCGGATTGCCGCGCAACGGACGCGCCAGCTGCATCGCCAGATTGCAGGCAAAATCGCCATGTTGCGCCTGCTTGGGGCGTGTGATTTCGAAAGCGGTACCGGCGTGTTCCGGCGCGACTTCTTTCAGGGCTTGGGCAAATAGTTCGGAAAGATGATGTTTCAAAGCGATAACTCTTGCGTAAAACAGCCATTTTAACGGCTATTCGCTCGTGCTGCACTAAAACTCCAGAGGGTCGACATCCAGAGACCAGCGGACATTCCCGCCCAAGCCGAACAGCGCTTTATTCCAGGCGCTAAGAAAAGCCTGCAAAGCGCCTCTGGATGCGGCCTGAACCAGCAGGTGCGCACGCTCCATGCCGGCCAGGCGAGTCATCTGGGCCGGCACTGGATCGAACAGATTGACGTCGAAATCTTGGGGAACAACTCCCTGCGCTTTGCGCAGGAACGCCAAGGCAGTTTCCATTTGCGGTGCTTCGGCACGCAGCAGGGCCTGGTGGCAAAAGGGCGGGAATTCAGCCTGCTTGCGCTCGGTCAACAGGGTTTCGGCAAAACCCGGATAGTCGTGCTTGATCAGCGCTTGGAACAGGGGGTGGGTTGGGAATTGGGTCTGGATCAGCACGATGCCGGGGAGGGCGTCGCGCCCGGCGCGCCCCGAGACCTGCATAAGCTGCGCGAAGAGCCGCTCCGAGGCGCGGAAATCGGCGCTGTACAGTGCGCCGTCCGCGTTCACCACGCCGACCAGGGTGAGTTTCTTGAAGTCGTGGCCTTTCGCCAGCAGCTGGGTACCGATTACGATATCCACCTCCGCCGCATGGATGCGCTCAAGCATTTCGGGCAAGGCCTGCTTGCGCTTGGTGCTGTCGCGGTCGACGCGCAGGATGCGGGCGCTGGGAAACAGACTGCCCAAGTTATCCTCCAGCCGTTGTGTGCCTTGGCCGAGAGGCGCCAGGTCGGCATTGCCGCAATCCGGGCAGGTGGGAGGAATGCGAGATTCGTGGCCACAATGATGGCAGCGCAGGCGTTTCTCGCGCAGGTGAACGACTAATCGGCTGGAACAACGGTGGCAGGTGGAGACCCATCCACACTGGGCACAGCGCATCACCGGGGCATAGCCGCGACGGTTGATGAAAATCAGGCTTTGCTCGCCGCGCTCCAGGCGTGCTCGCAGCGCATCGATCAAGGAGTCAGACAGGCCATCGGCCAGCTTGGCGCGACTGATATCGATGCAGTGAATGGCCGGCAACGCGGCTTCCGCGATGGCGCGTGCCGGCAGTTCCAGCTTTTGGTAGCGGCCGATGCCGGCGTTGTACCAGGTTTCCAGCGCGGGCGTGGCCGAGCCGAGTATCACTGGCGTGCCGGCCTGTTTGCCGCGTGCGACGGCCATATCGCGCGCAGAATAGCGAAGCCCATCCTGCTGCTTGAACGAGCCGTCGTGCTCTTCGTCCACCACGATCAGCTTCAGTTTCGGCATTGGCGTGAACAGGGCCAGGCGGGTGCCCAGTACGATTCGGGCGCGGCCAGACTGCGCCAGCGACCAATTGCGCAGACGCTCCCCGGCGGAGAGGCGGCTGTGGAGGCTGACCTGGCAGGTATCCGGGAAGCGGGCGCGAAAGCGCGATTCCAACTGTGGCGTGAGGTTGATTTCCGGCACCAGCACCAAGGCCTGCCCGCCGTGCTGCAAAACCTGTGCGATGACCCGCAAATAGACTTCCGTTTTGCCGCTGCCGGTGATGCCGTACAGCAGCCAGACCTGAAAATGATCCTGGCCGGACAGAATGGCGGTGACGGCTTGTTCCTGCGGTGGTGTCAGGGGCGGCAGATCGTCCGCCTTGGCCGGTGTGGGTGCAGGCTCGGCTATTTCCTCGCTTTCTTCAGCCCACCCCCGCGCAATAAATTCCTTGATGGCTTGCGGGGCGCTCGGGGAAATAGCGGCAATATCGCTGCGCAGAAGCGTGCCGGCTTGCTTCAGACTTTGCAGCAGCTTGCGCTTGACGATGGCGCGGGCGGGCAAGGTATCGGTTTCGAGTGCGAGACCCGTCTCGGTCAGGTGGTAGCCGGTCGGTTTGGCGCGCGCAACCGGCTTGGTCTGGCGCAGGGGGACGGGCAGGGCGTTGAGAACGACTTCACCCAAAGGATGGTGATAGTAGTCGGCGCAGAAGCGCAGCAGCCGGAATATTTCTCCTGAAAGGGGCGGTGAGTCGCGAAAGACCTGAAGCACCGGCTTGATGCGCCCCGGTGCCAAATTGGAGTGGTCAGTAATTTCGGCGACCACGCCGACCATCTGACGTCGACCGAATGAAACCAGAACCCGGTCGCCGATGGCGATCTCGCCCTGATCTGCTGCGGAATAATCAAACAGGGTGTCGAGCGGGACATCCAGTGCGACACGAAGAATCTTCATGCCAGACGTCACATATTTTGGGCGGCTACGCGTGGTACGGCTTGCTCAGTTCGTGCACCGCTTCGACCATGGCGGCGGCATTTTCAGGATTGGTGAACTGCGAAATGCCATGCCCCAGATTGAATACGTGGCCGCTGCCCTTGCCATAGCTGTGCAGGACTTTGCCCACTTCGGCGCGGATGGCATCGGGGTTGCTGAACAATACTGCCGGATCAAGGTTGCCCTGCAGCCCGACCTTGTCACCGATACGGGCACGCGCCTGGCCGATGTCGATAGCCCAGTCCAGCCCGACCGCGTTGCAACCGGTAGCGGCGATGCTTTCCAGCCACAGTCCGCCGCCCTTGGTGAAGATGATATTGGGGATGGTGGCGCCATTATGTTCACGGATCAGTCCGCTGACGATCTGCTCCATATAGGGCAGGGAGAATTCATGGTAAGCAGCGTGGGACAGCGCCCCACCCCAGGAGTCGAAAATCATCACGGCCTGCGCGCCGGCTTCGATCTGCGCATTCAGATAGCTGGTCACGGCGCGGGCGTTGATGTCGAGGATGTGATGAAGCAGCTCAGGGCGCTGGTAGAGCATAGTCTTGACCAAAGCAAAATCCGAGCTGCTGCCGCCTTCGACCATGTAGCAGGCCAGCGTGAACGGGCTGCCGGCAAAGCCGATCAACGGCACTTCGTTGTTGAGTGTTTTGCGGATCTGGCTTACGGCATCCATCACATAGCGCAGATGTACGTTTGGGTCAGGTACGGCCAAGTCGCGAATTTCCCATTCGTCGCGCAGCGGGCGCTCGAATTTTGGTCCTTCGCCGGTGCTGAAATAAAGACCCAGGCCCATGGCGTCAGGAATGGTGAGAATGTCTGAAAACAGGATGGCGGCGTCGAGCGGGAAGCGTGCCAGCGGCTGCATCGTAACTTCGGTGGCGAGGTTGGGGTTCTTGCATAAAGACAGGAAATCACCCGCTCTGCCACGCGTCTGATTGTATTCCGGTAGATAGCGGCCGGCTTGCCGCATCATCCATACCGGGGTGTATTCGGTTGGTTGGCGCAACAAGGCGCGCAGGAAGGTATCGTTTTTTAGTTTATTGCTCATTTTATAACCCTCTTTCCCAACCCCTCGCTCACTTGCGGACGAGGGGGGTAAAATTATCGGGGTAAATCGGAAAAGCCCATCAGGGTTTCATCGACGGCACGTGCAGCTTGGCGGCCTTCGCGTATGGCCCACACTATCAACGATTGGCCGCGGCGCATATCGCCGGCAGCGAATACCTTGTCCGCCGAAGTTTTGTAGCAGCCCGCACCATCCGTCGCGGCCTTGGCATTGCCGCGGCCGTCCTTTTCCACACCAAAGGCATCCAGAACTTTTTGCACCGGGCTGACGAATCCCATCGCCAGCAGCACCAGATCGGCCTGAATTTCGAATTCGCTGCCGGGCATTTCAACCATCTTGCCGGCATTCCATTCCACGCGCACGCAGCTCAGTTTTTCGACCTTGCCATTGGCGCCGAGGAATGCCTTGGTGGTGACCGACCAATCGCGCGTGCAGCCTTCTTCCTGAGAACTGGAAGTGCGCAGCTTGAGTGGCCAGTTGGGCCAGGTCAGCGCTTTGTTTTCCTGTTCGGCAGGACGCGGCATCACTTCGATCTGGGTTACCGAAGCCGCTCCCTGGCGGATCGAGGTGCCCACGCAGTCGGAGCCCGTATCGCCGCCGCCGATCACTACGACATGTTTGCCGGAGGCCGATATCTGTTGAGGCAGCACATCGCCGGCAACCACCTTATTCTGCTGCGGCAGGAACTCCATGGCGAAATGGACGCCCGACAGTTCCCGTCCTGGTGCCGGTAAATCACGGGCTTGTTCCGCACCGCCGGTCAGAACCACGGCGTTGAACTCGTCCTTCAGTTTTTGTGCCGGCACATCCTCGCCGACCTGTTGATTGACGCGGAATTCGACTCCCTCTGCGCGCATCTGTTCGATGCGGCGGTCGATGTGTGACTTCTCGAATTTGAAATCGGGGATGCCATAACGTAACAGTCCACCGATGCGGTCGTTCTTTTCGAACACCACCACGTCATGTCCGGCCCGTGCCAGTTGCTGCGCGCAGGCTAGCCCGGCGGGGCCGGAGCCGACAATCGCGACCTTCTTGCCGGTCTTCTTCTGTGCCGGCAGTGGTACGACCCAGCCTTGCTCCCAGCCCTTGTCGATAATCGCGTGCTCGATCGACTTGATGCCCACCGCATCATCGTTGATGTTCAGCGTACACGCAGCCTCGCAGGGTGCCGGGCAAACGCGGCCGGTGAACTCGGGAAAGTTGTTGGTGGAATGCAGCACGTCGAGGGCCTGCTTCCAGTTGCCCCGGTACACCAGGTCATTCCAGTCCGGAATGATGTTGTTGACGGGGCAGCCGCTGGTACAGAAAGGAATGCCGCAGTCCATGCAGCGTGCTCCCTGTATGGCGGCTTGTTCGTCGGCCAGGGGCTGAACGAATTCGCGGTAGTTCTTCAGGCGCTCCGCGACGGGAAGGCTCACCTCGTTCAGGCGGCGCAATTCCATGAATCCGGTAGGCTTGCCCATTTATGCAACCTCCTTCAACTTGGCCTGTTGTGTTGCGATTTCCTGCAAGGCGCGGCGATATTCGGTAGGCATGACCTTGACGAATTTCGGCAGATAGTGCGCCCAGTTATCCAGAATTTCCTTCGCCCGCGCGCTGCCGGTGTAGCGCAGGTGCTTCTCGATTTTTCCGCGTAGCGCCGCTTCGTCGGCTTTGCCGAGAGGGTTGAAATGGACCCTGCCATGCCCTTCCAGTGCGCCGGTTTCACTGGCGGCCACCTCTTCGGGTATTGGCTCCAACTGCACCATGGACAAATTGCAGCGACGTTCAAAGCTGCCGTCCTCGTCGAGCACGTAGGCAACGCCACCGGACATGCCGGCCGCAAAATTACGCCCGGTCTGACCCAGTACGATCACCATGCCGCCAGTCATATATTCGCAACCGTGGTCACCCAGGCCCTCCACTACGGCAACGGCCCCAGAATTACGCACCGCGAAGCGCTCACCCGCTACGCCGCGGAAGTAGCATTCGCCGCTGGTCGCCCCGTACAGTACGGTGTTGCCGACGATGATGTTTTCTTCAGCCACGATTTTGCATTCTTTGGGCGGCATCACCACGATGCGTCCGCCGCACAAACCCTTGCCGACATAGTCATTGCCTTCGCCGGACAACTCGAAGGTAACGCCATGGGCGAGGAAGGCGCCAAAACTTTGCCCTGCCGTACCGGTCAGCTTCACCGTGATGGTGTCGTCCGGCAGTCCGGCGTGACCGTAGCGTTTCGCGACCTCGTGCGACAACATGGTGCCGGCGGTGCGGTTGACGTTGCCGATGACACTGCTTATTACCACCGGTTGCTGGGTTTCCAGAGCGGCTTTGGCCTGTGCAATGAGCTGATGATCCAGTGCCTTGTCCAAGCCGTGATCCTGCGTCTCAGTGTGGAGGCGCGCCACACTGGACGGCATGGCGGGCTGATGGAACACCTTGGAGAAATCCAGTCCTTTGGCTTTCCAGTGCGTGATGCCCTGCTTCATGTCGAGCAGATCGCTGCGCCCGATCAGATCATCGAATTTGCGGATACCCATCTGCGCCATGAGTTCGCGCGCTTCCTCGGCGACGAAGAAGAAGTAATTCACTACATGCTCGGGCTGGCCGGTGAACTTCCTGCGCAGCACGGGGTCTTGAGTTGCCACGCCCACCGGGCAGGTATTCAGGTGGCACTTGCGCATCATGATGCAACCTTCCACCACCAGCGGCGCGGTGGCGAAGCCGAATTCGTCCGCGCCCAGCAAGGCGCCGATCAGCACGTCGCGACCGGTCTTGAGCTGCCCGTCCACCTGCAAGGCAACGCGCCCGCGCAGCTGGTTCAGCACCAGGGTCTGCTGGGTTTCCGCCAAGCCGAGCTCCCACGAGGTGCCGGCGTGCTTGATGGAAGACAGCGGCGATGCGCCGGTGCCGCCATCGTAGCCGGCGACCACGATGTGGTCCGCCTTGGCTTTGGATACACCGGCTGCCACTGTGCCCACGCCCACTTCGGAGACCAGCTTGACCGAGATGGACGCGCTGGGATTGGCATTTTTCAGATCATGGATCAGCTGCGCGAGATCCTCGATCGAATAAATGTCATGGTGCGGCGGCGGGGAAATCAGGCCCACGCCGGGGACCGAGAAGCGTAGCTGGGCGATGTATTCGGAGACCTTGTGGCCGGGCAGCTGGCCGCCTTCGCCGGGCTTGGCGCCTTGCGCCATCTTGATCTGGATCTGGTCGGCGCTGGACAGGTATTCTGCCGTTACGCCGAATCGACCGGATGCCACCTGCTTGATCCGGGAGCGCAGCGAATCGCCTTCTTTCATCACCAGGTCGCGTTCAATACGACCCTTGCCGATAATCTCGGAGAGCTTTTCGCCGTCCTTCACTGCCCTGAAGCGAGCGGCGTCTTCACCGCCTTCGCCGGTATTGGACTTGCCGCCGATGCGGTTCATCGCGATGGCCAGCGTGGTATGCGCCTCGGTGGAAATCGAGCCGAGCGACATCGCGCCGGTGACGAAGCGCTTGACGATCTCTTTTGCCGGCTCAACTTCATCCAGCGGCACCGGCGCGCCGGCTGTCTTAATTTCGAACAGTCCGCGCAAAGTCTTCAGATGCTCGCTCTGGTCGTTGATCAGCTTGGCATATTCTTTGTAAGTCTGAGCATTGTTGGAACGCGTGGCATGTTGCAGTTTGGCGATGACGTCCGGCGTCCACATATGGGCTTCGCCGCGCACCCGGTAGGCGTATTCGCCGCCCGCTTCCAGTGCGTTGGACAGCACCGGATCGTTGCCGAATGCGGACTGGTGGGTGAGTACGGTTTCTTCGGCGATTTCGTTCAGGCCGATGCCTTCGATCTGGGTTGGCGTGCCGGTGAAATACTGTTCGATAAAGCCGGCGTTCAGGCCGACCGCCTCAAAAATCTGGGAGCCGCAATAGGACTGGTAAGTGGAAATGCCCATTTTGGACATGACTTTCAACAGGCCCTTGTTGATCGCTTTGATATAGCGCTTGTTGGCTTCTTTGCCGGTCAGTCCGGCGGGCAAGGTGCCAGCCAGGGCATCAACAGTTTCAAAGGCCAGCCAGGGGCATACCGCCTCTGCGCCATAGCCGGCGAGCAGGGCGAAGTGATGTGTTTCGCGGGCAGAACCTGTTTCTACTACCAGACCGGCGCTGGTACGCAGGCCTTCGCGAACCAGGTGATGGTGCACGCCTGCGCAAGCCAGCAGCGCCGGGATGGCTGCACGGTCACGCGATATGGCCCGGTCGGACAGGATCAACACATTATAACCTCCCGCCACGGCCGCGTCGGCAGCTTCACACAAGGTCGCAATGGCTGCCTCGCAGCCTGCCGCACCTTGAGTAACCGGATAAGTGATATCCAGTATCCGGGTTTTGTAGCGCCCCTGCGTCAGCTGGTCGATATCGCGCAGCTTCGCCAAATCCTCATTGGACAACACCGGTTGATGGACTTCCAGGCGCAGCGGCGGATCAGTCTCGTCGATGCCGAGCAGATTGGGCTTTGGTCCGATGAACGAGGTCAGCGACATCACGATTTCTTCGCGGATCGGATCGATCGGCGGGTTGGTTACCTGGGCGAACAGTTGCTGAAAGTAATCGTACAGCGATTTGTTCTTGTCGGAGAGCACCGGCAACGCAGTATCGTTGCCCATGGAGCCGGTCGCTTCCTCGCCTGCCGCAGCCATGGGTGCGAGGATAAACTTGAGGTCTTCCTGCGTGTAGCCGAAGGCTTGCTGGGTATCGAGCAATGTTTCCTGGAGCGCCGGCTTGCCGTCTACGCCAGGCAGATCGCCAAGGAAATAGCGCGATTTCTCGATCCACTCGCGGTAAGGTTTGGCAGTGGCGAGCTGCTGCTTCAGTTCGGCGTCGTCCACAATACGGCCTGCCTCCAGGTCGATCAGGAACATCTTGCCCGGCTGCAAGCGCCATTTTTTCACGATCTTGTGCTGCGGAATGTCGAGCACGCCCATTTCGGACGCCATCAGCACGATATCATCATCGGTAATCAGGTAGCGTGCCGGACGCAGACCGTTGCGATCCAGGGTTGCGCCGATCAGGCGGCCATCGGTGAAAGCCACGGCAGCAGGGCCGTCCCATGGTTCCATCAGGGCGGCGTGGTATTCGTAAAAAGCACGGCGCTCTTCGTCCATCAGCGGGTTGCCTGCCCAAGCTTCAGGGATCAGCAGCATCATCGCGTGGGGAAGCGAGTAGCCACCCGCCACCAGTAGTTCTAGAGCATTGTCGAAGCAGGCCGAATCAGACTGGCCGTCCACGATCAATGGCCAGAGTTTTTCCAGATCCTCGCCCAACAACTTTGAAGACATCGCCGCATGGCGCGCCGTCATCCAGTTTACGTTGCCGCGCATGGTGTTGATCTCGCCGTTGTGGGCGATCATGCGGAAAGGGTGAGCAAGATCCCAGGTGGGGAAAGTGTTGGTGGAGAAGCGCTGGTGGACCAGCGCCAGCGCGCTGACCACGCTTGCATTTTGCAGGTCGAGGTAATATTTGCCGACCTGATTGGCCAGCAGCATGCCTTTGTAAACGATGGTGCGCGCGGACAGGGAGGGGATATAGAAGCCTGCCCCCTGTTCATTGGGCAGGTTGCGCACGGCATGTTCCGCAGTTTTGCGGATAACAAATAGTTTGCGTTCGAAACTGTCGGCATCCGGGCACTGCGCCCCTCGACCGATGAATACCTGGCGTACGACTGGCTCTACCGCCTTGACGCTTTCACCCAGGCTGGCGTTGTCCACCGGCACATCGCGCCAGCCCAGCAAGATTTGACCTTCCGCAGCGATTTTTTCGGCAATCGCGTGTTCGCAGGCGGCTCGCGCCGCAATATCGCGCGGCAGAAAGATCATGCCGACTCCGTATTCTCCGGCCTCGGGCAAATTCACGCCCTGAGCGGAACAGGAGAGCCGCAAAAATGCATCAGGAACCTGGATCAGTATGCCCGCACCATCGCCCGCCAGAGGGTCAGCACCCACTGCGCCGCGGTGGGTGAGATTTTCCAGAATCTGCAAGCCCTGACGTACCATGTCATGGCTCTGTTTGCCCTTGATGTGCGCGACAAAGCCCACGCCGCACGCGTCGTGCTCCTGGCGGGGATCATACAAGCCCTGTTGTACCGGCAACGAAAGATGGCTCACGTTGTTCCTCATCAAATTCATGGTCAGCTAATTTTTAAAGTGTTGATTCCATAACGCAGCGATGCCTATAGCAAAATCAGCGCGAAAGGGCGGAAATGTTACCCCGTCTAGAGCTGGATGGCAACCATGGGCCAATACCTCGTCCTGTGCTTTACACCGACTTCATTGAGAGGCAGGGCCTTATCGGTTTGGTGTGGTTTTACTTTAAGGGTGGGGGACGCGGAACTGAGTCATTGAGGTTATGTATAAGTTCGGTTATACGCTATAACTAAAATAAGTAGTTTGCGGAACAGAACTGAATCACGGAAAGCCACTTGGCAATTGATGTGATTTATACCTCTTTCGATTCCTTACCTAGGAATTCTGGCCAACAAGAATGTTGGGGATGGTTAGAGGCGGGCCGGAGAGGAATGACGGATGTACGATTGATTGCCTACCCAATAAAGCGTAGATTACTGTTAAAGCATCGAGTTATCCTGCATTGTTGCCATCACAAGTTAGCAGCAACAAACAGATGATGAGACAACTTAGAACTGCATACAACCTATTCGGTCCAGAGCATGCTCGATATTCACAATTTTTTTTCTGGCATCATGCATGGCCGTCGAAAGGCAGATGCATGGAGTATGCTGGATGTTCGCAAATTTCTTTTTGGCAATAAGAAACGCCATAGAACGCCAGATGAATGGGACAAAACCATTGTCGCCTTCTCGCCCAACTTCTCGCCTAGCTGGTTAAGAGACCTCGCCTTACCGGCGCCCGAGGACATTGCGAACCAACGGGATGAAAATGCCGAACAGCAGGTTTTCAAGGTTCGTCTTGCCAACAGCGAAGACCGCCGTAAATCAGCCAGTTTGCTCATTCAGAAAATGTATGACTGGCGTGGCTATGATGCCGATGCTTTAAAACATGATCCCAACAAGATAACCTTGGCGGTCTACCAGGAAGATAAAGTGGTGGGCACAATGTCCTTGGGCATGGACTCCCCTCAAGGTATGGTGGTAGACCAGCTTTACAAGCCGGAAGCAGATCAACTGCGCGCAGAAGGAAGAAAACTTTGCGATATCACCCGGCTAGCCGTGGATCATGATATCAAGTCAAAAAGTGTATTGGCCTCTTTGTTTCATATGGCGTTCATTTATGGACACAACATTCACCATGCAACAGATTTTCTGATTGAAGTGAATCCGCGCCATGTGCTTTTCTATGAACGCATGATGGGATTTGAACCATTTGGCGAAGAAAAAACGTGCCCCAGGGTCAATGCGCCAGCCGTACTGATGCGACTGGATGCAACCCACGCGGATGAACAGATAATCCGCTACGGCGGGATGGGGGCCGTCGCCACGGGCGTGAGGTCGATCTACCCCTATTTTTTCTCGCATGATGATGAATTGGGTATCACGCAGCGCCTGCTTAGGGGAGAATGACCCTAGTGGGTTTCTCTGGTTTGATCGCATGCAATCCTTTACTTATGATGAGGCTTTTTCCCGCAATATCGGCTGGCTTACCCGGCAGGAGCAGCAACAGTTGCGTCATAAACGCGTGGCGATTGCCGGCTTGGGCGGCGTGGGAGGAGTACACTTGCTGACGCTTTGTCGGCTGGGTATAAGCAAATTCCATCTGGCCGAGTTCGATACCTTCGATCTGGCTAATTTCAACCGCCAGGCCGGAGCGACGGTCAGCACTCTGGGTCTGGGCAAGATGGAGGTCATGATCCGCCAGGCGCGCGACATCAATCCGGAGCTTGAAATCAAGGAATTTGCAGGCGGTGTGACAGCCGACAACCTGGATGCCTTTCTGGATGACGTGGACATCTACGTCGACGGTCTGGATTTCTTCGCTTTTCAGGCTCGTCAGCTGGTCTTTGCCGCTTGCGAGGCAAAAAATATTCCTGCCGTCACTGCCGCCCCGCTGGGCATGGGCACGGCCGTGCTCAATTTTTTGCCGGGTGGCATGAGTTTTAATGATTATTTCCGCCTGGACGACGGCCCTGAGGCGGAAAAGCCCCTGCGTTTCCTCATGGGGCTTGCACCTGCCCGTCTGCAAATGGGCTACCTGGCCGACCCCTCCGCAGTTGATCTGGCCAATCGCAAGGGCCCGTCCACTATCATGGCCTGCCAGCTTTGCGCGGGCGTGGCGGCGACTGAAGCCCTGAAAATTCTCCTGGGTCGCGGTTTGGTTCGGATGGCGCCCAAAGGTTACCACTTCGATGCCTACCGCAATAAGCTGGCGCTGACCTGGCGACCCGGCGGTAACCGCAACCCCTTGCAGCGTCTCGTCATTGCCCTCGCCAAACGCCAGCTCGGACTTTAAAATGGACCCGATTCCGCAGCCCATCGCAGATATTCTCGAATTTTCCCGCTGGGCGCCCTCCGGCGACAACACCCAGCCCTGGCGCTTTGAGATCATCAACGAACGCCATCTGGTCGTCCACGCTTTCGATACCCGTGACCATTGCGTCTATGACCTGGATGGCCACCCCAGCCAGATTGCCTTGGGCGCGCTGCTGGAAACCCTCGCCATCGCGGCGAGTGCGCATGGCCTACGGGCGGAATTCAGGCGCCACTCCGACTCACCGGACACTCACCCTGACTATTCCGTGGACCTGATCCCGGATAGCCAATTGCCACCGGATCCCTTGCTGCCCCACATCAAGCACCGTTCCGTGCAGCGTCGGCCCATGCGGCTCACCCCCCTCACCGAGCCACAAAAACAGGCCCTGCAAATCGCTGTCGGAAAATCTTACGCCGTGCGTTGGTTCGAGGGCGGGCCACAACGCTGGCAGTTGGCCAAATTAATGTACGACAATGCCAAGCTCAGGCTCACCCTGCCGGAGGCCTATGCCGTTCACCGCAGCATCATCGAATGGCAAGCCCGATACAGCGATGACAAGGTGCCTGATCAGGCGCTGGGGCTGGACAAGATGACTCTCAAATTGATGCGCTGGGTCATGGGGAGTTGGCAACGTGTTGATTTTTTCAACACTTATTTGGCCGGGCACCTGATGCCGCGGATTGAAATGGATCTGTTGCCCGGACTGCTCTGTGCTGCCCATTTCGCCCTTCTGGCGCACAAAGCGCCTGAGACGATAGACGATTACGTTGCTGCAGGCCGGGCAGTTCAGCGCTTCTGGCTGACGGCTACTAGCCTGGGTCTACAACTGCAGCCAGAGATGACCCCGCTGATTTTTGGCCGCTATGTACGTGAAAACAGGGCGTTCAGCCGCTTGCCAGGCGCCATGGAAACAGCGGCAAACCTGGGTGACCGGCTTTCCCGGCTGTTGCGGAACGATGCGGTGGGGCAAGCCGTTTTTTTCGGACGAATCGGCAACGGGCGGTCAGCGGACAGCCGATCCCTGCGGCTGTCCGTTGGGCGGTTGATGAACGCAGGGTAAAGTCAAAAACTGTAGCGCACCTCGGTGTAAACCCGGTCTTTGTTGTCGAATGCACCGAACAGGCCGGTTGGCGGCCCGCCAAAAATATCAACACCGGTTGCCAGTCGCCAGTTACCGTCCAGTTTCCAGGTGAGTTTGAACTGGGCGGACCAGTCGTCGCGGTTTAAACTCCGGATAAGCAGCAATTTTGGTTCGAGCTTAGGGTGCAGGGCTTGGGTGCTGAACAGGAGGGAGATGCCGCTTTCAGTTTTGTCCGGTACGATGCCTGCATCGTGGCCGGGGAACCAGCGCTGAAAAAATTGCGCGTTGAAGCGGGTTTCCTGAGGGAAGCTCCATTCCAGCCCGACGATGTAATCCAGAATGTTTTGTTTGACCAGGCCATCTGCATCGGAGGCGCTGGTGGTGCTGAACAGTTTGTCTTTCGTGTAGATTGCCTCAGCCTTGAGCACCATCGGTCCCAGATCCTTGCCCAGAGTGGCACCTAATTGGTGAATGCGCTCATGGATGGGCTGATAGGTAATGGTGGGGGTGGGCAGCAGAGCAATCTGGCGCGATAAGGCTGCCGATGGATCGTTGGCGGTGTAGTAGAAACCCGAGATGTCCCAGCCACTCTTGAGCCAGGACAAGCGCGCTCCGTAAGCCGCGTTACCTAGACCAACAGGTTGCTTTTCCGAAGCAATTACCGTTTGAAAACCGGCGACGGCAGCCGGATTGAACGGGTAGAATTCGGCTGCGGGCTTGCCGATATTGTCGTAGCTCATGTAGGGTATCCACACCCCCTCGACGTGAAAATTCCCCTGAAAATACTCGGCTCGCGCCGCCCATTGGGGGATACGGATGATGTCGAAATCCGGCAGCACGAGCTGGCGCATATCCTTGGCCGATACCACGTCGGCAAAAAACAGCCCGACCATTTCGCCCCAGACGACATGCTGTCGACCCAAGCGAAAATCCCAGTCGCCGGACGAAAAATCCATATAGGCTTCACGGATCATGGCCTCGAAACGCTGATCTTTGCGCACAGCTTGGGGGTAGGTGTCGGCGAGGTCGTAGATCGGGTCGTAATTGATGCGCCCGCCCAGCTTCCACGACGCTCCGCCCGCCATGCGGCCTTGGGTGGAAAGGTCGAGGGTGTTGTTGAATCTGGACCAATGCTTTTTGTCGGTGTAGGTGTAAGCCAGGTCATTTTGATAAAAACCGGCCAGATGCGGTTCGGATGGTGAGGGCTGGCTTGGCGGCCCGGATTCAGCCGCGGCAGGTGCGCTGATGTCTTGCGGCGCTTCGGCCGCTTTCTTTGGGGCAGGGGGAGGACTGCCAAAGAGGTCGTCGATGGATTCCACATCCATGCGGGTTTTGCTCTTTTCTGCTGCGCCCGCCGGGATGGTGGTGATCAGCAGGCCCAGCAGCAAGATTCCGAGAAACCTTGGCTGCTGACTTGGCCGTCGGGTTTTGGAGCAAAAATGTACTCCCACAGTGTTCTCCCTATTCCATTATCTGGCCATCGGCCAGTTCAATCACCCGGTCGGCCATCTCCATGACGCGCGCGTCATGGGTGGAGAAAATGAAGGTCGTGCCTTCTTCCTGGTTGAGGTCTTTCATCAGCCTGAGAATACCTTCGCCGGTTTTGTGATCAAGGTTGGCAGTCGGTTCGTCTGCCAGGACGATGCTTGGACGGGTGGCGAGGGCACGCGCGATCGCCACTCGCTGGCGTTGACCACCGCTCAATTCATTGGGGCGGTGGTGCGCATAGGGTTCCAGGCCAACCACCTTCAGATAATGCTGGACGCGTTCCTGCCGCGTTTTCTTGGCTACCTTAGGTTGCTGCAACAAGGGATATTCGACATTTTCCCAAGCTGACAATACCGGCAGCAGATTGAAGGTCTGGAAGACAAAGCCCAGCGTGTTTAGTCGCAGATCAGCCAGTTCATCGGGTGTTTTGCCGCTGATATTCTGCCCTCCAATCAGGATGGTTCCCGTGGTCGGCGTGTCAATACAGCCAATCAGATTGAGCAGGGTCGACTTGCCGCTCCCCGACGGCCCCGCTAGCGCCATGAATTCGCCTTTATGGATAGAAAGGGAAATGTTGCGCAATGCCGTAACAGTTTGTTTGCCAAGGGCATATTCTTTGCCGACTGCTTGAGCTTCGACGATCACTGCCGCAGGTTCGGCATCGTTTTCTTCATCGGCAACAAATTCCAGTTGAAAGTGGTGAATCGTGAGCTTGTCGCCATTTTTTAGTGGGGCACGCTGGATTTTTTCTCCGTTCAGGAAGACGCCACATCTGCTTCCCAAGTCTTCCAGGTAATAGAGGCCATCGACCAAAGTAATCCGCGCATGTTTGCGGCTGATTCCCGGATCTGGCAGTTGTATCTCGCATTCCGAGGCGCGGCCAATCTTGAGATCAGCCGAGTAGAGGCGAATATTCCGCTGGGTCTGCTGGTCCTGTCTTATCAGAAGGCTAGCCACGACCTCTCCTTCCCGTTGCCCAGGAACAAAACTGGGGAGGACAAAACACAGATTTTTGCTTGTTACCGAGCATGCACATGACCTCACTTAACTTTATCATATAGTATTCAATAATCTTAGTTTATTCGGTTTTGGTTGACAGGACACCTCTTATGACTATGACTCCATCTTATTATCCACACGACGTTTACGTTAAGCGCTTTCGGCTGATGCCTATCCGGACAATTTTCGCCGCCGCGATGCTGTTGTTGATTTTCCGGTCGGCGCTGGCTGCCGACACCGCAGGTGGAGATCTCGTTGCTCGTGAAATGCTGACCCGCGCAGACCGTATCCGTTTTCCTGACGAGGGTTTCCAGGTTGACGTGACCATCACGACAACCGAACCCGATGCCACTGAAGACGTACGCGCTTACCGGATACTTTCCAAAGGCAACGACCAGACCCTGGTGCAGACAACGGCGCCGGTGGTTGACCGAGGTCAGATTTTGCTGATGCGGGATCGCGACCTGTGGGCTTTTTTGCCCAACCTGTCTCAGCCGATTCGTTTGCCGCTCTCGCAGAAATTGACTGGCCAGGTTGCAAATGGCGACTTGGCTCGCGCCAATTTTGCAGGTGATTACGAACCCATACTCTTGCGCACAGAGAAAATTGACGGCGTGTCATATCATGTTTTGCAATTGGATGCGGTCGATAGCGGAGTCACTTATCGACGGGTGCTTTACTGGGTGAACGCAAAAAACAGTCGACCTTATAAAGCCGAATTCTATGCGCTTTCGGGCCGTTTGCTGAAAACCGGGCTCTACCAGGAGTTTCGTGCACAGGGCGGGGAAACGCGACCGACACGACTGGTGATAGAAGATGCACTGCGTCGCGGTCGACGTTCGGTACTCGAATATGGCGAGATGGTCATGCGAGATCTGCCAGATAAGGTGTTCACCAAGGATTACCTGAAGAAGCTCAGTCACTGAAGCGGTATTTCAAATATTATGACGCAGTGCGTCCACCACCGGCAGGCGTGAGGCGCGCCGGGCCGGAAGCACGGCAGCCATAACCGCTGCTAGCGCCCCAGTCAGGGCCGCCATCACAAGCACCCACGGCACCAGTCGAATCGTAGCAGTGTAGCCGACGTTCGAGCCGGGCGGTGGCGGCATGGAAATGCCGATGCTAGATACCAAGCCTGCTAGCGTGCTCCCCACGACCACTCCGAGCAGGCTGCCGAGCAGTCCCAGCAGCGTATTTTCGAGCAGGACGAGCTTGAAGATTTGGCGCCGGCGCAGGCCCAGAGCGAGCAAAGTTCCGAATTCGCCGGTGCGTTCGTAGACCACCATGTTAATGGTGCTGGCCACGCTCAATACCAGCATGACCAGAATGATAGCCTGCAGCGCCCCGAATTGGCGCCGGTACAGGGCCTCAGTTTTTTGATAAAAATCGGCCAACTCATGCCAAGGCTTCACGACGTAGCCGAGCGGCTCCAGCTTGGCTCTGATGATGGTGGTTACCGCGTCGGTTGAAGCAGTGTCGTCCAACAACACGACAGCGCTATGTACCGACTTGGTAAACAGCAATTCCTGGGCGGCTGACAACGGAATACGTACGGCTCGATCGTCGTAATCCTTGGAGAAAGTGCGGAACACGCCGACGACTTCATACTCCAGGGTGTTCAGCGCACCTTCCGGCGTATTCACCATCAAGGTCACGAAACTGCCGGGGTGCAACTGCAGGGCGGCGGCGACACCTTCTCCGATTACCGCGCCGAATGCGTCCGTATTCCGCAACGGGCGGCCGGCAACGATGGTGGTGGCGGTTCCCAATTGCGCTTCCCTGCCCGGTTCAATGCCTTCGCCGATAATGGGTAAATCGGCGTGGCCGTTATTGGCCAGCCCGGAAAAATTCAGGCGAGTCATTACCGCCTGCACGTGCGGAATAGCCTGTACCGCGTCCGTCACGGACTTCGGCTGCGCGATCATATAATGTGACGGATCGCGGCGACCATACTCAAGATAGCCACTCCTCAAAATCTGCACATGTCCGATGCGCGAGTGGATTGTCGCCTCGCGCAGCTGCACGAACACATCCTCGACAAAGCCGCCGCTGATGATGATGGCGACCACCCCGGTAATGATTGCCGCCAGTGTCAGCGCAGTACGCAGACGCTGGCGGAAGATGTTGCGGAAGGCGAGCTTGAACATGGCTTTCGCGGGCCTCAGATATTGTGACGCAACGCGTTAATGATTTGCAGGCGCGAGGCTTTCCATGCCGGATACAAACCCGCCAGCGTAGTGGTGATGAATGCGACAAGAAACGCATTCATCACCACGTTCAAGGTAATCAGTATTTCGCCGGTGTAGCCCTCTGTCATTCCCGGTGGTGGTGGCATGGGGATGCCAATCGCAGAAATCAATTCGGCCAGCCCATAACCGGCGACCAGACCCAGGGATGCGCCGACTAGCCCGAGCAGCAATCCTTCGATGGCGAACAGATGAAGGATTTTTTTGCGCTTGAAACCAATAGCCAGCAGCGTGCCGATTTCGCCGGTACGCTCGAGCACATTCATCACCAGCATGTTGGAAATGCTGAGGACGATAATACAGCCAATGATCAGTCGCAGCACGTTCATCTGCTGCGAGAACAGCGCCACTGTCTTGTTGTAGAAATCTGCTTGCTGGTACCAAGGTACGAACTCCAACTTGTTCGATTGCGCGGGGAAGCGGGTGCGGAACCGCTCCAGGTAGTCGTCTGTGCGCTCGGTGTCATCGAGCAACACCAGCCAGGCGTGGGCGCCGTTAACGCGCAGAAGTGTCTGCGCCAAGCCGATAGGCAGGCGCAAGGCGGAATCGTCGTAGGTCTGGTTGGCACTGATAAACACCCCGGCCACCTTTGCCTCGACGGCGTTGATGCCGCCGCCTGCAGTATTGGCCAGTAGCGCCACAGTGGCGCCCGGCTTCACATCGAGATTGCGCGCCAGGCCGTATCCCAGAATCACCTCTTTTGCGGTCGCGCCGGCGATATTTCTTCCTTCCGAAATACGCAGAGCCTTGCTCAGCTCCGCCTCCTTCTGCGGATCGACACCATCTGCCACAAACGCTATTGTCGTCTCGCCGTGGCTGATGAGTCCGGTCACCGCCAGCCGCGGTGCTACCAGTTTGACGCCGGGAGTGGATTCGATCGCTTTGCGCTGAGGCAAGTTCTCCGGTAATACGTAAGCGTAAGGATTGGCTGCGCCTGCGCTGAGGTATCCCGGTCGCACGACCTGAATGTGGCCTAATTGGGACTGGATGGTGCCTTCGCGCATGGCCCAGAAAATCCACTGGATGAAACCGTCGGCAAGCATCAGTGAGGTGACGCCGACGGCCACCGTAAGCAGGGCAGCTAGCGCACGCCGCCGATTGCGTGCGAGGTTGCGCGCGGCAATCAGCAGGTTAGCCATGGCAATCCAGGCTATTGGGGATGGATGCATGGCCCGCCACACCTACGGCTCGATGCTTCGGTGCACTTCTCATGGGCATTCGGATTGTCGTTGCGATGCTACACATTCGGGAGAACTCCCACTAATTTCATTGCATGAGCCATAATACAAAATAATCACTGTGTTATGGTATTACTTTCCCGCGAGTGAGTGTAATGCAAAGCCGAAACAAGCCAGTTATTCTTCTTGTTGCTGAAGCGGTCACGCTTGCGCATTTCGCCCGGATTGCAACGCTGGCGAAGGCGCTCGATCCCGCGGTGTATGAAGTGGTTGTCGCATCGGATCCTCGCTACACCGATCTGGAAGCGCCACTTGGCTTTGCGTTTCATCCCATTCGATCCATCTCCACAGCCGAATTCGCACAAGCCCTTGCCCGGGGCAAGCCGCTTTACAGCGTAGAAACGCTTACTCAGTACGTCGAAGACGACCTTGCGCTGCTCGATAGCGTCAAACCCGATCTGGTGGTCGGAGACTTCCGCCTGTCGCTGGCCGTGAGTGCGCCGTTGCGCCGCATCCCCTATGCTTCCGTGGTCAATGCCTACTGGAGCCCGTTCGCCGATACCGCCTACCCGGTACCTGACTTGTCCATGACCCGGATTCTGGGCGTCCGCCTGGCGCAAAAACTGTTTGATGCAGCCAGACCCATGGCCTTCGCCCTGCATGCCCGACCCTTGAACCGGGTACGCCGCCACTATGGACTGCCGTCGCTTGGGTCGGATCTACGAAATGTCTACACTTGGGGCGATTACACCCTGTATGCGGATATCCCCGAAGTGGTGCCGACTCGCAGGCTGCCAGCCCAGCATCGCTATCTTGGCCCGATTCTCTGGTCCACACATACACCGCTGCCCGAGTGGTGGAGCCGCCTTCCCGAAGACAGGCCGATCGTATTCCTGACTCTGGGCAGCTCGGGTCAGGCCGATCTCCTGCCTATGGCTCTCACGGCACTGTCGAAACTCCCGGTCACGGTTATTGCTGCCACCGCAGGCAACATTGCGCTTGCCGATGTGCCTGCCAATGCGTACATCACAAATTACCTGCCGATGGACATCGCAACCCGACGCGCGCAACTGGTGATCAGCAACGGCGGCAGCCTGACTACCTACCAGGCTTTTGCCAGTGGCGTGCCGGTCATCGGTCTGTGTTCCAATATGGATCAACTGCTGAATATGGGTGCGACAGAACGCTTGGGAGCCGGAATCATGCTGCGTGCCGGAAAGGCGTCTTCTGCCAGCATATTGGAGGCTGCAATTGCCATCCTTAATAATCCATCTTATGCGCAGGCGGCCAACCGGGTTGGCCGGATCCTGGTGCAGACTGATGCTGCGCAACGTTTTCGGGATGTCGTGGAGGAGATGCTCCGCCAAAGGAGCAATCCCTCTTCGGACCAACCCCAGAAGTAGATTGGCAAGAATGCGGCTTGCATCCTGTACGAATTGCCCAGGCAACCGTCGGAAAAATTTACACCCGCGAAAGTAGTGCTAGCCCGTTGGCTATAGGTGGATTGCACCGGTTTGCGGGAGGAATGAAAAAAGGCAAGAGTTTGATCCCTTGCCTTTCAAAACCACCTAGCGCAGAGCGCTTATGCTTGCTTGCGGCGGCGGGCGAATGCTGCTCCGAGCAGGCCTAGTCCCAGCAGTCCAAGGGTGGCAGGTTCAGGCACACGCTTGACGTCCGTTTTCTCGATCATCGACAGGCTTAAGGTGTAAGCACCAGTGCTCAATGCATTGGTGTACGCAGAGTAGCCACCGAAGGTATCGTTAGCATAAGGTCCCGAGTGTACCGCGTCAGGATCACCCCCGGTCAGCACTTCACGAGTCAGGTTCAGGTTCTCTGCATCGGCCAATTCCGTACCGCCAGCAATCCCATCGCCGACCACACCGTTAGGCGCCCATACAAAGGTTGGGACCAGATCGCCTACCTTGGTCAAGGTGATGGTCATGGAGAGCGTGCCGCGCGCTACCGAGCCCGCTTTGGCAAGCGCGTCTAGCGAAGCCAAAATGTAAGGGTCGGCCAGGAACGAGAAAGAAATCCGGCAGTCGTGGCTCGCGCAATCGCTTCCGAGTTGAATGCCAAGGCTGACGGAGGTCGAAGATATGTTGCGTCCGTCCGCATCACCAAAACCGCTATACTCGACATTGCTCTCGGCCATGTTGCGTGCCTCGATCGGGGTGCCAGTAATACTCTGTTCGGTCACCACTTTTGCATCGCCGGAGGAGTAGTTCGTTCCCAGTTGGCCGAAGAGATTGTAGTAAGTATTGCCAGCACCGGTGGTGGTGACCATCTCATTGGTACGGAATGGGTTTGAGCCCGTGCCGTTGGAAGCGGGTGCGTCAGGAGGCGGAGTGACTGAAGAGCCCGCGCTTCCGCTGCCATTCAAAGTGGCGGCGCTGGAGGAGAGGGACGATGGGGTTCCAAAGGTGAAGATTCCAGGAATGCCCGCACCAACAGATTGCCCATCAAACAGCCCGATTACAAAACCATTGCTAATATTATTTGTTACCGTTGCGTAGGCGTTCGCCTGTGCTTGACCGGACACACCGATTCCGCAGGCAAGCATGCTGGCCGACAGCGCAAGCAGCTTAATTTTCGTTTTCATGATTGTTCTCCTATTAATAAATGTTGAGCTTCTTGAACCTGAGAGGCTCTGCCGTCGAAACTGGCCGGTCTTGGCACTCACTGTTGGTTAAAGCAGAAAGTGTGCCATAAATAAATAAACCATCAAAAACAATTTGTTATGATTAAAGCTCAATTGCTGGCGGGTTGTGTGTATGTGGCTTGTAAAATTTTCCGACGCTACCTACGAGCCGTGAGTCCAACCCAAATTCAGACCCGGGTGCGCGGTTCGGCATCAGGCTACCGCCCCCGATTCCCGCCGCTTTAACAATTTGGCCGGAACACCGCCCCAGATCTCCCCAGCTCCTATGTGAGTGCCCTTGGTTACCACCGCGCCCACCGAGACGATGGCGCCATCACCGATGGTGACCCCGGACATCACCACAGCATGGGCACCAACGGTGACATTGTTGCCGATGTGAATGGGATGGTGAGCCAAGCGCGTACCTTCGATGACGTGAGGCACGAGCAGGGCGGATTCACCAATGACAGAATTGTTCCCGATTTGAACAAAAAGCGGGTCATAAATCAGGCCGGAGCTGTAAGTATTGTGGCCAAGTCGGGCGCCCAGAACCAGGTAGAGCAGGCGCATGAAGGGGATAGGGGGGGTTCCACTACGCATGATGGAATTGAAGAAAATGAGGTAAAACAGAACATAAACATGGTAGACGAATTCGGCCCGAGATCCTTCGTGAATCTCGCCTTCCGGCAGGGGCATGGCCACCAGAAACAGTCTGTAGACAGCGATTGCATACGCATAGACATATGCCACCCAAGCTGCAACCATGCCGATCCCACGAAAGTCTCCCAGCGGGAGTTTGCCTGGCAGCAGGCTGGTTGTTGCTGTTGCCAGCGCAAAAACAATCAGACATAGACCAATAAAAACCACGATGGGTTGCCAGGTAATCTTGCGCATGATCGGCTAAATAACCTCGTGGTTGGTTGAGATGGTGAAACAGGTAAAAAGGGATCGCGCATAGGCAGGGAGGCCTTCGGTGGCGGAATGCGCTGTAAAATATTCCGACACTGTGCCTGAAGCCATGACGGCAGGCCGGTTAAAAAGTTGGTCAGGTTGGAGACAGTGTGGCTTCTGATGGTTCATGGGATCCGCCTTGGCCTACCATTTTTTTAGAAGTGCTTTGGCTTCGTCTTGCTGTGGAAAGCTTAACCCAGAAGCCAGAACGGCCTCAAGCTGTTTGCGCGCCTTCTGCCTGTCGCCCGCTTTGGCGAGCGCAACGGCGTAGTGAAAGCCGATTTCCGGATTTGTGGGCGCGAGTGCAACCGCTTTTTGCAGAAGTTCGACGGCGCGTGCCGTTTTACCCTGTTCGAATAAAATCCAGCCCAGGGTGTCCGTGATAAACGCGGCATCGGGTCTGAGTTTATAGGTTTGCTCCGCCATGGCCAGCGCACGCGGATCTTTTGCGCGATGATACAGCCAGGCGAGGTTGTTGAGAGCGAGCAGGTTGCCGGGCGCATCCCGTAATAGAATCTGGTATTGCTCGATGGCTTGCTTATCTTGCCCGCGGGTCATGTAAGCTTGCGCCATGTAGGTGCGGGTAGCGGTGTCTTTAGGTTGCTCTTTGAGCCATTGCAGCAGACGGGCGTCGGAATCCTTTACACTTCCGGCCAGTGACTGCGCCTGGTGCCGTTTGACCGCGATCAGACCGCTTTTGTCGAGGGCAAAGGCTTTCTCGTAGGACTTTGCAGCCTGGTCATACTGCTTCTGGTCGATGTGAATGTCGCCTTCGAACACGAAACCTGCCGACATCTTGGGGTTTTGCTGTTGCACCTGCTGGGCGATTTTCAGTGCATCCGCAGGTTTTCCAGACCTGAGTTCCAGAGAGATGAGCGCGGCTTGCGCCTCCAGAAAGTCGGGCTTCAGTTCCAAAGCTTGGTTTAATGATGCTTTGGCTGCGTCAAGGTTTTTTGCGGTGGCCTGTACCGATGCGAGTTTGAAATGAGCAAGTGGCGACTTGGGTGCCAGGCGGGCGAGTTTTTGGTAACTCGTGAGTGCATTCTCCGTTTCACCGGCGGCAAGCTGCGTTGCACCGAGCAAGTCCAAGGCATCCGGGTCGTCAGGATTGGCTGTCTGCGCTTCGCGCGCAAGGTTCAACGCCTTTTGTGCCTCATTAATTCCCAGGTAGTGTTCTGCCAGGAGTCGGCGTGGCTGAAGCGCCGATGGATTGGCCCGTGCCGCCTGCTCCAGCCAGGAAACAGCCTCTTTCTTGTTACTTGCCAGCTTGACCAGCGCCAACAATGCGGGGAGATTATTTTTATCCTTGGCCAGGATGGCTTCGTAGCGCTTGCGGGCAGCCTGGGGTTTGCTTTCCTGGAGGTCGATCTGCGCCAGGTTCATGGCTGCTGAGCTGTAGGCTGGATTGAGTGTCAGCACGTGTTCAAAATTTTTCCGCGCATTGACAAAATCTTTTTTGCCGGCGTAGGCCGCCCCTCGGAAATTGTATACAGCGGGGTTGTTCGGACTCTTTTTCTCAAGCACGTTAATCGCTGCCAGCGCTTTGTCGAATTCGCTGTTACGCAGATGGGTCAAGATCAATAGTGTATCTGCCACGGTTTGACCTGGATCTTCTGCGGTTGCGGATTCCAGTTCTGCCATGGCGCGCGCCGAGTCGCCGGTGGCCATATGACTTAGGCTCAGTGCGGTGCTTAGTTTGGCGTTTTTCGGATCGATTGCTTTTGCTTTTTGAAGATAGTCACGCGCCTGCGCGGGTTCATGCGCTTGCAGAGAGGCTTCGCCAGCCATCGTCAACACGCTCAGGTCTCGGCTTTCCATCATGAGCAGGGGTTTTAAGGTGTCTAGTGCACGAACGGGTTGCCCCGTTTTCAGCCACGCAGCCGCGAGGCCTTTGCGCGCATACATGCTATTGGGGACTTGGCTCAAAACCTTGGTGAAATTCTGGATGGCCTGTTCATAACTGCCGAGTTCGTAGGACACCATCCCGAAAAGCAGGATGCTTGGCAGATGATTGGGGGCATCCTTCAGTACTTCTTGCAGGTTATCCCGCGCTGCGGCATATTTGGCCTGCCGAAATCCCAGTAGTGCCTGTAAATACTTGGCCCGCAGATTATGCGGCGCAACTTTGCGCGCCGTACCAATCTCCGACTGCGCGGTATCAAACTTGCCTGCCGACATGTGCAGAAAGGCCAGGCTCAGGCGGGCATCGACGTGATCAGGATCGATCTTGAGTACGTCAGAGTAGGCGGCTTCTGCCGCTTCAGGTTCATTTCTGACTTGCGCCAGTTTGCCCATCCACATCCAGGTGTCGGCATTCTTGGCGTCCAATTTGAGGGCCTGTTCAAGCAATGCCTTGGCATGATCTAAGTCCTTCGTGGCAGCGGCGCACCTGGAAAGACCCCAGTAGGTAGGGACATAAGCTGGATCGATCTTCGCGGATTGCTTGAACAGCTCGCATCCTTGCTCCAGATGACCCAGGCCTAACTGAGCCTCACCGTGAAGCTGTTGAATTTTTGCCATATTTTTGGGAGATGTTAAGGTGCTTGGCGTGACCTCATTAAGGACCCGTTCATAGCTCTCCTGCAAAAGCAATGCCTGACCCAGCAGAACTTTGATTGATTCCTCGTTGACTCCGAGTTTCTGTGCCCGCAGCAACTCTTTTTCCGCGTCCTTACCTTGTTGCGCCTTGATATAAATTTCCCCTAGGAGCAGGCGAGCTTCGGCATTGTCAGGGTTTTGCTGCAACGCATTCTTGAGTTCGATGATGCTTGCGCGTGGGTCACCCTTGTCCAGGAAGTCCTTTGCCTTTTGGATATGTTGCTGAGGTGTTGAACTACTGATCTGATCGCACGCTGAGACAACAGGTAATGCGATGATTGCCGCCAACAGCGCCGCTTTGCCAAAAGCACCTGAAACCATTTTTCTCTCCTTTATCATTTACCGATTTGCAGCTGCTTAAGCATGTTTTGCGCATCTTTCTCATGGGGAAATGCAACCCCGCTGGCAAGCAGTCGTTCCAGTTCCTGCCGGGCATGCGCGCTATCACCCGATTTCGCCAGTGTGACCGCCAAATGCCAGCGGATCTCGGCAACGCCCGGCGCCTGCGAGACGGCGCGGCGAAGGGGGTCGAGACCTTTGGCAGGCTGTCCGGACTGGGTCAGCAGCCAGCCGTAGGTGTCCAGTATAGTGGGATTATTGGGTTGAAGCTTCAATGCCTGTTCGGCATACGAAAGCGCGCGATTATCTTTGAGTTCCGACAACGCCCAAGCGAGATTGTTGAGGACAATAAGGTTACCCGGGGTTTGCTGATTCTGGAGCAGGTAATGTTCCGAGGCCGCCTTGAATGCGCCGCGCGCGATCAGGTGCTCAGCCAGATAAAGCCGGGTTCCGCCGTCCTGCGGATGGCTGGCGAGCCAAGAGGCAAGCCGTTTCTCACCTTCCTCGAATCGGCCTGCACCGGCTAGTGCCTGGTACAGGCGAACCAGTGTGACGGGAGAGGGCGCGAGTTTGTGCGCGCGCTCAAACGCGGCGAGCGCGGCGGGATATTGCTTGCGTGCCAGTGCCGTATCGCCTTCCAGCATCAGTCCTGCTGGGGAAGCGGGCTTTTGTTGCTGGATCTGTTTGGCAATTTTATGCGCTTCGTCATACCGCGCAGACTGGATTTCAAGGCTGCCGAGCATGAGTTGCGCCTCAATCAAATCGGGTTTCGTTCCCAGCGCCCCTAGCAGGGTTTTGCGTGCGTCCCCGGGTTGCTTCATCGCCATCTGAACCTGGGCGAGCTTCAATTGCGGTTCCGTCTGGTTGGGGAGTTGATCGGCGAGTTTGCGGTAGGTGTCCAAAGCGTTGCCCAAGTCTTTGCTGGCAAACTGGGCGGTGCCAAGCAGGTCGAGCGCAGCCGGATTTTTGGGTTGGACGTTGACCGCTTCGCGCGCGGCGAGTACGGCTTTGGCATTGTCGCCTTTGGCCAACTGGAAACGCGCCTGTAGTAAATGCGGCTGGATGGCTTGCGGGTTGGCGTTGGTCGCTTTTTCCAGCCAGTTGGTGTAAGCTTTTTCGTCCTTCTGGAGCAGGCTCAGATCAGCTATGGCAAGCATGGCCAGGAGATGTTTGGGATCAGCTTTGAGAATATCTTCGAAACGTTTTCGCGCGTTCGTGGCCTGTCCATCCTTGAGATCAAGCTGGGCGAGATTGGCGGCGGCAGTGAAAAATTTGGGATCGAGTTTGAGCGCGTGTTCGAAACTGTCGCGCGCTTTTGCGATGTCTTTTTTGCCAAGGTAGGCCACACCCCGGTAATTCCACGGCAAAGGGCTCTGCGGCATTTTCTTTTCCAGCACGGCGATGCTGGTGAGCGCTGCGTCGTATTGCCGGCTCTTGATCTGGCTGAGGACGATGAGGATATCGGCGCGACCACTTTCACCCTCAAGTCCGGAGGCGATTTGCAGGTCGGCGAGCGCACGCTTGTCGCCTTGCGCCAAACGCGAAAGGCCTAGCTCGGTGCGGATGGCGGCGTTATTCGGGCTGATCTGCGCGGCTTTCTCGAAGTGCTCTGAAGCTTGAGCAAACTGTTTTTTTGCGAGGGCGGTTTCAGCGGCGATTACGTGCACGCCTGCATCATTCGAATGTTCGGGATCAAGCGGAACAAGCGTGCGTGCGGCATCGTCCGGTCGTCCTTGCCGCAATTGTGTTGCGACCAGCAGTTTGCGCGCGTAGAGGCTGTTTGGGTCTTTGTCCAGATAGGTTTTCAGATGCTGTTCGGCCTGTTGCAGCGAGCCCAGGGAAAACTGGACCGCACCTGCAAGTAGCACGCTGGGCATGTGGTTGGGTGTGGCGCGCAATATCTGCTGAAGGGAATCGAGCGCTGCTGCATGTTTCCCCTGGCGGAAATCGAGCAGCGCCTGCAAGTAATCCACCATCAGGTTCTTTGGCGCCTTCTTGCGCGCTGCCTCGATATCGGCACGGGCCTCACCAAATTTCCCGGCGGCAAGTTCCACAGACGCTCGGCTAAGGCGTGCCGGCGTGTTGTCCGGCATGATCTTCAGAGCCTCTCCGTAGGCGTCCAGAGCAGGTTGAATCTTCCCTTGGGCTCGAAGCAAATCACCCTTGAAAAACCAAGCGTCGATATTTTTTGGGTTTTTGCTCACCGCGAGATCGGTGAAGCTCACGGCAGCATCGATGTCTTTGTCCTCGATGGCGAGACGGGCCATCCCGAGCAGGGCATCGGCAAAGTCATCCCTGGACTGGAGCGCCTGCTCGAATGATTGCTTGGCATCCTGGTATTTGCCCAGACCGAGATAGGCATTTCCGCGCAAACCCAGTATTTCCGGAGAGGTTGGTTTCTTGGCTGCGGTTTGGTCTGTTTCATCCAGAACCTTCTGGAATTGTCCTTGCATCAGCAAGACTTTTCCCAGTCCCGGCGCTACCTTGTCACGGCCCATGCCTAGCGCCAGAGCCTTGCGTAGTTCCTTCTCGGCCGAAGCGGGATCGCCGGTTTCCTGATAAATCATGCCTAAGAGGTGGCGGGCTTCGGCATCATCCGGGGTTTTCTGCAAGGCGTTCTTAAGCTGAATAATGGCGGCCTGGTTGTCCCCCTTTTGCTGAAACTGCTTGGCTTGAGAGATTAGTGCCTGGGTGTTTTCGACCTTGCTACAGGCGGTTGTTCCTCCCCCGATTAGCACGACGATCGTCGAAAGCATAACCCACTTGTTTACCCGCTTATTACTGCCGAAATTATGCATAGGTACTTTCTGCTATAAGAGCCTTTGCTAGGCAACCCGGTCTTAGCATGGAATCTATTTTTGCCGCAATATTTTACAAGACCAACGGTATAAATTTAGACGGGAATGGAGACAGACTCTCATAACACATTCTATTATTTATTATTATTTATTGATAGACCTTGCCCACAGGGGAGTCAAGGTTGCCACGGTCATGGCGGCCGTAATCTTAGCAACAAAATGCAAGTGAGTGAGTTGCTTGCGGCGTTTAGGTTGATGATGCCAGGATCCGAATAATGTCGGTATTTTTTACACACACCACTGTCAGGCATCGAGCGCTATTAGTTAATCTGTTGTAATTATAAGAAAATCATATTTTGGCGTGAAACTTGCAGGTGTGTATCACCAATCTTGAACAAAATTAGGTGGTAAGTTGCAATGTCTTTTTCAGGCAAGCTCTTGGTAGTGCTGGTAGCGTGGACCTTGTGTGTCAGCAGTGCCGGCGCCGACGACCATACGCGCTCATCGCTGGCGGTGCAGGAAGCCGGTTTGGACAATCCTGAGGCGCTGGTCGCACTGGCGGTAAAGTATGAACATGCCGAGGGCGTGAAGCAGGACTTTGCCAAGGCGGCAGACTTGTATTGTCGCGCCGCCCGCCTTGGTTTTGCCGGTGCCCAGTTTGCCCTTGGCTGGATGTATGCTAATGGACGCGGCGTTTCCCGCGACGATGGGGTGGCCGCGCATTTATTTGCTATGGCGGCCGAACAGGGGCATGAGCACGCGCAGGAAATGGTGCGCTATACGCGTTCTTCTGCGGCGACGTCGTTGCCACGCTGTTTGTTGCCCGAGGAATCCGCGCCGGAAACGGGAAACGGTCCGGAGCCGGTGGATGCAAAGGTCTATCCGAAAGGCCCTATCTTCACCCTGGTGCAACAATTGTCGCCCCGCTACTCGGTAGATCCCAAGCTGGTTTTGGCGATCATATCAGTTGAATCTGGTTTCAACGTGAGAGCGGTATCACCTAAAAATGCACAAGGACTGATGCAACTCATCCCCGAAACGGCGCATCGTTTCCGCGTCAAAAACGCTTTCGATCCGGCGCAAAATATCCAGGGTGGGTTGGCCTACTTGCAATGGTTGCTTGCATTCTTCAAGGGCAATGTGCCGCTGGTTGCCGCAGCCTACAACGCCGGTGAGAGGGCTGTAGAAAGGCATCGCGGGATTCCTCCCTATCCCGAAACAAGGGACTACGTGCGAAAAATAACGGCCCTTTACGGGAAGTCTACCCACCCCTTCCTGATCAACCTGGCTGAGACGTCATCATTTGTGGCGTTGCCGGTGAACTATCCTCAATAAACTCGTAACGGTCGCCCTGGTTTGAGTTAGGCATTTCAAATTCCCCGAGATCTGTTGCAGATTCCAGATCTCCGGTTACCTCAAGGCCAATGGACGGTCTGCCGCCAGGCAAGAAATATCTTGTCTGCACTGATAACGCGCCGGAGGCTCGCGGCATCACACCCTGTGTCAGAAGGTGTGCAGCAAGCGAGCTTGGGAAGGGCGCGAGCGACGCATCGCAATTCCCAGTCAGGTCTCGTCGAACAATGCGCAGCCATCGTCGACAACTGCCAGAACTTTTGTGATTGGGGGGGCAGACCTTGTCATCGGCGCTGGTTATGGAAATGCCTCGCGTTTATAAAATCCTCCACGAGGTCTTCGTGAAACAGATACACTCCTGTCATAGCGCTGCTACCCTTCCCTTCGGACTTGAGTCCGCCGCTATCATGAAGTGCGTTGTCTTTCAGCTGATAAGCCAAGACTAAGTGGATTTTTTGATGGTCCGCTACACCTGCGGACCTTTCTAATCACGGCGGACCTGTCACGTTCGGAAACTGGGGCTAGTGTGCGCAGTAGTGTTCAGCGAGTACCATACCCCATTTTATAATGCGCTATAGTGGAATAGAGATGGTTTCGTCATGGCAGAGGGCTTTGAGGGGTTGGTTCTTGATGCAGATGGAGAGGGACCGCATAATTATTTGCGCGATAATCGCGACAGGGGACCGTAGCGGGATGGGTATGAATAGCAATACACGATTGAATGGCTGCAGTGCTTTCCTGGGCCATTGCTTAGGGCGCGTAAGAAATATTGTCCTTGTGGGACTGGGGTTGCTGATGGTTTCCCCGCTTTGGGGTACCGAGCTGGTCCAAACAATTGAACGTATCAAGCCAGCCGTTGTGGGTATAGGAACTTTTCAAAAGACGCGTACCCCGCCAGTGAATTTTCTGGGCACAGGCTTTGTGCTGGATGATGGTCTCCACGTGGTCACCAATGCTCACGTTGTCCCCGAATCGTTGGACATCGGGAACAAGGAGTCGCTTGTCGTGATCACTGGCAAAGGTAAAGAGCCGGAACTCAGGGCGGCGACTCCAGTTGCTCTGGATAGGGAGCACGATCTGGCTCTGTTGAGGATTAGCGGGACGGCTCTACCTGCAATGCAGCTCGGGGATTCGGGCGCTGCCCGGGAGGGACAGGCATTGGCCTTCACCGGGTTTCCAATCGGAATGGTTCTGGGGTTTTATCCGGTGACTCACCGCGCCATCATTTCCGCGATCACACCCGTCGTGTTACCAGCACGGAACTCCCGTGGGCTTGACGCAAAGATGATCGGCCAGTTGCATCGGTCCGCCTATACCGTGTTTCAGCTCGATGGCACAGCCTATCCCGGCAGCAGCGGGAGCCCCCTCTACGATCCTGAAACCGGGTTGGTGTACGGCATCATCAACATGGTGTATGTAAAGGGAATGAAGGAAGCCGCCCTTACTCATCCGAGCGGCATAACCTACGCTATCCCCGGAAATTACATCGTCGATCTGCTGGGTCGAAAAATACCGTAAAAGGGAGTACCTGAGTTGGCTCGAATTTCCAATCATCACATTTCCACAACGGCAATCTTTCTTTTTAGCGTGGAAGCGCTCGTACTGATGATCTCGGTTTACCTAGGGACAAAAATTCGTTTTCTTGACCAGCCCCAGCTTTTTTCAGCCGCTCTTACGGACCTGTTTCCGCAGGCTGGCACCTTTGCCGTTGTAATGGTCTTGAGCATGACTGCGATGGGGATGTATCAACTGGATTCCAGGCCGGACCCCAAGGCTACGTTGCTTCGCCTCATGCCTTCCCTGGTTTTGGGGTTGGGCCTTATGAGTCTGGTTTTCTACTGGGCGCCCGACCTGTATTTTGGCCGCGGCATATTGGGGATAGTGTTGCTTCTTGCCATGGTGGGGATATTTCTGACTCGGTCGGTTTTTTTCAAGTGGTCCCGCTTGGGAATTTCGGAGTCTCGGATCATGGTGCTCGGTACAGGTGCCAGGGCTAAGGAATTCGGTGATCTGATCGGGAACGACCCTGGTTGCCATAAATTCAAGATCGTCGGTTTTGTGGCGCTACCAGGTGAGAAGCATCTGGTGCCTCCCTCCTCCGTTTTGCCTGCGGAAGGGCTCCTGATGGCCATGGTCAACAAATACTCTGTAAGTGAGGTTATCGTCGCGGTTGGAGACCGGCGCAACGGCGGCTTCCCAATTCAGGAGCTTCTGGAATGCAAACTGCATGGGGTCAATGTGAGCGACGCCGCCAAATTTTACGAACGCGAGCGAGGCCAGATCCGGGTTGATTCCCTTTTCCCTAGCTGGCTGGTCTTTGGCGATGGATTTGAGCAAGGGATCTTGAGAAGGGTCGTCAAGAGGGGTTTCGACTCGACCGCAAGCGTCATCCTTCTGGCGGCCACATTCCCCGTCATGCTGGTTACAGCCCTCTGCATTTTCGTCGAAAGTGGTGCGCCTATCCTTTTTCGGCAGGAAAGGGTGGGAAAAGGGGGCGAAACGTTTATGGTCCTGAAGTTTCGCAGTATGAGAAATGATGCCGAGCAAGAGGGAAAACCACAATGGGCGGCTGCTAATGATCCACGGACAACAAGGGTGGGCAGAATTATCCGGAAATTGAGGATAGACGAACTTCCCCAGATATTTAACGTGTTGAAAGGGGAAATGAGTTTTGTGGGTCCCCGCCCGGAAAGGCCCTATTTTGTGGACCTGCTCAGCGCCAAGATCCCCTATTACAACACTAGGCACAGCATCAAGCCGGGGATAACCGGATGGGCCCAGGTACGCTACCAGTATGGCGCCTCGGTGGGGGATGCCATCGAAAAGCTGCAGTATGACCTGTACTATGTGAAGAACAACAGCCTGTTTCTGGATATCATTATTCTGATAGATACAATCCAGGTCGTCTTGTTGGGCAAGGGGGGAAGGTGAGCTCAAGTCACCGAGATATTCCATGTTGACAACAAACATTGTGGCACTCAGCTACGCTGCCGCTGCGGCAGCATTTTTTTTCTTGTCCGGCCTCCTGTTGACAAGTTGGCGCGGTCGTCTGCACGGGATGGTGCTCACCGTCGCATGCCTGCTTTCTGCGCTTTGGGCGGCGACGGTCGCTTATCAGGCCACTTTGGGGCGTCCGATATCGCTCCTGACGGATATCCTGGAAATCCTTCGGAACGCAGGCTGGACTGCTTTTCTGGTCATGTTGCTGGGACCCTTACGGCAGACGGAGGTTTTGTCTCCCCCCAGAGTCAAGCCAGCTGTGGTGGCAGTGACAGGGTTTTACCTTTTGCTCTTTCTTGTCACTCTCTACTCTTATGAAGGTCTTGGCACTGCCCCCTTTGGGGCGATGGCCAGCGTCGTCGGACGCGGGGCAATGGCGGTTATTGGCATGATCCTGGTGGAGCAGCTCTACAGAAACACGCCTGCCAAGCAGCGCTGGGGGATAAAATTCGCCTGCCTGGGGATAGGCGGGTTGTTCGCTTACGATTTCTATCTTTATAGCGATGCCATGTTATTCCGGCAGGTGAGCCCGGAGATCTGGACAGCGCGAGGGATAGTCAATGCCCTGGTCGTTCCCTTGATGGCGGTGTCTGCCGCGCGTAATCCTCAATGGTCATTAGGAATTTCGGTTTCGCGCCGGATCCTGTTCCATTCCACGGCGCTTTTAGGGGCCGCCATGTACTTGCTGGTCATGGCGGCTGCCGGTTACTACTTGCGTTTTTTTGGGGGAAACTGGGGCCCGGTGCTGCAGGTTGCTTTTCTGTTCGGTGCCGTCGCATTGCTCCTGATTGTGCTGTTCTCGGGCACTTTGCGTTCCTGGCTAAAGGTTTTCATCAGCAAGAATTTTTTCAGCTACAACTACGACTATCGGGAAGAATGGTTACGTTTTATCCTCACTCTCTCCGAGGATGGCCACGGTCTGGGCGAGCGCGCCATCCAGGCCATTGCTGAGCTGGTGGAAAGCCCTGGCGGAGCTTTGTGGATCAGCAGCGAGTCCGGTGATTGTGAACTTGTTGCGCATTGGAACATGCCACTGGCTGGCGGGATAGAGCCAGTGAATAGCCCCTTTTGCCGGTTTCTCGAAAACCAGCAATGGGTGATGGATTTGCAAGAGTACGACACCAATCCCGAAAAATACGCTGCAATCACCATTCCACAGTGGTTACGCGCTATTCCAAAGGCTTGGCTGGTGGTTCCGCTGATTCAGCACGGAGGATTATTTGGTTTTGTGCTGCTGGCTCAGCCCAGGAGCAGAATCAGGCTGAACTGGGAGGTGAATGATCTGCTCAAGATCGCCGGCCGCCAGGCGGCAAGTTATCTCGCGCAACAGGAAGCGGCCAATGCGCTTCTGGTGGCGCGACAGTTTGAATCATTCAATCGCATGTCCACTTTCGTCGTACACGACCTGAAAAATTTGGTTTCCCAGTTGTCACTGCTGCTTTCCCTCACCGAAAAACACAAAAATAACCCGGAGTTCCAAAAAGACATGACCGACACGGTGGATTTCTCGGTACAGAAAATGAAGCTGCTCCTTCAGAAATTGAGCAGCGGTACTTCTGATGAGAAGTCCGCCCCGCTACCTATTGAAAATCTGCTGCAGCAGGCGGTTGCGGCCAAGCTGGCCGATACGCCGAAGCCGGTGCTTGAGATCCAGGATCCCGGTCTGGAGGTCTTCGCCAATTGGGTGCGCCTGGAACGGGTGATCGGGCATCTCATCCAGAACGCCATTGAGGCTACTCCAAGAGACGGCCAGGTCCTTGTGCACTTGGCCAGGCAGGATGAGTCTGCAATCATAGAGGTCAAAGACAGCGGGCACGGCATGAGCGAGGAGTTTATCCGCGAGCGGCTGTTCAAGCCCTTCGAGTCTACCAAGTCGGCAGGCATGGGAATAGGCGTGTTTGAAAGCCGGGAATACATACGTGAACTTGGGGGCCAGCTGGAAGTTACCAGCAGCCAGTCGGGCGGCACTACTTTCCGTGTGATGCTGCCGCTTCATCGCCAGGATCAGGCTGTCGAGAGAGTCGCATAGTTTGAAAGGGAATTCGGTGAATCGGGACAAACCCCACCTGCTGATTATTGAGGACGACCCCGGTCTGCAGAAGTTGCTGCGCTGGAATTTCGAGGCTTACGAAGTTTTGGTGGCAGGGGATCGTGAAAGCGCACTCGCGCAAGTTCGTCGGTATCAACCGGCGGTTGTCACCATGGATCTCGGGCTTCCTCCTGACCCCGATGGTGCTTCCGAGGGCTTGGCCACGCTGCAGCAAATACGCGCACTTGCCCCGGATACCAAGCTGATCGTCCTTACCGGCAACCAGGATCATGCCAATGCGGTGAAGGCCATCGGCATGGGCGCTTACGATTTTCACCAGAAACCTTTTGATCCAGAGATGCTCGGTCTGGTGGTCGAACGGGCCTTTTTCCTGTATGCGTTGCAGCAGGAAAACCGTCGGATGCAGCAAGTCCAAATGGATTCACCCCTGTCGGGCATTATCAGCAGGGATCCGGGTATGCTCAAGATATGCAGTAACGTGGAAAGGGTCGCGACCTCTGACGCCACAGTAATGCTATTGGGCGAAAGTGGAACCGGCAAGGAGTTGCTGGCAAAGGCCTTGCACCAGTTGAGCTCGCGGCAAGGGGAGCGGTTCATGGCGATCAACTGTGCGGCGATCCCCGAAAGCCTTCTGGAAAGCGAGCTGTTCGGTTATGAGAAGGGTGCCTTTACCGGGGCTGCCAAGCAGACTCTGGGCAAAATCGAGATTGCCAATGGGGGCACCTTTTTTCTCGATGAGGTGGGTGACCTGCCGATGGCCCTGCAGGCAAAAATTTTGCGCTTCCTGCAGGAAAGGGTGATAGAACGGATAGGGGGTCGTGAAGAGATTCCTGTGGATGTGCGCATTGTCTGTGCGACACATCAGAACCTGAAGGAAATGATAGCAGCGGGAGACTTCCGCGAAGATCTCTATTACCGGTTGAGCGAGATCGTCGTCACGATTCCTCCACTACGGGTGCGGGTGGGAGATGCCGCATTGTTGGCGCATCACTTCAGGAACAAGTTCAGTGTTCGGGAGGGACGTTCCTCGCTTAATTTCAGTCAGGAGGCGCTGGCCACGATAGAAAGCTATTCATGGCCAGGCAATGTGCGGGAAATGGAAAACAGCATCAAGCGTGCCGTCATCATGGCGGATGGCTCCCAAATCAGTGTGGACGATCTTGGGCTGCAGCCTTCATCCAAGGCAGAAGAAGAGCATCTCAATCTACGTCAGGTGCGGGATGAGGCGGAATACAAGGCCATTGTGAAGGTGCTGGCGAGAATGGATGGCAATATTACCAAGGCGGCCGACTTGCTGGGTATCAGCCGCCCAACCCTGTATGACCTGATGAACCGGCATGGGATAAATTAGCTTAACTTGTCGCGAAGTATTCATTTCAAATTCTGTATATCCAACATAATTTCATGCTTTTATACAATATAACCATCCCTGATGGGGTGGCCAAATAATGGAACGACAATGGGTTTAAGGGCCAAAAGATAAAGGGCTGCGATGTTAAAAAAAATAAGGAACTTGTTGTGAGTGGTCTGTGCGGCTGGATAGGCTACGGTGCCACAACGGCAGAAAATCGGCAGATTGTTGAGCGAATGGCTGGGCCGCTGGCGCGCTTTGATGGTAGCAACATTCAGACCTTGGTGGGGAGGGCTGGTGCCCTGACTGTCGCCGCGAGCGGCGACAGTGCTCACCTCTACCACAATGAAGGGCTTTTGGTCGCGGTATGGGGCCGGGTCAGATTTATGGAGTCTCGTCTGGCCCTGCTTGCGCAGGCCGAGGGTGTGGCTAAAGTACTGGCAGACGGCTGGCGGGAAAAGGGCGAATCAGTTCTCTCGCTTCTGGAGGGTGCATATGCCCTTTGTATCCTGAATGAAGCCACCGGTGAAGTGGTTCTGGCGGTTGATCGCATGGGGAATCTGCCTCTTTCCTACACACTTTCTGGAGATGGACTGGTATTTGGTTCATCGGCGGATGCTATCATTCTTCATCCGTTGGCAAGACCGGAGATCGACCCGCAGAGCCTCTACAATTACCTTTATTTTCATATGGTGCCTGGTCCCGACACGATCTACACGGGGCAAAAGCGCCTCCTGCCGGGCGAATATCTGGTTTTCAGTAAGGGCAGGGCGGAAACAAAAAAACACTGGGAAATGCAGTTCCTGGAAGGTCAAAATCGTCCCTTTGACGAGCTCAAGCAGGAATTTTTGCGGCTGTTGCGCTCAAGCGTGCGCGAGGCCTCCTCAGATCAGGATGTTGGCGCCTTCCTCAGTGGCGGGACAGACAGTTCCACGATCGCGGGCATCCTGGGGGAGGTTGGCGGCCGGCCTGCCCGCACCTACTCCATCGGCTTCGAAGCCGATGGCTATGACGAGATGGAATACGCTCGTATTGCGGCCCGACATTTTTCTACCGAGCATCACGAATACTATGTTACTCCGGATGACGTGGTGGCAGCTATTCCGCAGATTGCAGGAATCTTCGATCAGCCCTTCGGCAACGCTTCTGCCGTGCCCACGTTTTATTGCGCACGCATGGCGAGAGCGGACGGCCTGAACAGGATCCTGGGTGGTGACGGGGGTGACGAGCTATTTGGCGGTAACGATCGTTATGCAAAGCAGTATATCTTTTCCCTCTATGAACGTATTCCCTCGTTATTGCGCAAGGGGGTGCTGGAACCTGCCGTTTTCGGCATGCCCGGTGGCCAGAGAGTGCCGCTGGTGCGCAAGGCCCGCAGCTACATCGAGCAGGCCTCGGTGCTGATGCCGGCGCGCACGGAAACTTACAATCTGCTCGATCGTTACGGCCATGAGGAGATTTTTACACGGGAATTTCTAGCCACCGTTGATCCGGGACAGCCTCTCTCCCGCTTGAAAGAAACTTATCGCCAAACCCATGCCCAAAGCCTGATCAACCAAATGCTCGCCCTTGATTTGAAGTTTACTCTCGCCGACAACGACCTGCCTAAGGTGGTCAAGGCCTGTGAACTGGCGGGGATGGAGGTGGCTTTTCCGTTTCTCAACGACGAAATGGTGGCCTTCTCGGCGGGGCTGGCACCGGAGCTCAAACTCAAAGGGACAAAACTGCGTTATTTTTTCAAGGAAGCGCTGCGCGATTTTTTGCCGGGCGAGATCATCACCAAGCAAAAGCACGGTTTCGGCCTGCCTTTCGGCGTCTGGCTCCAGGATCACAAGCCACTGCAGGAACTGGCCACCGATAGCCTGAATGGCCTGAAATCGCGCAACATCGTGCGCGCCGAGTTCATCGACAAACTGCTCGGGCAGCATCTGGCGGAGCACGCCGGATATCATGGCACCATGGTATGGGTGCTGATGATGCTGGAACAGTGGTTCAGGCAACGCTAGTGGCCTGCTTCCGAAAATACCCCGGATTCAAAAAATCCCTTAAAAAATTTTCTGGGAGTAAGCAGCTATACTTTTAAAATAAGCGTTGCACTTCAGACATGCAATTCACCCCAATTATCTTACGTTATCGAGTTTCAATATGACTTACGCCCCAGACTCCACCGTCATCAATGCACTCTCTCGCAGCCAGCAGCACAGGAAGGCTTTGAGCTTCATTATCTGTGGCAGCGTCGGCTCCGGCAAGAGGACCCTGGCCAGTCAGCTGCCCTATCAATCAGAAATACTGTTCGAGGGTCAGCTGGCCATGCTGAACGCCGGTACGAAGAATAAAACTCAGGGCGCCGACAACCCTGATTCCGCCTTGCTAGCGGAAGGAGTGTCCGCGGGTCAAGAGCAGATTGATGCCGCCGGCCACCTCTTTTCCGCCGATGTGGCAGTCATCCTCATCGACGCAAGCCAAGGCATGCTCACCCAGGATCGCCAGCATAGCCACCTGGTATCATTGCTAGGAATCCGCAAGGTCATCCTGGCCATCAACAAGATGGATCTTGTGAACTACTCGGAAATAGCATTTCAGCGCATCGTCGACGACTACCGCAGCTTCGCTAGCCAGATCGGGCTGGCACACATCACTGCCATTCCCCTCTCGGCATTGCATGGCGACAACATTGTCGCGCCCGGTAACCACATGCCGTGGCACCAGGGCACCACTCTGACGAGTTGCCTGGAAGCGATGGAAATCGATATCGCGCGCGGAGAGGCCATTTCTGCAGCTGATGCGCCGGCAAGTGTGGCCGACCAGTTTGAATCCACGATTATCTGGATGCACGATGCCCCCCTGTTTTCGGGGCGGTCGTATTTGCTCAAGACCGGATCCCAAACGGTTACAGCCACTATTACCGACATCAAATACCAGATGAGCATGGACTCTCCGGAACACCTGGCGGCAACAAAATTGGAGAACAATACCGTCGGCGTGTGCAACATCAGTGTCAACCGGCCGGTCACCTTCAAACCCTATAACGAAGATCGGGATATGGGCGGTTTCATCCTGATCGACCGAGTGAGCAACCGCATCGTCGGGATGGGCTTGCTGCACTTTGCCCTGCGCCGTGCACAGAACATCCACATGCAGCACGTCGACGTGGACAAGGCCGCACGCGCCATAAGCAAGGAGCAGAAGCCCTGCATGCTGTGGTTCACCGGCCTTTCCGGCTCAGGGAAATCCACCATCGCCAATCTGGTGGAAAAGAGGCTACACGCCATGGGCTGCCACACTTATCTGCTCGATGGCGACAACGTGCGTCACGGCTTGAACAAGGATCTTGGATTCACCGAGGTTGACCGGGTAGAGAATATCCGTCGCGTGGCGGAAGTAGGCAAGTTGATGGTGGATGCCGGCCTGATCGTCCTGGCCGCATTCATTTCCCCTTTTCGGTCGGAACGCCGCCTGGCGCGGGAACTGCTCGAAGAAGGCGAATTTATTGAGATATTTGTTGATGTCCCGCTTTCGATCGCCGAAGAGCGCGACCCGAAAGGGCTTTATCGCAAGGCCCGTAAAGGTGATCTGAAAAATTTTACCGGGATCGACTCGCCTTATGAGACGCCTCAAGCACCTGAAATCCATCTTGACACAGCTTCGATGTCACCCGATCAGGCGGCTGAACTGGTCGTGGAAACTATTCAGCCCATGTCGAACTAATTAATCAGGCAATTGGTCTTTAATATCGTGAGGGCTTTTCAGTTCTGGTGCTGGGCTATATTTGACTTACATGCGTTGTGGCCCAGGAATGGTGCCTGGCTGGCAGCAATGGCGAAAAGCAGTGTCCCATGTGCGAACCCATAGCGCAGTAGCAGTTCCATGGGTGTTGCATAGTGGGCCCTGTCCTGGCTCAAAAGAAACTGAAAAGCGGAAAAAACTTGGCCGTATTTGATGATGTAGGACTCAAAGCCAGCGTGCAGAGCGAGATAAGCCAAAGGAAACGAGGCAATACTCCATAGTACTCCTCGCATGGTGCCTACACGCATGCCGGAGCCGAGCGCACCGGCCAGTTGAGCTCCCGCCAGGGCAAGCATGAACAAACCGGCAGCGACCCACAGAAATGTCTTTGGCGTTCCGCCCCCGGCAAGAAGCTCGGTCAGATTGTCTGTTGCAGCGTACCGAATGACCACGATATAGATAACCGGCAACAAAGCCAGCGTAGCGACTGACCATACCCAGATAAAGCCACTTGCTTTGGGTAGCCAGGATCGCAATGAGATAAATCCTGCCCCAAATGAAACCACAGACCAGAGCGCGAACAAGCTGATAAAACGTCCGATCGATTCCCATTCCCAAGGCCAGTCCAGAATGGGTGAGCCGACGATTTTATGAATCATTTCGAGGGGCGCTGACATGCGCAGCAGAAACCAGGCGACGATACCGTGAAGTAGCAGATAGGCGGGCAGATATTCAGGCCGTTGCGAGCCTGTTGTCAGGTGTCTGGCTGCCCAGGCCGGGAAGCCAAATATCCATGCAACAGCGCACGCGAGGGCTAGAGAAGACAAGACGGGGTGCTCTTGTCCGATCAGTTTGCGTACGTTGTAGGGTACCTCAGGGATATACGTTGCAGCCAGGAGCAGCAAAGCAAGCCCCAGCACGAGTCCCCCTGCAAACAGCCATGGACTGTGGCGAGGCGCCGGTATGACAGGTGTAGTTCGTACTCGTTGGTGGCGCATGGACATAATTCGCCATGCAAGTGCGCACCCCGCCCAACCCCCTGCTATTTCCAATACCCAGTCAGTCAGGTCGGCGAATTTGCCGGGCAGGAATAGCTGGCCTACTTCCACTGAGCCAGCAACGATACCCGTGCTAGCCAAGGCGGCCATCTTCCAGAGAGAGGGTGGCCCGGAGCGAATTTTGCCTGCAAGCAAGGCGAGCAGTATGCCCAGTGGAAAAAAGAACCCGATCTTGTGCAATACTTCAGTCACTGCTCGATATTCGGTACCGAAGTAATAGATGGCAAGAGGCACCCGGGTTGTTGCCTCGGTAAGCCGGCTGTGCAAGAACGCTCCATCAGTTCGAAAATCGAAGGGATACCAGAACACGGCAAATATCAGGGCTAGCCAGAGGAGTATCCCTGCGATTAATCCGCTGGTGTTGCCCACTGCTTTAGCCTGTTTTACAGCAGGTTCTCCGGCTCGCCATCGAATAGCCAGCCATATCCCGATAGCAGAACCCAAACTGCCGGTGAGAATGTCGGTAGTGTCTGTGACGCGGGTGTAAACAAAAATCTGGAGAAACTCGATCATGGCCGCTGCGGCAGTCAGCCTGAGCCAGATTCGTTTTGTATCGTATCTGGCGGTAAGGCTTGCCAGTACCCCGGCTGGAACCCATATCAACACATCCGTGAGAAAGCCGTAGAATTGTTGCGCAAGATCGGCCTGTCCGTTTGTGAATGGAATGAGGACAATACGCCCTTCATGCCACTTGTGGTAGATCTCTACCGGGCTGATGGTCAGATCCAACGGCAGGATGTTATACCCGAACAACAGAAACAGGTAGCCATAAAGAAGCCGCTGGGCGAGATCCATTGGCCCTTCGACGGCTCGCCAGCCCAAATACCATCGAGTTACGGATGACCCGATAACCCACCACAGAGAGATGCCTATAAAAGCGCCGAGGGTTTCTGCGTAAATGTCGTTCAGCGAAACGGTGCGTGGCGGGAAGAAAATCTGGGTAAATTCAATCGCCACACTCAGGCCGGTGCAGGCAAGTAGCACTAATAGCGTTGCCGCGATACGCCAGCCTACGATTTTTGAGTGCCACAGTGTGCCGAGCCATACAAAAGCCAAAGGCACGAACAGCAGAATGTTTGCCACCCAGTCGGCGCGAGATCCAATTCCCAGGTTAAGGTAGCGAATGTCGCGAAAAAATGCCCGAGCTTCTTCCCATGGGTGCGGCTGGAAGTGCAGCGGCACCAAGCTTCCGTAAATGACAAAGGCCGTGTACGCGAATGCGAGCAACAGCAGGAACTGGCGCGTCTCAGTACTATTCTTCTCGTCAGGGCCGGATTTGCGCTGAGGCTGAGCAGACCCGGCCGAATGCGGATTGTAGGCGATTGGCATTTCAGGCATGACGGTCATCTGGATAAGAAAGGCGCATTTTCACGGTTTCCTGTTTTTGCTGAGTGGCCAACCAGGGTTGCGACCTTCACCTGCGTAGGCGCCGGCGAAAGAGTTTTTCCGACTCTCACCGTTGAAACCAAGATCCCAACCTTCATAGCTATGCAGTGTGTGGGTCTCCATTGGTAAGTTCTTCAGTCTGCCCGGTCGCGGATACAGGTCCAGCTTTTCCAGAGGGGCAAATGGCGCATTGAGGTATCTTCCCGCTACTTCATAACGATTGGTCAGGTTCGCCGATAATGCCCTCTCGGGAACAGATAGCGGCGGCTTGCCAAACACCGCATTGCCCGCCACGAACTGACTATATTCAGGGTCGCCTTCACGTTTCAAAAGTACAATGCCATTTATAAATGCAACAATTGTATTGTAGAACACGCTGATGGTTCGTGGCGTGTCGTTGTGAGGTTGAATCCGGATCGCGTCGCCCGCGTGATTCACGAACAGGTTGTTGTACAAGGCGATATTCCCCTCGCCCTGGAAGAGAGACTCACCAGGGTTCTGGTAGAAAAAGTTGCCATGGACGAGATAGATATCATTGCTGCCTGGGCCCACCAGCGGAAAGTGTCCTACCAGCACGTTCGGCCTGGCCATAGGGCCATTCGATGCGCCCTGTTCCTTGCTGAACACATTGTCGCGAATAGTGGTTACGCTGCGCTCCTGCGGCATCCCCGGCAATTCCGGGCGCTGGTTCTGGTGTTTGATCTGCAGGTTGTAACCGATCGTATCCAGAATCACGTTGTGCTCGATCAGGCCGCCAATAAAAGGGGCGTTGCCATCAGAGTTGCCCAAATAAATGCCGGTGCCGGCGCCCACAATCCGGTTTTCCCGAATCACCCAGCCCCATGCCGGGCATTTGGTGGAGATGCCCACGGTCTGCTGGTTGTTGCCATGGCCACGGATATCCAGATTTGCAAGGGTAATATGGTGCGCCCACTGCGCATGGCCTTCGCATTTCACGCCATCCACAGGCAGGCCCGCACCATCGAGTGTCAGGTTCCGCACAGTCACATGGCTGGAGTTCACAATGCTGACGGTGTTGCGCCCGGTGTGCGCCAGGAGGAGGGCTGGCAGCGTGCCGTCAGGACCGGTGACCACGATGGGCGCGTGCACGGTCCCGTTCAGATTGTGAATTGGAAGCCCACGTTCATAAATGCCCGGAGATAGAGTCAATTGATCGCCTGGTGCGAGTTCGCGAAGCAAGGCCACATAAGTATCTGGCGTTGCGGTGTATGCTGTGCTTCCTGCCGCCATGTTCGCCAAGAGTATTGTGCCTATCAAAGCAACCAGAGGTTTGATCATCGCTTATTCTGTCCGAATCATTATGGGTGGAAGCTTACATTGGCTTTGTTAAGGTGTGTTTGCTTAAATTATAGGGTTGGCAGATTACTGTTCTTTGGTCTTTCCGGCGGTTGGGTGGGTTTGCACCAACGTGGTGAATACGTACATCATGACTGGAGCATTCTCAAGGTTGACCCGAAGTGGTTTCGCCAGGTGTTAAACTAGTATGACCATTGCCGAAATGGGGCGACAAGAAAGTGCTGATGCCTTGCTGGACGGAACCTGCATCCGTGATTACGCTCACGTCACCGGTTCATTTTAAGGTGTTGATAGGAGGAGCTGACTTGTTGGTGGCAAGATAAAATAACTGCAACGTGGTTTTCAAAACGCTACAATCGTAAAGCTATCCGATTAGAATAAAAAATAAATTTAAGCGGTAAGATTTGCCTTGATTAACCTACCTGCTTCTGACGATAACAAAGACATTGTGGGGATACCGCCGCTGGTGTTGATATTCTGACCCGGCTAGCGAAATTCTGCCGCCAGTTTGAATGGTGTGTTAATTGCATTGCGGCACTAAGGAAGTGGCATATAGATGATTGCAGTATTAAAAAGCTTATACGATTACCGTGAGTTGATGGCTGTGCTCGCCTGGAAAAATGTCACTCTACGCTATAAACAGGCTTATCTGGGCATCGCTTGGGCTGTGGTGAAGCCGCTTACGCTCATGCTTATTTTTACACTGGTCAAGAGCTTCGTCGGTATCGACAGCGGCAGCATTCCTTATCCCCTTTTGACCTTTGCGGCGCTCATGCCCTGGGTGTTCTTTCAAGAAGCTGCATCGGAGGGAGTAAACAGCGTCGTCGGCAATGCTAACCTGATCAAGAAGATCTATTTTCCCCGCGAGATATTTCCCCTCACCGCAGTCATCACCAAACTGGTGGAGCTCGGCATCAGTTTTCTCATCCTGGCTGGGCTCATGGTTTGGTATCATTTTGTACCGGGCGTTTACATCTTCTGGGTGCCCTTCATAATCCTCTACACCATCCTGGCAGCACTGAGCATCGCCTTCGTCGGCGGAGCCGTCAATGTTTACTACCGTGATGTGGGGACGGCACTGCCCGTGCTGCTTTCTCTGTTGATGTATGCTTCTCCGGTGATCTACCCCTTGCAGCTGGTGAAAGATAAGCTGCTGGTTCACCACGCTGCCGGTGAGTGGTCCAACCTGCTTTATACCCTGTATACCCTCAATCCTATGGCCGGCATCATCGACGCATTTCAGAGTGTGGTGCTGAGAAACGAACCGCCTGACCTGGGAGCCATGGTGCCCGGTATGATCCTGGTCGCGATCCTTCTCCCCCTGAGCTACGCCTTCTTCAAACGGGCGGAATCCTATTTCGCGGACGTCATTTGACCATGCCTATTATCGAAGTCGATCATGTCACCAAAGAATTCAAACTCGGCCAACTGCAGAGCCTGAAAACCACCGCGCTCAACCAGTTGCGACGTCTTACTGGCGAGCCGATTGAAAAGCGTGCCCCGTTCAAAGCCCTGGATGACGTCACTTTTTCCATCGAGCCTGGCGAGGTCGTTGGCATCATAGGTCACAATGGCGCCGGCAAGAGCACGATTCTCAAGCTGCTGGCCAACATTTCAAAGCCCTCCAGCGGCAGCATCCAGGTTAAGGGCAAGGTAGCGCCGCTTATCGAAGTCGGCGCGGGACTGGTGCCCGAACTCACTGGCCGTGAGAACATTTATCTCAATGGTTCGATCCTCGGCATGAAGCGCGCCGAGATCAACAACAAACTCGACGATATTGTGGCCTTCGCTGAACTGGAAGAGTTCATTGATACCCCGATCAAGAGATATAGCTCTGGAATGCAGGTTAGGTTGGGGTTCGGTATTGCCACTAGCGTTGATTCCGATATTCTCATAGTGGATGAAGTACTTGCGGTAGGGGACCTTGCATTTCAGCGTAAGAGCTTCGGTCGAATGACAGAATTAATTAAGGACCGCAACCGGACCGTGCTGATCGTAAGCCACAATATTAGACAAATCGAGCGCATATGTACTCGCGCAATTCTTCTTGATCATGGAAAGCTCGCACGGGATGGGGTCGTTGGCGACGTCTGCGATGCATTTTTCCGCGGGAGCAATGATAAGATTGCTGAGGATGCCGCGAAAATCAGTCGCGCACGAGTGCGTGCATCAGGCGAGGCGGAGTTTCTGTCCATCGCCGTGATAAAAGATTCGGGTCAGCCTGTCACTGAGGTGGCGTCAGGTGATCCCTTAAGAATTCGAGTCAAATTTCGGCTTGATGTGCCATTAGAAAAGCCAGAATTAATCCTGGGTACGCACACGACAGACTTCTTTTATCTGACCGGATCTTCAACTGCGGTTTTTGATTCGCGACCCGATTTCGAGGCGGGTGTACACGAAGTTGAGGTGGTTTTTCAGCACTACCCTCTTACGGCCGGTATTTATTGTTTGCGGTTTGCAATATTTGATAAGGATCGGCGTGCCATCTTTGTCGGGGACAACCTTGGAACATTTAAAGTGAAACCGGGCCATGATGAGGTAAGAGAAGAAGGGTTGCGCATGCTTGATATACCTGCAACATGGGCGCTTCAGGGCCATACTTTTCAGAGCCGCCATGACAACTGAGCGTGTTTCAGGTATCCCGTTGATGAAAATGATGCCGCAAGTGCGCGCATCACAATCAGTACGAAGCTTAGGTCGCCTCATCATCACGAGAACTTAACCTGAAGATGCGCATCCTCTATGCCAGCGAACGCCCGCCTTACCCTTACTTTCTCGGAGGGGCTGCGCGGTGCGCGCATCAATTGCTGATGACTATGGCGAACGAGCTTGGAGTCGAGTGCGCTGCCGTGGGCTCCAGCGATTATGCGATATCGCCCTGGGCCGATCCACAGCCTGGGGAGTATCAGGCGTTGGGGATACAGGGTGTTTGGCCAAACGAAAAAAGACGGGCTTTATCCGTCTCCGCACCGCTGCGCTCCTCTCCCCGGCCTGTTTGCGATGAGTTGGAAGCGCGCGCGCGGCCTGATGAGTGGGGAGGTATTATCGACTGTGGCTATCCGGTGCAGGTCTTTCCGAATTTCCTCGTTGCACTCGCCGATTTTATCGACGACTTCAAGCCGGATGTTATTTGGTCCCAGCTAGAGGGCGCCCGAGAGGTTCTTGATCTCGCTAAGGCCAAAGGTATCCAGGGCGTGCTTTACGTGCACGATGCTGAGTTCGACCCTGACGAGTTGCGTGCAACTGCGGAGTTGGGCTGCCATGTCGTGTGCAGTAGTGGCTTTTTGGCCGAGAAGGTCCGCAGGGTGCTAAGCAGAGGGGTTCATGTGGTCTATCCCGCCGCCGAGCTGTATTTCGATTCGGCAGGCGATCCGGACGGCTACGTGACCATGATCAATCCGCATCGGGTGAAAGGGGTAGACACATTTTTCGAGATCGCCAGGCGCCTGCCGGCGGAAAAATTCTTGCTCCTGGAGTCATGGAAGTTGAATGATGCTGCTCTAGCGAGCTTGCAGTCGCAGTTAAACCAAGTGCCTAACGTGCTGTTTGTGCGTCGTGTTTCCGATATGCGTTCGATTTACCGCCAGACTAAACTGCTAGTCATTCCATCGATTTGGGAAGAGGGGTTCGGCTTAGTGGCCATCGAGGCGCAGTCGTGCTGCATCCCGGTGATTGCCAGTGCGCGGGGAGGGTTGCCTGAATCGGTGGGTGATGGGGGCATCCTGATCCAGAATTCTCTGAATGCTGATGCGTGGGTCGAGGCCATCGGAGAGGTGCTGGGCGATGCGTTTGCTTACAGCGAATGGTCCCGTCGAGCCCTGCGCCACGCTGGCGCGGAAGACTTTGCTCCCCTTCAGCTCGCCCGGCGGTTTCTTGAGGTCTGCTCTGCCCCTGTGCTCATTATAGCGTGGCATGTCCGTGTTCTTAATGCCGCGCGCGATCGTCTGCAGAAACTCCCTGTGTTGGGCAGACTCTTCTGTCGGGACTTCCGGTAAACTCCATTCAACAAGGGACAAGATATGCATTCCATTAGAACACTGGCCGGCCTAAAGCTACGACCCGTTGCCATGGCAATGCTTGTGGTTGCCACATGGGCAGCAATACTGAGCCTGCCGACTGGATGTTCCAGCCCGGATAAGCCAGTAAAGGTGTTTGAGGATGTGACGCTGTCTTCCGGACTTGGGGGATATGTCGGTATGACCTATGGCGTCGCTTGGGGAGATTTTGATGGCGACGGCCTGCCGGACCTCTATGTGACTAACCACCTCAACGAAGCGAAGTTGTTCCGGAATATGGGCAAGGGACGCTTCGTCGATGTGACCCGGGATTTTTTCGTATCGGGGGATGTGGGAGGCGACAAGCATGGCGCTGCGTGGGCCGATTTCGACAACGATGGCCGACTCGACCTGGTGCAATTGACTGGCGCGAAGGAGGGGGTTGGCTCGGAATTGAAGCGCCTCTTTCTGAATCGGGGCACGAAATTTGAAGAAGTGGCAGAGTCAGCAGGTGTTTCCAATCCTTATGGCCGCACACGTATGCCCTTGTGGGTCGATCTCAACCATGACGGCCGGTTGGACCTGTTCCAGGGGGCAGAGATCCGCTTCGATGATCGTCTGCCACCGTTCGCCTTCCTGCAGCAAGATGGCCGCTTTGTTGAAGCGCCGGAGGCATTGAAGTTTGCGTCCAAATCTGTGCCATTTTGTATCGTCACCGAGCTCAACAATAACGCGCACCCCGAACTGGTATGCAGGGTTGCGGGCAAGGGTATAAACCGGACTGCACAGGTGTTCGATACTTCCAAGCTGCCCGCTCGGGAACTCGATCTGCTTCCGGTCACGGCGTTCGAGGATATCGTCGCCGGCGACTTCGACAACGATGGCGCCATCGACCTTTTCCTGGCGCGCAAAAATCCCTCTGGGCCGGTTGCCTTTGGCCGGCCAGGCAGCAACGAGATTATTACGGATATATTGATCAATGAGGCAGATGTCGGCAAGACGGTGGGTTTCAGTTTCCGTTCTGCGGGCAGGGTCAGTTTTCGCGTTGCATCTGTCCACCCCGCTGGGGCGTTGACGGCAGAACGTATCCACATCGGCCAGCAAGGCTGGCATCCGGATGGGCTTAATTTTCCCCTGTCGCCGGAAACGGCGAAGGTGGTTGGCACAGCGTCCTACCAACCCGGTGTGCAGGCGGGGCTTTATGTAGGGCTGACGTCACCGGACAAATGGCAGGTGTTCGTCTCCGGTGCTCGGGATATAGTGCCGGGTGGCAAGGCCAAGTTCCACCAGGTCGCAGTAAAGGTTATTTCGACAGAGCCCATAACGGACCTTGCGGCGACTGGCGAATCCTCCAAGGCCGAGGAGGCGCCACAACGCCTGTTTATGAACCGGGGTGGGAAGCTGATTGAAGAGGGCGACAAGCGGGGCATCAACAAAAAGACAATTGCGGCGGTGAATGTGGTGGCCGGAGACTTCAACAACGATATGCTCCTGGATCTGTTCGTACTGGCCTCGGGCGACGTCGGCAAGCAAGAAAACCTGCTGTTGCTTAATCGGGGCGATGGCTACTTCGATACGGTGCTAATGGCGGGCGGGGCGGCCGGTCCTCGCTCAGGCGTGGGTGACAGCGTGACGGCAGTGGACTTCGATGGTGATGGATTTCTCGATCTTCTGGTGACCACAGGCGGGAGTATGGGCCGCAGCCTCGGTCTGCCGTCCGAGGGTGGGGCCTATTATCTTTACCGTAATGTCGGAAACGCTAACCACTGGCTCGAAATCGATCTGGAGGGAACGGCGTCAAATCGTGACGGGATTGGCGCCAGAGTGAATGTCACAGCAGGTGGAGTCACCCAGGTGAGGATACAGGACGGAGGCATCCATCACCGCGGGCAGAATCACAGCCGACTGCATTTTGGCCTGGGCAAGAACACGCAGGTGGAGAAAGTCAGCATTCAATGGCCGAGTGGAACGGTCCAGGAGTTGAGCGGTGTGGGCGCTGATCAACGTATGCGGATCAAAGAACCTGCCAAGTGATTTAACGATATGGCGAGGATGTCCGAAATGTTTTTCTGGCGAAAGCAGAAACCGAGTTATGAAAAGGCCATGGACTGGTTCAAACAGCACATGGTGCCCGACCAAGGCATCATTGTGCATACCAAGACGCCCGTGCCGTATCCGGAAGTAACCGGCTATTTCATCCCGACGTTATACAACTGGGGTGAGCAGGAACTAGCGAGAACTTGCACCCGCTGGCTGCTTTCCATACAGTTGCCGAATGGCGCATTCCCCGCCCCGGACGGCGTGCCCTATACCTTCGATACCGGGCAGATCATGCGCGGGTTGTGCGCAGCATTGAACGATATGAATGATATCGAAGCCCCGTTGCGCAATGCGTGCGACTGGGTGGTGGCGCAGATTGATACGGAAGGCCGCCTGACCACGCCTTCGACCGAACTTTGGACCGGCATTGCGAACGATCTCATTCATACCTATGTGCTGCCTCCGCTCGCTCAGGCGGGCAAGCTGCTGGGCGTCAAAGAATATGAAGATGCAGCCAATTTCGTTCTGTCCTACTACAAGAAACAGGAGGCACTGGTTCCCTTCAATCGGTTGTCGCATTTCCATGCTTACACCATGGAGGCGCTGTGTGAACTCGGGGAACTCGAACTGGCGAGCCGCGGCATGGCGGACGTGGAACGATGCCAGCGGGATGACGGCAGCATTCCCGCCTATCCGGACGTGGATTGGGTTTGCTCGACCGGCATGGCGCAGTACGCCATCGTCTGGTACACGCTGGGAAAGAAGCAACCAGCCGATCTGGCCATGCGCTACCTTGAGAAAATACAGAACAAATCGGGCGGGTTCTACGGTAGCTACGGCAAGGGCGCGAAATATATTGCAGGTGCGGAAATCAGTTGGGCGGTGAAGTACTTTCTTGATGCGCACCTCCTGAAAATGCAAGGGGAAGGCAAACATGCTTAAGGTTCTTACTGTTTTCGGCACCCGTCCAGAAGCTATCAAAATGGCGCCGGTCATCTCTGAACTGGAAAAGTATCCAGCGCTGATCGAGAATAAAAACTGCCTCACCGGCCAGCACAAGGACATGGTGGCGCCGCTGATTGATCTCTTCAACATTCGGGTCGATTATGATCTGAACCTGATGCGCGAAAATCAGACCTTGGAACACATCACCATCAGCGTGTTGCGGGAAGTCAGCCGGATACTGCGCGAGGAACATTTTGATCTGCTGCTGGTACAGGGCGATACGACCACATCGATGGCCGCGGCCCTGGCGGCCTTTTATTGCGGCGTCAAGATCGGCCACATCGAGGCCGGTCTCAGAACCTTCGACAAATTTCAACCCTACCCCGAAGAATCCAACAGAAAAATCATCGATGCGGTGGCGGATCTGTTCTTTGCTCATAGTGACAAAGCGAAACAACATTTGCTCAACGAGGGCATTCCCGAGGGACGCATTGCGGTGACGGGTAACACGGTAATCGATGCCTTGCTCGACGTTTCCAGTCGTCCTTACAGCTTTGCGGGAACACCGCTGGAAACGCTACCCTTTAGTACGAAACGCATCATTCTGGTCACCGCTCACCGGCGAGAGAGTTTCGGTGGACCATTCGAATCGATCTGTCGCGGTCTCAAGGAGTTGGCCCTTAAATACAAAGACCAGATCGTGCTGGTCTACCCGGTGCACCGCAATCCGAATGTACGCCAAGTCGTGAACAGTGTTCTTTCCGGGATCGAGAATGTGTTACTAATCGACCCGCTGGATTATCTGCCCCTGGTCCACCTGATGAAGAAGTCCTACATGGTGCTCACGGATTCAGGCGGGCTTCAGGAAGAAGCACCCAGCCTGGGCAAACCGGTACTGGTGCTGCGCAGGGTGACCGAGCGACAGGAAGGCGTGGAGGCGGGCACGTTGAAGCTGGTCGGGATGGACGCGGCGACCATCGTCGCGGAAGCTTCACAACTCCTCGACGATGAAGGTGCATACCAGGCCAAGGCGTCGAAAGTGAATCCTTACGGGGATGGCACGGCACGGATCAAGATCGTGCAGCGGATTCTGCAAGACCCGGGCATGCGTGACACATGATCGATAGCACTACTGACAACCCTCTCGTCAGCATTGTGTTGCCCACCTACAAGCGGGCTCATGTGCTACCGAGCGCGATTCAAAGCGTATTGAATCAGACTTATACGAATCTGGAACTGATCATTGTCGACGACAACTCACCTGATGACACACGTGCGGTGGTGGCTACGTTCAACGACCCGCGCATCCGCTATGTGCGCAACGAACCGAATCTCAAACTGCCACGCGCACTGAACCGGGGGTTCTCGCTCGCACGCGGTGAGTATCTGACCTGGACCTCCGACGACAATCTGTACGACAAGAATGCTATTCAGCGTATGGTCGAGGTATTGCAGGGCGGTGACTGCGATTTCATCTATGCGGATTACTATCTTTTTGCCGACCTGGATCCGGACGGTAGGCCGCTGGATATCCACCACGACAAGCTCCCGAACAAAGTGCAGCTGGAAAAAGGCAATCATATTGGCGCCTGTTTTATGTACACCCGTGAGGTCTATGCAGCGGTGGGGGATTATGACCCGGAACTGTTCCTGGTGGAGGACTACGATTATTTCATGCGCATCGCAAAGCGCTTTCGGCTGTGCCACATCCCCGAGCCTCTCTATTATTTCAGGCGTGACGACGATACGTTGTATTGCTCGCGCTTCTGCGAAGTCAAGGCTTCCGATGTGCTGGTACGTTACAAGAATGGTTTGCTCAGCGAGACGGACGTCCTGGAAGCCGTCGTGGCACTGCTCCTGCGAAACACCGTTGACCTGAAGAATCCTTTTCTCCGCTGGGGCCATCTCGCGGTCGGCAAGCTCTCGTTTCGGCTCGCCACGCTGCACCGGAAGATGCTTGCCGAGTACCTGCGGCGGCGCCTGAGGAGCCGCGTATGGGCGATTCTGGAAGACTATCGATTGAATCGTATCGCCTTTAGTGCCGCCAAGGATGTGCTGTGCAGCTTAATGAAGGAGCTGGGAACGATTGTCTACACTCAGCCGAAAAGCAAGTAGGGGATACCGCATATGCGTCAATATTTAATGTCAGCGCTCCGAGGTCCCGCGCAGGCGCGCGCTGCCCATCGACAGGCGCTGCTGAGGCATCCGGGCATCGCTTCAGGTATTGAGCAGTTGCTCAGCGCCTGCCCAGATAGCGACATAAACGATGACGAAGAGCCGGTCTTTCTCTTGTCCGCCGGTTGGCGTTCCGGATCAACTCTGTTGCAGCGGCTCATCATGTCGGATTCGCAGGTGCTCATCTGGGGCGAGCCTTACGACGAATGCGGCATGATTCAGGCGCTCGCGGAAAGCATGAAGGCATTTCGGCCCGATTGGCCACCCGCCGAGTATTACTACGACGGCACGCCTCCCGCCGACCTATCTGGCAACTGGGTTGCCAACCTGTTCCCCTCTCTGGAGGATTTACGCAAAGGACACCGCGCCTTCTTTGACACGCTGTTTTCCGAGCCGGCAAAGCGAGGGGGGGCTGCGCGCTGGGGTATCAAGGAAGTTCGGCTGGGCAGTGAGCACGCGCTCTATCTGCGCTGGCTCTACCCCAAGGCCAAAATTCTCTTTTTGTATCGCAACCCGCTGGATGCTTACCGTTCCTATGCGCGATATGGCCGTAGCTGGTACGACATTTTTCCGAACAGGCCGATGTTCACGCCTACCGCCTTCGGTACGCACTGGCGTCAGTTGATGGAGGGCTATTTGAGAGATGCCAGGAAACTGGATGCGCTGTTGGTGCGCTACGAGGATCTCATCGGGAACCGTCCGCCTCTTGAAGAGATTGAATCGTATCTGGGCATCCGCATTGACCGTTCGGTGCTAGGCGCCAAAGTGGGCAGTTCGGAGCGGGGCGGCGAGAAAGCCCGGGTGAGCCGACTGGAGAAATGGCTGCTCAAGCGGGCCGTGTCGCCGATGGCGAAGGAGCTGGGATATGAATGGTAGCCTACGTTATTTGCCAACGCCACGTGCCCGATGCCGCTGTCCGATCAGGGCTGGCTGACAGCCATGGACGTCAGTATTATCGTTTGCACTTACAATCGCGCCGAATCGCTGCGTGACACCCTGAGCGCGCTGCATGCTCAAAAGACCAGTCCGTCACGTGAGCTGGAAGTTGTTGTCGTCGATAACAACTCGAAAGATCAGACGCGCGCAGTCGTGGAGGAGATGCAGCGTGTGTGGCCCCAGTTGCGTTATGAGTTCCAGGGCGAACAGGGGCTGTCCCACGCGCGCAACCACGGCATTGCCGTAGCGCACGGAAACACACTGCTTTTTACTGATGATGACGTGCTGCCGGAGCCCGATTGGGTGGAAGTGACCCTGGCCGGGTTGGAGAAATACCGCGCCGATTCCTGTGGTGGCTATATTGCTCCCATCTGGGAAGTGCCGCCCCCCAGCTGGCTGACCGAGCGCTTTTATGGCTTTCTCGCTATACGCACCGATCGCAGCGATGATTATGTCATTACCTCGCCTTCTCAGGCGCCGTTCGGTGCCAACATGGCTTTCCGCCGCGAGGTATTCCAGAAGGTGGGCGGTTTCGACACCAGTCGTGGTCGCAAGGGCAAGGTGCTTGCCAGCGGAGAGGATGGCGAACTTTTCGAGCGCATCCTGTCGGCGGGTCTCAAGGCTGTATTTCTCGGTCAGTCTCGTGTGCACCACAAGGTGGAAAGTTTCCGTCTGACCAAGCGTTACTTCCGCCGCTGGCGGTTTCAATCCAGCCGCAACATTGCACAAAACAAGAAGATGGTGGGTGAACGCCGACTGTTGAATATTCCTCTGTATGTCTTTCCCCAGTTTTTGCGAGCTGTGGCGCGCATGTTGTGGGGGCACGTGTCCCAGCCCCGGGACGAAGCATTCAACCGGGAAATGGTAGTGTGCCATTTCCTCGGCCTGATGCAAGGCCTATACCGCTCGCGTTTATCTTGACCCCGCTGCTCACTATTCTGATCTGCACCCACAACCGAGCTGACCTGCTGGAACGGGTACTGGTTTCGCTGAACGCGGCGCAGCGCCCCGTCATGCCGGTGCAGATTATTGTGGCAGCCAATGCCTGTACCGACGATACGCTGGCGCGGATGCGGATTTATCAGTCGCAACAGGCCAGCAAGGGTTGGCTGCCGCTACGCCTGATTAACGTTCCCACACCGGGAAAGTCCCATGCGCTCAATCGGGCCATCCCCGAGATCGACACTGAGCTTACTGCCTTTGTCGATGATGACCACCGAGTCGATGAAAATTATCTGCTTGCGATAGAGCAGGCGGCGCAAACCTGGCCCGATGCGGGTTTGTACTGCGGACGCATTCTGCCCGACTGGAACGGCATGGAACCCGCTTGGGTGCATGATGAAGGTCCATACCGGATTTATCCGCTGCCGGTACCCCGCTATGACCAAGGGAAAGAACCCAGGACCATCACCCCGGAGGAAGGCCCCATTCCTGGTGGTGGTAACCTCGTCGTGCGCCGTCACGTATTTGAACTGGTCGGGCAGTTTTCAACTGAACTGGGGCCACACGGTCACGATCTGGGTGGCGGCGAGGATAGCGAATATGTGCTACGCGCCCTGACTCGCGGTGCACGTTGTCAGTACATGCCGGCCATTGTGCAACATCATTATGTCGATGCCGAACGGCTCAAACTTGGTTATCTGCTGAAGAAAGGTTATCAGCGCACCCGCTCCACTTCACGTATTCACGGCAATGGCCGGATACCTCTCTACATGTGGCGCAAGCTAGTTGAATATGGGTTGCAAAGTGTATTCAGCCTGTCTTGGGCAAAGAGCCGCTTTTACTGGGTTCGAGTTGCTGCTGCCTTGGGTGAAATTCAGGGCCGTCACGAGTCCGGCCACCGTGGCAAGGGACTAGACCTGCCGCCAGATCACGACATGTCTGGGGCCAAGGCATTAGGGATGCTGATAGCGGTGTGTGGCCTGGTGGCGTTGTTCGCAAGCGGTGAGGGCTGCTGGGCCGGTTTGTTCCCCGCTCTCGGGGTCGCTGTGGCTGGAACGGCCGTCCTGCTGGCTAAATCATTGTTGGACTTTTCCCAGACCGGGCCGCGTATTCGTGCGGAAATCCTAACCTATTACCGGCGTTATACGCTGTTTGCACTGGCGCGTCTCAGCCTGTGGGCGTTTTCGCTGATGCTGTTCATAGGTGGAGGCGGGGTGCTGATTTACTATTCGCTGAACGTAAGCCTGGGTTGGGTTTGGTCCTCGTGGTTGGCCGTACTGGCCGCCTTCCTGGGCCTGCTCGGTGCAAGTGGGCTCCAATTCATCCGTAAGCTGCGCTTCAATCCGGGGTTGCTGGTCGCCTCCATGCACTACCGCATGAGCCGTTTCTACTGGTTGTGGCGCTGGATGACGCCGGGCCGCATTTATTTCATGCAGTTTATATTGGCTGCAGCCGCTTTGCTGTTGATGATCGCCGCTTCATGGCAATTGGCCAGGCAGAACCAGACAGGCGATCTGATCGCGCTGTGGGCAGCTGTACTGTTCTTTGCAGGCGCAATCGCCTGGGCAGCATGGCTGCCCGAGGCGCGTCCTCCGGCACGCCGTTCACCCGAACGCGCTACCGATGTACCACCAAATATCCTGATGATCGGGTCGGATACGTTGCGCGCTGACCGGTTGAGTTCGTTGGGCTACCGACGTGCACTCACTCCCCACATTGACCAGCTTGCCGAGCAGGGAGTTCTGTTTGCCAACTGTTATGTGCCCTGCGCTCGTACTGCACCCAGTCTGGTTTCTCTGCTCACTGGCACCTGGCCACATACCCATGGCATCCGCGACAATTTTGTGACCGACGCGGAAACCCGGCTCAAGGTTGCCGCTTTGCCACAACTGCTGAAACCATTAGGCTATCGCACCGCCGCTCTGTCCGACTGGTGCGGTGGCGACATGGGAAAACTCTCATTCGGCTTCGATTACACTGACCTGCCGGAAGACCAGTGGAACCTGAAATACCTGATACGGCAGGGGCCAAAGGATTTGCGCCTGTTTGTATCGTTGTTCACCCATAACCGGCTGGGGCGGTTGCTGTTGCCTGAAATATATTACCTTGGCGGCGTGCCCCTTACCCAACAAATGGGACGGCGTGCCCGACGGCTGGTGTCGCGCCTGGCCGCCAGCCCGGAACCATTCTTCCTTAACGTGTTTTACTCCACCACCCACCCGCCATTCGCTTCTGAATGGCCGTGGTACACGCGTTTTGCCGACCCAGCCTACGCGGGCGAATCCAAGTTTGCCATGGCGCGGTTGACCGATCCCTTTGAGATCATCCGCCGCCAGGGAGCACCCAAAGAGGAGTTCGACCTTGATCAAATCATTGATTTGTACGATGGCTGCGTGGCCGAGTTCGATGATGAAGTGGGCAAGATGCTGCGCCACCTCGACGCCTGCGGGCTTGCGGACAATACCATTGTCGTTGTCTATTCCGACCATGGCATGGAATTCTTCGAGCATGACACCTGGGGCCAGGGCAATTCCGCCGTAGGTGATTTCAGCCCGCGTATTCCGCTGTTGATCCGCGACCCGCGCAAACCTGCTCGCGGCAAGGTTGAACAGGTTGTGCGCAGTATCGATCTCGCCCCCACCCTGCTGGAATTGGTGGGGGCCAGCCCCGCCACCAGTATGGATGGCGTGTCACTTGTTCAGTGTTTTTCTGCGCATGGCAACTGCCCAAGTCTCGACGCCTTCAACGAAACCGGTGTGTGGATTGCCGAAATCCCAGGTATGCCGGAACATCACCTGCGCTACCCTGATTTGCTGGAATTGATGGAAGTGCCGGACAGAAGCAGCGGCACCATGGCGATCAAGCCGGAATATACGCTGCGGATCATGGGTGCAAAAGATCGCATGATCCGTAGCGGCCGCTGGAAGCTGGTGTATCAACCGCTGGAATCGGGTTATCAACTGCGCCTGTTCGATTTGGACATCGACCCGGAATGTCAGGTTAACGTGCTGGATCGATATCCGGAGACGGCTGGCTACCTGCGACAAGCCTTATTGTCATGGATAGCCGAAGATTGATTATGAAAGGTTGCGACAGGCAGTTGCACCATGCTCAAAATTGCGTGAAATCTTGAAAGAAGAAAGCCATGCCCCGCGTATCCGTCATAATTCCCACCCACAATCGACCCGTACTGCTGGCCGAAGCACTAACAAGCTTGCTTGCTCAGACCTTTACCGACTGGGAAGCGCTAATCGTAGATGATGCCTCTACCACTCCAGTTACTATTGATGAAGGAGACAAGCGTATCCGGGTCCTTCGCCACTCCTCATCCCAGGGTGGTGCCGCCGCTAAGAACGCCGGGATCAAAGACGCTTCTGCCGAGATACTCGCATTCCTGGATGACGATGATCTCTATGCTCCCCAGTATTTGGAACGTGCGCTTGGCATACTGGACCGCAACCCCAACCTTGACGTGGTTTTCATGGGTGTGTCCTGGTTCGGTACTGCCGGCTCCTGGGGTCAGCGTAACTATGACGAAGCCATGGCGAAAACCTTGGCCCTGGCTCAGGGTAAGGCCCTTGAAGAGGGCGTCATTACCTTTGGTGATCGTCTGCTTGATGCTCTTCTGAAATCTGTTCCTATGGCCTTCCAACGGCCAGTAGTCAGAAAGCGAGCCTTGGAACGCATTGGCCCATACCGACCGGACTGTCTGCTCTGGGATTGCGACTGGGCGATAAGCGCTGCGCTGAACGCCAGCACTGCATTCCTCCCGGATGGATTGTATCTGCAACGGGCAGAAGGGCAGGGATATTCATCACGTGGCAATCGCAGACTCGAACACTTGGCCTCGAGCATTGAAATCAAGGATCGATTTCTGCAGAACGCGCACCATGGGCTCTACCCACAGCGCCTCATACCCCAGTTTCGTAAAGCGGCGGCCATGGCTTGGTTCGATCTGGCCTGGCATCATTATCAACAAAACAATCGGCGCAGAGCATTCGGCGCACTATGGGCTAGCGAACTCAGACAATTCAGCCTGCCCCACCTCAAACTGCTGGTCCGACTTATGCTGCCGAACAAATCACTATAAATGTGTCTTCTCCGTTGTCTTTGCATCACCAATAGCGACTCAACGACATCAAGACAAGCGCGTTGGGGTTTGCAAGCTCATCTCAATCTACAGAAACCACGAATGTATTGGCCGCGGCTCAAGATTTAGGCCCTCCCGATATCAGCAGAGCGCGCATCAGGCCGAACCACGCAGGCAGGCAGGATGGGCGTAGTGCAATTGCTGCGAGGTATGTGTTGATGGCCTCTTTACGGCGGCCTTGCAGCCGATAGTGCCAGGCCGTACCCAAGGTGCTTTGGTAGCGCTCCTCTCGCAACAGCGGGAGCAACCTTTGGTGCTGTTCTCTATTCAGGTGCCTTTCGAGATTGCGTAATGCATGGGCATTTCCGACCTGCATTTCATATGCACTACCGGAGGTATTGGAGCTGTGACGACGGTACCCTGCCAACGTTTCGATTTGGTAGAGGAACGCGCCTCGCGCGGCGATGCGCATCCATAAATCGTAATCATCCGACCAGTGGGGTTGGCTAGCATCGAAGCCGCCTACTGCGTCAAAAGCACTACGCCTGAGCATGACCAGCGAGGCACTCAAAATGAAATTGCCGCGAATCAGGTGTTCAAGTATCTGACCAGATGTGCGTGGATAGTGAAGTGCGCCGGACGGGCTGGTAACTACGCCATGCTCGTCAATGCCGCGATGATCGCAGTAGGTGGCCAGGGCATTGCTGTGCTGATTCAGCAGGGCGGCCTGACGTTCCAGCTTGATGTCGTCCCAGACGTCATCCTGATCAAGAAAAGCCACCAGTTCGCCATGGCTGGCCTTGACGCCGTTGTTTCTGGCAATAGCGGGCCCACTGTTGGTCTGGTCTATTATCAGGATCCGCCCCCCATAGCTTTTGAGGATTTCCATGCTGTTGTCTTTGGATCCATCGTTGACCACTACGATTTCAACGTGAGGGTAAGTCTGGCTGAGTGCGCTATCAATACAAGCTCGCAGATAACGACTGCCGTTATAAACCGGAATGACAACAGAAATCAGCGTATGGGTCATGCTGGGCGATGTGATGTTGAGGCTGCCACATCGCTTGTTGGTCGGGCGACGATGGCATATTGTTGATACAGGGTATCCGCCAGCGCGCCCATGGATAGCAGGCTGGCAATTTTCTGTGCACGGGAATAGTGTGGGTTGATACCCTGAAGGTTGACTAACGCATAGCCGCATTGTGCGATGGTGGAAATTATGCTTTTTTTGGTAAAGAAACGCAGATGGGTGCGATCCAACACCCCGACGTTCACATAATTCCAGTTGCCGCGCAGGGTGTAATCAACGAACTCAGGCCAGTGCCTGATATTGGGGATGGAAGCGACAATCACGCCAGTTTTGCTCAGCAAGTCCTGCATCTTGACCAGTATGGAATACGGATCCACCAGATGCTCCAGTACGTCATTGAAAATGATGCAGTCGAAATAGTGCAGGGGCAGATCGGGCAGGGCGCTCTCCACGCTACCAGTCAGAACGCGATGTAATTTTTGTGTAGCCAGGCTGGCTGCCTCTGGTTGATACTCAACGCCCCAAGTTTCGGCGCCCAATTTATCCTTGATTAGCAGACTAAAGCCGCCTGTGCCACAGCCCACTTCAAGGGTGCAGGTGACGCTGGGCGGAATAAACGCCAGCATTTCCGCACGGTCATGCTGATAATATTGTTTGACTGGTTGCATCGTCTCTCCCGAACTTCGTGAAAGTGGTCGCACGATATTGTTCAATGTCGAGGAACGTCGGGACCATACCCTGAACTGGAACCGCACATCCTGAAATTAGCGCCCTGCCGGATCTTGCAAGACTTGATGGGGGTAGATCCAATTCAATCCGTACAGAAGCGGCAATAAGGATTTGTTGGTGAGCCAATTTTAGGGGGATCATTCTGTGGTGTCGGCCCGGTTGGTGCTGTCAGATTGGCATCATCAGTGGCCTGGCTCGTTGCCTCCCCCGAAGGTGGCGCAGCTTCGGATGTTACTTCTTTAACCTCATCCCTGGTCGCCTCAGTGGGCACGGTTATGGCAACCGCTTCAGGATAGGGTAACTTTCCTCCCAACTCCGTATAGCGGCGCTTGAGTGCTTGTGAACCTGGGTTGCGCCTTAAGCCTTCGGTAGCCATTTCCAGAGCCTTGGGTTTGTTTCCCATTTCCTGATGGTAATCTGCCAGCGCCTGGTAAACTTCAGGAGAGTCGGGGCTGTAGCGCAATATCTTGGTAAATTCAGCCGCAGCTTCCCAATGCTTACCCATCAGCTTCAGGGCTCGTGCTTTGCCCATATGCACTTCGCCGCGCATGGCGTAATCCTCCTGAGTGTGACCCAACACATAATCGAAATTGTTGATCGACTCATTCAAGTAATGCCCCATTTCCTGCTTGTTGCCTATAGCAGCATAGGCGCGATTCAGGAAGCGCAGTCCATCGCAATAGTGGTGCATATGCGCACTATTCGGATTGTTGTGGTCCAGACGCGAGTAAACACGAGCCTGACACATAGCCTGCTCTGCTGAGGTCGGCGCATAGGGCTGAATTGCCCATGCCGGCATGGAAATCAGTAGTAATATCCCAATCCAGTATTTCTTCATGCTGTATCGCTCCTTGTCATTTTCTGGGATAGGGCAAGCGTTTTTGTCGCCACTCTTTCCCATGCGAATTCCGTTTGCGCTCGGGACCAACCACGATGCCCCATTTCCTCGGTTTTTTCCCTGTTGAGCAGCAGTTTGGACAAGCCCTGTGCCACGGCCTCGACAGAGTCGCCCTCAACGCGCAGGCCAGTCACCCCATCGAGGACCGCCGCGCCTGTCCCCCCCGCCGCGCCTGCCAGAACTGGTTTGCCACAGGCGGCGGCCTCGATGAACACCATGCCGAAGCCTTCGTTGTCGCCATTGATTTCGCGGTTGGGCATGGCAAATACATCACAGGCATTCATCCACCTGGGTAAGTCCTCGGCGGCAACCCCACCCAGCATGTGCGCTACGCCACGTAAATTATGTTCCGAAATCAGGCCGTCCAGGTAATCGTAATCTTCTCCAATACCCGCCAGTACGTAGTGCACTGGCATTCCTTCCTGGCGCAATTGTGAAATGGCACGTATGAGCTGATCAAAGCCTTTGCGCCGTGACAGCCGTCCAACCGAAAACACCAGCTTTTCTTTTGGGCCAATTCCCAGACTTTCTCGCAAACCGCCCGTATCAAGGCCGGACCTGAATACAGTCACATCCACTCCAGGATAGATGAGGGTGATTCTATCTTCCGCTACACCCATCACCAGCAGAGTATCTCGGGTGTGTTCGCTGTTGGCGATGACCCGGTCAGCATGCCTCAATGCAAACTGCATGGCTTGGTACTTGCGACCGTGCCCCCAAGTGGTGAGTTCCTCGCCATGAGCATAAATGACGACAGGTCTGAAAGACAAGCGGGCCACCAGCCAGGCTGTCAGTCCTTCGGGCAGGGCACGAAAGGCGTGGATGGCATCAAAGCGATGTGTCAGTATCAGCCACAGGGATTTGAAAAAAAAACGGGCATACATCACCAGCGATTCAGGCCTGAGCCAAGGTACGCGCTTGAGGTCGAGCCGGTGAATGCTGTTGGGATGAATGGCGTCGACCTCGGCCGCACCCGGAACATCTGCGGTGACGATGTGAATCTCCTTGCCACCAAGGCGTTTGTAGACTTCAGCTGCCCATACGGCGGTGCCGCCCTTGGTAGGCAGAAAAAGTTCGGTGAGGACGAGCAGTCGGTTCATTATGCTTTCAGTTTATCCCAGAAGACGCAGAAGTCACGGATTGCACGATAATCGCCTGCGTTTTTCTCACCCTTTCAACATCGATAATACGTCCCGCAGGCTGCGCCAACCGGGGTTGCTGACCAGCGAGGGCAGGACGGCGTACACTGCTGCGCTGCGCTGCGCATTTTTTGCCAGTGCGCACGCCAGGTTGTAACGTGCGCTTTGCATCCGCTGCTTGATGCCCAGTCGCACCGGTGGGGGGAAGTTTTTCGCCAGGCGTTCGAGGTCGGTCAGCGTGCGCACATTTTCTTGCTGCGCCGCAAGGGGGTTGCGCCGCGTCGCGCTCCTGCTGTGGATAAGATACACACCAAGCGGTGCGCATACCACACCGATGCGCTGGCTTCTGGATATAAGACGGGTGAGAAAATGGACGTCCTCACAGACCTTGTAGCCGAGTGGGTAGCCACCAAGATCGAGAAATATGCCGCGCGGTACGGAAAGCGTGTGGGTATCGCCAAAATGATCTGCAGCATAGGCCTGAATTTCATGTCCTTGATCCATGACTGCACGCGCATTGTTTGCTGCCTTGGCAATCATCATGCGTCCTGAGTCATGCTGTGACATGGACGTCCCCAGCAATTTGCCGGCATCGTCTCGATACTCGTAATCCCCGGTCAAAAAATCGAGTGCTGCATCTTCTCGTATCCATTCTGCATGCAGCCGCAGCCGATCGGGGTAGTACCAGTCGTCAGCATCCAGGAAGGCGAGCCAATCTCCACTGGCGATTCGTGCGCCGTGGTTGCGCGCACTCGACACCCCCGCGTTGTCCTGACGCATATAGCACAGCTTGTCGCCATAACGGGCGACGACTTCGGCTGTCCCATCTGCTGAGCCGTCATCGACCACGATGATTTCTTGCGCTGGATAGGTTTGCGCAAGCACGGAATCGATGGCGCGCGCCAGGGTGGTTTCGCTGTTGTAAGCCGGAATGATGACGGAGAAGCTTGGCGTCATTTATGCCCCTAGCACCTTACTCAGCATCCACAAGGGCACGGCGAGGCCACTTATTTTGGTCAGCTTGGCAAAACCGCGTATTTGTTCGATGCGCCGCAACCAGATTCGAAATCGCGGGATTAAGTTTGCTTCCACCAGTGCCGGAATTTTTGTTTGCATCGCGTTAGCCAGCGCTAAACTGGTCATGAAGCGTATCTCTGGAAAAGCGCTTTGCAGTTGCTTCAGGGCAGCCTCCAAAACAAGCAAACTTGCATCGCACTTCTCCATTGTGCCAATGAAATTGAAGCGATGCATTTCCACCAGACACGGCCTCCCAAGACGCAGGTGCTCCCTGGCATCGCTCACCAGCCGCTCCGGTGTATGTCCCAGCATGGGCTCGAAATATACATCTCGTACCAGATAAATTTGCCCGCTGTTACTCAGCTCGCCGTTTACTATTCGTTTGTCCTCACCCCCGGGCTTTCCTGTTGCTTCTCGGCGGGTGTAGCGGGCGCCGGGCGTGATGATGACGTCAATACCCTCGTTGGACCATGCTGCTTCCACTTCTTCCGTCCAGACGAAGGTGGTCGCTACGGCCACGCGCGGCCGTATTTTGAAACATGCGCCGAATAAGTGGGTTTCCTCAGTGATGGCCGTGCATAGCGCCTCGCTAGCCAGTGTGCGCGAGGGTAGTACGCTTGCGTCCGTCCAGCGTGCCTGTAGAGGCGAGGGCAGGGATTCCGTGGCAGGAATGCCATCGCTTTGCAACCAGTCGCGAACGCTCGCGTCTGTCACTGCTGCCTGCATGAGCGATTGAGGCCAGTAATGTTCCATGCCGTGGAGATGCAGCGCAAATACGCCTTGTTGCACACCCGCCGCCATCACCTCACGCAATGGGGCATAAAACGGCATAGCCAAATTGGTTGAAAAATACTCAGCTCCTCCGGCGTCTCTTATGCGCCGGGTATCGGCTGTTGCCAGAATAACGCCGAGAGTAGCGACGGGTGTTTGTCCTTCCCTGTCTTTAAAACGCGCCAATATTTCGCGCAAGTTTTCTAAAGCTTTCGCTTGATCAAGCGGGCCGGCACCCCAGTCATCGCTTTCGAAGATCACCACCGGATAACGCAACACCGGCTCACGCCAACTGCGACGCAAATCCATTGCATAAAAACCGATCAGGCCGCCCCAAACCAGAATCAAAAAAAAAGTGAGGTAGCTCAGCATATCGATGTGTTAGTTTGGGTAACCCATTTGCAGAGCTGTTGCCCGTACCAGCGGCAGTACACGCTCCACTCGTTCGCGGTTACGACCGTCCCGCCACTTGTCGATCCGTATTTCGCCAAATGCGTCGTAGGGCGTTTCCAGCACATTGCGGCATAGGCTTTCTATCGGTGTATCGAATTGCAGTTGACAGGATTGGAAAATGGCGCGGAAACCTGCGACGGGATCGCGCACCAGGTCTTCATAAAAAACTTCTATCCATTTATCCGCGGGTACCGTTGCCTTAGCCGCCATGATGGCCTCATTTATGGCGCGATACTGAAACGCGGCCACCTCTTCTACCGGCGCTTTGAGATATTGGCGCCAACCGTCGGTCAGGAAAAAACACCACTTGGTATATCGCCCGCCATCTATTTCTACTCGCGCAGGAAGATCGTCCGACCAGGTGGAATATTTGCCTTCCTTGCCCCAGCCTTCGATAAGTGAATTGATGTTGTCTCCCGGGCTGCGCTTGATATAGACGAAGATGGCTTCGGGGAAAAGTGCCTGCAAATAAGGCACGCACAAGCCATTTTGATTGTTTTTGTCGATCCAGCGCGAATTGCCACTCCAAGCGTAAAAATAGCGGGCCACCACTTTTCGGTCCTTGGGCGTCGCATCTTGGGCCGAAAGTGCATGTGTGTCCCAATTTTTTTCCGCCAACGGATGTAACGCGACCCAAAAATCATGGGTCTCCCGATTCAGTGAACCCAATTCGGGGGAAGCAGCTAATGTTTTATACAGCATGGTGGTGCCGGCACGGCTACAGCCAATTACGAAGATCGGCCGGTCCGGTCCGGTGCGAGCAATATCCCACCATAAACTCCGCAGGCCGCGTAGCACTTGTTGGCCGTGATGGCGTAGGGTTTTATCAACTTTAAGCCAGAAATATCTCAAATCCGGTTTCCCTTCACCGTTTTAGTTAGCTGACACCGCTAGCCTCTGTATCCATTATGGCAGGCGGATGCGCTGCTTTTGAGCGAGGATTCTCTGGGGCATAGCCTGAACTACGTCGGAATCAGTCAGGTTGTCCATCTCCAGCGTTCCCCAAGTGTTCTTGACAGCAATCTGGTATGTCAGCACCAGAATAATTACCAAATGGTAGTAGTAATCAAAATACGCAAGGCCAAGAAACGCGCCCCCCGTCGCATAGCCAACCATGCTCACCTGAGTCATGGCTGCCAAGTCAGCTGCCCACTTCTGGTCCGGATCATTTTGACATTTCCGGATAACTTTGCTTCCCGTCCGCCATGCGGTCAGCCCAATGAGCACGAATAAGCCAAAGCCAATAAAGCCATGCTCACCCAGGACTTCGAAGTAGATGCTATGCACATCGTGCACGTTATCGGGGTCTGGGGCGTACAGAAGGAAAGTCGGGCCTTGGAAGGCTTCGAACCCCCCTCCGGTGATGCGAGACTTTGCCACGTTAATGGCGGTGTGCCAGGCATTGATGCGACCCATTGCCGAGGCGTCCTCCTGATAGTTTTGGATGGTGTGCATGCGGTCCCAATATTCCTGGGGCATGATCGACGCGATCAAGATGATTGCCGCGATGATATAGAACGCTGTGGTCACCTTGTTGCGGCTTTTTAACCAGAGCAGACCGCCCATGGCGGCTGCAGCCAGCAGAGCCCCGCGTGATTGCGATCCGATTGCGGCCAGCCCGGTTAGTACCATACTGGCCGCCAACCCCAACCGAATCAGCTTGTTCTGTGACTGCAGGTGCAGGTACCGAAGCAATGGAACCGTCATGATCAGTGCCAACCCTATCTCGTTGCTTCCGGCAATGAAAGTGGTTGCCGGACCCTGCACGTGATATATGCCGCCATTCAAAATGGTAAAAATTCCACCTTTGACTCCGTAAAATGCAAGCGAGAGCGCGATCACCCATACCAGGCCGTCCATGCGTTTTCGGTCTGTTATCAACATCGCAGTCAGCAGTGTCATGATCTGGATCTTCAAGACCTTATCCCACTCCTCCCAAGCTGATTGTGGGTAAAATGCGAAGAAAGTAGTAAATGTCACCCAGCCCAGAAAAAGGAGCAACAGGATGGTTTCCGGAGTCCACGGAAGGCGCTTGGGTTCTTTTGAGAGCAGGTAAACCGTCAAGGTGGTCAATGCGGTCATGAACGCGAATGGGATAGTGGTCGCAAATCCCCATGCCAGCTTGTGGGGGTTCATGTAGCTGAGCCAGGACCACAGATAGATTCCGTAGTGAGGATGCTTGAAGACTAGCACCAGGGCGCCAAACACGACAACGGTGACAAAGATATCCCTCATGCTGTTTTTTCCCCTGCATTGAACCAGGTTACGCGTTTTGGTAATTGGACGTCCCGCAGGAGTCCTTTGCGTAAATGCTCGGCCACTTGTCGCTCATGATGCCATCTGCGATCTTTTACCTGGTAAAGCTTACCCTTGCCTGGCTGCTGCGCACCCAGAGGCTCGCCCTGGGCTAAACGGGCCAGTGCTTCTGCGTAGATCTCAGCGCTGTCACGAACGCTGCGCCAGAACAGATTCAACTCATCATCACCTGCATGTACTTCCGGGCAGACATGGGCGATGAGCCTGCCGGTGTCGATGCCCGGATCGATGAAGTGTAGCGTGCAGCCGACTTTCTCCGGCTCGCCATTGTATAGGGCCCAGAATGTGCAATCTGCACCGCGATATTCAGGTGAAAGACCGCCGTGCAAATTCATGATGCCGATTAGCCCCATGTCAAGCAAAGGGCCGCGGATCAGCGAGGTGCCAAATACCGCAATCACATCTGGCTGCAAGCGACGCGCCAGTTCGACGACATCGGGATGGTTGATGTGAGGCACTTCGGTGACCAGATCCGCCCGTGCCAGACGAGGCCCCGTTTCACCAAAGAAAAATTTTCCTTCACCCCCGCCGGTATATCGTCTGCGATCACGCAACCAGCGCCATACCTTGCGCCATAGATTATCCGGTCGCAGCAACTTCAGGACTTTTTTCGTCGTCCAGTGGCTGCCTGCCTCCTGGACAATGGCAACTACATTCGCCGCGCCGCATAACCGGTTCGCCACATAAAGGTGCCGCGGAGAGCGGCCGCACAGCACCATGACGGATAAGTCAGCCATGGCTCTGCGCTCCCTGATTAGCCAACCGAGTGGCAACAGGCGGAATTGCCTCATCCTTCATGTCCATCATCAGCGCATCGGCGAAAAACTTCGCTGCCCAGTTGGGATATTCGAAGCGGGAATAATCCCCCCAAATGGGAGAGGATCCGGCAATGCCGCCTTTAACGGCATTATCCGCATCATCGAGGCGTTGGGTGCGCTTTACGTATTCGATTGCGCGCCGTGCATGCTCACGCAGTTCGGGCGCGCCGCCATCTTGCGCCAGACGCGTCCAGTTGAGGCTCATCTGAGCTACGCCGGTAAGGCAGCTATAGGTTGCGCGCGGTTCCCAGTTGTCGGCATAAGTGCCTGCGAGCCAGCCATCTGCGCGCTGGGCGCGTGCCATGCCGCGAGCAGCGACAAGCGCAGCCGACAGGTAACGTTCATCTCCCAGCAGTACGCCGCTTTCCAGAAAGCCCCGAATCGCATAGGCGATGGTGTGTGTAAAGGGGGCTTTGTCGGAGGTAAAGGCATTGGTGGAAAACCAGCCGGATTGGGTCTGCTGGGTAAGCGCCCAGTCGAGGTTGCGCCGTGCCGCCTGTGTCAGTTCCCGTTCATTTGCGATGAGGCCTGTGGCGAGCAGCGCCCAAGTGCCACGGGTGTTGTATACGTGTGGAACGTCATTGTGTTCGAAGCGCCGCCAGCAGCCATCGGCTTCTTGCTGTCGTGTCAGCCACCAGCCGGCTTTGACGGCGGCTTCCAGGCATTCCTTACGGCCCAGCAGCAGGTAACCGGCGAGCATGCCATGCATGATCTGCCCGGTATTGAAAATAACGGGTTGGCTGCCGGCCTCACCGAAATGCCCAGGGAAAGCCCCATCTTGCAGCTGAATTGAAAGTTCCCAATCGATCATGCGCTGGGCTCGCGACACCAATTCCGGCCGGTCAAGGATATTTGCCGCAGCCAAAAAGGTCTCAATGATGTAGCCGGTTGTCTCGGGATAGCTCGGCAGCCAGCCATCCTCAAAACTCCAGCCGGCAGAAACGCCTCCCGCATCCAACTGGTTCTCGCGCACATCCTGTGCGCGACATAGCCAATCAATGACACCGACAAGATGCATCTGGTGCGAGCGCGGTTTTTCCGCGGCCGGTCGCATCAGATCATTCATGATGAGACGAAGGTGGCGCGGTCGCCAGGGTTTAAAGCGGAACGGCAAGCTTAACAGGGTTGCAAGATTCACTCCGCCCCTCATCAGTTCGCGGCGCCGTCCGATGTGGCGATACCTAACCCACCGGCAAGTGATACATGGCTGACGACATAGCGATGTTTGCCGGATGCCTCAGGTGCGATGTTGTCCACGAGTTGAATTCGGATATTCACATCTTCTCCCATTCGTTCTTTCAGCTCAATTTCGATGTTGCGTAGAGCTTCTTTACGCCAGCTCGTGTTCCGAACTACTAACACTTCCAAATCGCGCAGTTCGTGCTGTATCAGCTTGAATTCAGCCACACCTTCTATGGCGCGCAGCACATAAATGCCGGCCAGCGCGTGCATGATGGTGCCATCACTTTTTACCAGAAAATCCGTGCTGCGTCCTACTACTTCGGAGATAACATGCAGGCCACGCCCATCGCGGCATGGTTCTTCGCTCATCCGCACCATGTCACCGGTGCGATAGCGGATGAAAGGTTGCGCCTCGGAACACAACCCGCTTATGACCGCTTCACCTGCTTCCCCCGGCTTGACTGGCTGACCTTGAGGGTCGTGCACCTCCAGCAGAATGCTTTCGCTGATCAGCAGCATTTGTCCGTGCGGCGTTTCGTGGGCGGTGAAGCCGATGTCGCGGCTGCCAAATTCATTGGCCACTGGCACGCCAAACACTTCCTGAATAAGTGACCGCTGATGGGGGAAAAGCGGCTCACCCGTAGTGCACACTACCCGCAATTTGGGTAGCTTGAAGCGCATATTACGTTCCTTCGCATGCGCAGCTAGCAAGGCCACCGAACTGGCGTAGCCGTAAAGGCACCGAGGCTGCCAGGATTGAATTGCCTGGATGTAAGTATCCATCCGCACGGGTGACATATCGAATGCGTTCAGCACCATCTGATTCACCAAACGATCGCGCAAGGTTTTGATGCGATCTGTTTTATTGAGTTCGACCGGTGCACCCCATAAATACACTTCACGCTCACCCGGCTCCACGCCCCACCAGCGGCGGGCACGCATCCTGCCCGCCGCATCGGAAGCCTGCCGCTGCCGACCGTAAAAAAAGATCAACGGTTTGCCGCTCGAGCCGCCAGTGTTGTAGCGAAACGTACCACCTGGTGCACCATGCCAAACCAACTGGTCGCGGTTGGCTGCCGCATCGGCTTTGTCCATGGTGGGCAGTTTTCGGAGGCTGGCAAGCGTTAACGGACATGATAGGTCGAGTCCGGCTGCTTGAATGCGCGCCGCATGCCAGGGGCAATGTTGTGCCGCTACGTTCAGCAGTCCTTGAAGTTTTTGCAACTGAAGCTGCTCTATTTCTGGACGCGATAGCCATTGCGAGCGCTCCAGTTCATGCAAATAAGCAAACGTCGGTCGATGCAGAAGGTGCTCCTGCAAACGGTAGATAGAACTGCCTATCATGGCGTTTATCGACAATGGGCTCACGGGCTCTCCGCTGAGGTTTGCGCTGTTTCGATGGTGCACAGTTGAGCATACACGCCGAACAATCGCTCGCGCACACATTGCCAGGTATATTGCTGGACGCTTGCCAGGCCTGCTTCGGACAGGCGCCGCGCAAGATCCGGTGTGGTCAACACTTGTATCAAGGCTTGCGCCATGGCTTGTGGGTCGCCCGGCGGAATCAGCAGCGCGGTTCGCCCGTCTTCCACCAGAAAAGGAACCCCTCCCACATTGGTGCTGACGATCGGTACGCCGCTCGCCAACGCCTCCAGGACGGAAATAGGCATATTGTCGGCAAGGCTAGGATTGATCATCACATCCGCTGAACGATAGAGTTCAGGCATGTGTTCATTTTCCACTCGCCCGGTGAAATGCACGGCAGTATCGATGTTCAAAACACGCGCCAGGCCTTCGAGCGCGGCGCGCTCCGGTCCTGAGCCTGCGATGGTCATTCGTGCGCTTGGCAACCGATCTTTAACAATTCGGAATGCACGCAATGCGCTCGTGTTGTCATAAATTGGTTCGAGGTTGCGCGCAACGAGGATATGCGGCCATTGTGCGCTATTCGAAGATGGCATCCTTGGAGAAAACCGCGTTAGATTAATTACATTCGGCACGATAGTTGTCGTGAAACCAAAGCGGCCAAACACTTCCTGGAGAAACCCGGATGGCACAATCAATATATCCGTCCGCTCCAAACTTGGCTTCACCCAGCGCAGAGCGCGAGTAAGAAAGCTTTCCGCTTCTCCCCCCCGGTAGTTAACGACAACCGGGATTTTTTTAATTTTTGCGATCCAGATGGCCGGCGCCGCAAACAAGTGCCAGGACCAACCCGAGTTGGCCATGATGTGAAACAAGTCGGCGCGGCTTGATGCTCGCCATAGATGAATAAAATACGGCAGCAGGCGAAACACGGCGCGCAGCCCTTTGATCTGGCCGATCCAGCGTGGCCGGTAGGGCGCGTTGACTTGTACCAGTTCCACGCCGATACCTTCTTGCGCCAGCAGCCCGGCCAATTGCCGGGTTTGATTGGCCATGCCGCCAGAAGGTGGCGGCAGTGGCCCGATGAGGGCAATTTTTAAATCCTGAATTCTCATCCCGGTCACTCCACAGCCTTGCGGGTCGAGCGATTATAAACGTCACGATAGCGCTCTACGGATACTTTCCAGTTGCGCTCGGTCTCGACAAAGCGCCGCCCGGCGGTTTTCATCGCGGGCCAGCGCTTGGGTGTGTTAATCAAATCAATCACTTTACTTGCCAGATCTTCCTGAGACTCGGCTTTAAACAGCACACCCGTTTCGCCATCTCGAATCAGTTCTCTGTGGCCACCCACATCGGAGGCCACAAATAAGCGGCCCTGTGCCATCGCTTCTAAAGGCTTCAGCGGCGTGACCAATTCGGTTAAACGCATCGAGTGGCGTGGATAGACGAGCACGTCCACCAGGTCGTAATATCGGTTCACTTCGCTGTGTGGTACGCGGCCAGTGAACACGACCTTGTCCATGATGCCCAGTGCATGGGCTTGCCGCTTCAGGCTTTCTTCTTGTGGGCCGCCACCTACCAGCAGGATACGCACGTCCGGGGCCTGCACAAGGATTTTCGGGAAAGCGGCCAGCAATAGATCCAGCCCCTCATAGGCGTAAAAGGAACCGATGAAACCCAGTACCCGAACACCGCTCAGGCCAAGCTGCGTTTTGAGTTGCTGGTCCGGCTCGCCACCGAGAGAAAATTTTTCGATATCGACTGCATTCGGAATCACCGTCACCTTATTCGATGGAATGCCGCGTGCGACGATGTCGCTACGCAGGCCTTCGCAGATCGTGGTGACCGCATCGACATGCTTGAAGGCGTAGGTTTCCATGGCGCGGGTTAAGCGATAACGCATGCTGCCTTCTTTGGCCGTGCCGTGATCTGCCGCTGCGTCTTCCCAGAATGCGCGCACTTCGTACACTACCGGGAGGCCCAATGCATGTCCCACGCGCAGCGCTGGCAATGCGGTCAACACTGGAGAATGCGCATGCAGAATATCTGGCTTCACGATAGCAATCACTTCGCTCAGCCGATGCGCCAAACTTTGCATTACCGCGACCGGGTTCAGCCCCGGCATCCGGCTTAATCGCCCGTTATGCTTCGGTGTGCGATAGAAGTGCAGCCCGTCCACCTCTTCTTCCAGCACGTCGCAATTGACCTGCTTTTCGCTGGTGAGGTGGAAGGTTGCCCAGCCTAATGCGCGTTGCTCGCGCAGAATCGCAGCGCTACGAAAGGTGTAGCCACTGTGCAGCGGGATGGAATGATCGAGGATATGGAGGATACGGTAACTCATTACTTTGCTTTAATTGACTTGTTGATTGCGCAAAAATGACTCGAACATCAGCAACGTCCATAGCGCCGTGCTGTAATCCCGCAAGCCGGATTGATGCAGATCCACCAACTCGTTCAGATAGCCGGCGTTGAAGTAGCCGGTTTGAGCCAGCACTGGACCAAGGACAGCGTTTCTCACTCTATCTTTCAGTGGGCCACGGAACCAACTGGCCAGCGGTACGGCGAAGCCCATTTTTTTGCGGTAGAGAATGTTGTCGGGCAGGTAGGGCTCCATGGTTTTTTTGAAAATATATTTACCCTCCCGCCCATTCAGTTTAAGCGACGGCTGGATGCACGATGCCCATTCCACCAGCTTGTGGTCGAGCAAGGGTTCGCGCACTTCGAGCGCATGCGCCATGCTGGCGCGATCAACTTTGGTGAGGATGTCACCGACCAGATAAGTTTTGATATCGAGGTATTGCACGCGTGCGAGCGGTTCATCAGTGGGTGAGTGGGCATCGTGTCGCTGCATCACTTCCACCGCGCGATAACCTTGCAGTTCGCGCTTGAAGCTTGGGCTGAACAAGCGATCGCGCATGGTGTCGCTCCACAGCGAGATGCTGTGGAAATAGCCTTCGACCGAATCGCGCGCCATGCCTTCGAGTGTGGCTTTGGCGCGGAAAATCTTCGGCGCCCAATCTGCTTTAGGATAGACGCGACCCAGCATGCCAAACAGGGGGCGACGCAAGGACGTTGGCAACAGTCCACGCATGCGTTCTTCATTCATGTGCCAGCGATAGCGTCGGTAGCCGGCGAAATTCTCGTCGCCGCCATCGCCAGACAAGGCAACGGTGACATTCTTGCGCGCCAGCTCACACACGCGGTAGGTCGGGATCGCCGAGCTATCCGCATAGGGTTCATCGTAAATCGCCGCCAGTTTGTCGATGAGATCGAAATCGTCCGTATCGACTTGCTCTACGCGGTGATTGGTTTTATATCTTGTGGCGACTTGCGCAGCGTATTCGGACTCATTGAATGCCGGATCGCCGAAGGAAATGGAGCAGGTGTTCACCGGCTCGTTTGATAGGTCCGCCATTATCGCCACCACTGCGCTCGAGTCCACGCCGCCGGAAAGAAAGGCTCCCAGCGGCACTTCGGACACCAGACGGATCTTGATCGATTCACGTAGCAGGCGTAGCAGTTCTTCTTGTGCTTCCTGCTCAGAGATCGCGGCGACAGGCTGGAACGGCACATCCCAATATTCGTGCGTCTGCGGCAATGGCTGGCCGCGCTTGACGGTGAGGGTGTGGCCGGGAGGCAGCTTGTAGGCTTCCTTATAAATCGTGCGGGGCTCGGCAACATAGCCGTAGGCAAAATATTCTTCGATGGCGCATGGATCAATCTCGCGCCCGCAGGCCGGATAGGCGGTCAACGCCTTGAGTTCGGAGCCGAAAATCAGCATGCCGTCGTGTGCGAACCCGTAATACAAGGGCTTTACGCCCATGCGGTCACGCGCCAGAAACAGTGTCTCCTGATTACGATCCCACAAGGCAAACGCGAACATGCCGCGGAAACGCTCGACACAAGCCTCGCCCCATTCCTCCCAGGCATGGACGATGACTTCGGTATCGCAGCGCGTGCGGAAGGTGTGGCCCAGCGCTTGCAGTTCGGGAATCAGATCGACGAAGTTGTAGATCTCGCCGTTGAATACCACCACCACGCTGCCATCTTCGTTGAACAAGGGTTGGTGGCCGGATGATAGATCAATGATGGACAAGCGCCGATGCCCCAGGCCCACGCCGGACTCGGTATGCAGCCCGCCTTCGTCCGGACCGCGATGAAATTGGGCCTGGTTCATCTGCGCGAGCAGCGTCTGGTCGACTTCGGCCCGCCCGTTGTAATCAAAAATTCCTACGATACCGCACATGCTGTTTGGTTATTCCTTTGTCAGACTGGTTCGCTCCGTTCGAGCTGGGCTAGAAGCGAATTCATGATTGTTGGCGAGTGCACGGTCATACACGCTGAGATAGTTCGCTAGCATCGCTTCCATGCTGAAGCGAGAGTCGATTTTTTCCCGCGCGGTTTGACCGTGCGTTTTCACCTGCACGCTGTCCTGAGCATAGCTGTGCAAGGCTTGCGCCAAAGCCGCCGAATCACCGGCAGGTACTAGTTTACCGGTTCGGTCATGCTCTACCAACTCAGGGTTGCCGCCAACACGGGTGGCAACCACCGGTAGCCCGCTCGCCATGGCTTCCAGAATGGTGTTGGAAATGCCTTCGCCCAACGAGGGCAATACGAATATATCCAGTGCGCGCATGATTTCGGCCACGTCTGAGCGTTCCCCCGGTAGCCATGCCAAATGCTCGGCCCCGGCTGTACGCAGCAGATCAAGGCATTCCACTCGGCTGTCGCCCTCGCCCACGATGACCAGCCGCAACCGCTTGCGCGACTCAGGCTGGTCCGACAATAAGCGCAGAAATGCGCGCACCAGGTTTGGATAGTCTTTTACTTCCGCCATACGGCCAACGCTGCCGATCAACAATTCGCTGCCGCTCATGAAACCATCCGGCCCGATCAGTGTGCGTTCATCTTGGCGCGGGTGGAAATGCAAGCTGTCCACCCCATTGTAGATTTGGGTGATGCGCTGAGGCGCGGCTCCGACCGTGTTTTCAAGCCAGTTAGCCAAATCCTTGCTGACTGCGATGTATTGGTGCACTAGCGGCCGCGCCAATTTGCGCAGCAGGTTGTATTTTCGGTTCTTGCCTTGCAGGTCGAACACGTCACGCCCATGCTCGCCATGTACGCGTGCTCGCACGCCTGCTGCTGCCGCTACGAACTGCCCTTCCAGCGTCGACAGGTTGCGGGTGTGCAGCAGATCCGGGCGCAGCTCGCGCAGCAGCCGGAACAGCCTCCCATACAGCCCTAGGTCTTTGCCGGGCCGCTTGTGCAGAGCGAAAAACTGTACATCGTCTCGCTGTAGGCGATGGCGAAAATCGGTGTAACCGTCCAGGCAAACTACCGCATGGCGGTAACGGTCGGCTGGCATGTGGTTGAGCAAATTGACGACACCGTTTTCCAGCCCGCCCATGCCGAAATGCTGCACCACGTGGGCGATAAGCGGGGCGCGCATGCTCATGGCCCGCCCGCAGCCTGTTTCAGGCTTGTTTCGATGGTCGGCAGCATGTCGCCGATGAATTCTTGCATGACGACCGCAGCGGACTCTATATCGCCATCGTAGGGTGCGGAGAGGATGATCGCTGCCGCATCGTCACGCTGGCCCAGCAATCTCGCTTTGGCTTCCAGCAGCTTGGCGAAATGCGCATTAACGGTGGGAATATCGCCGATGCGATTCCAGTTCCACACCAGCAACCGTCGCGTCGCCGAGCGTAGCTTGGTCTGCACAATCGGCAGCAGCTGGCTGTCGATTGTGACGACGCGGCTGGTCTCACCGACGTTGCTCCAGACGGGGTGTTTCTGGCGCACGATAACATTGGTCGATGTAACGAGTTGGGCACCTTCATGCTGATGGAGGTAGTAGCCAATGTAGAGACTGACTACCTTGGACCCTTTACGGTAAGTTTGCATCACGCTGGCGTCGCTGCCGCTATAATTCGGCTGCCAGTCGGACAGAGGTAACGGGTCTGCGAGCCAGCCATTGGCGGCAGGAACTTCGAGCTTGATCGGTACGGGTGGCGGAACATGGTTTTTCAGGTAGGCGGCATATCCCGGCCACATAGCCGCTATGCTTACGGCAGCAAGGGTGGTCAACGCGATACGCCGGAGGGGTAACGGAGCCAAATTGGTCGGTGTTGCGGCGGATTCGCTGTCTTTCGTCTGCTGCAAGTCTTCGCGCCAGAAGGCGCCAATCCAGAACAGCAGCAGCATCACCAGACCAAAGAATACCCAGCCGTAGATGTAGTGATCGACGCCCAATGCCAGTTTCATGTCAGAGAGGTGCGCAATCATTACGATCATGTAGGCGCGCAGACCGTTGGCGATGACCGGAACGATCACTGACAAAATAGTGAAAATGATGCGCCGTCGGGTGCTGCGGTAAGTGAGGTAGGCGTACAGGCAGCCCAGGGTGAGCGAGGCGATCAGGTAACGCAAGCCGCTGCATCCTTCCACTACCGACCATTGGCCACTGGGAATGGTAAAAAAAGTGCCCTCGCGGTAGACCGGAATGCCGGTGAGCTGCAATGCGGCAACGGTAAAATCGGCGGTGAAATCCATCATGTACGGGATGAGAAACTCACCCATCGGCACCGCAAAAAACAGAAAACCCAACGGGAACGTGAGAGCACGGGTGACGCGCAAACCAAGAATAATCCACACCAGCACCGGAATCATCGCCACTAGCGCGTATTGCTGTACAACCAGTACCCGTGCCAGGTAGGCCAGCAGCCAGCCAAAGCCAAACAGGAGTAATACCGGCAAGCCGCGCAGGTCTGGCTGAGGCGCGAGCAATGCAATTTCCTTGCGCCGACCCCAGATCAAAAAAGCACTGATGGGGAAGATCAGGAAGCCATGTGCAAAGGTTTCCGAACGGTTCCAAATGGCTACCGTGGACAGGGTGGTCTGGTAAAACAGCAACAGCAGCGCTGCCACCGCAGCGATTGTCAGCAGAGTAGCGATGGCCCAGTCGTTGGCCTGACGCTCGGGAGCTGTGCTGTCGGGATGGATGGCGGCAGGTTTACTCATGCATTACTCCAGCGGTTGTTAGCGCGATGGGTTTTGATGCGGTAGCTGTGCTGTGAAATGTCATCCCCGGTTCCGGTGAAAGTAAATCATCCACACGTTCCAGGTTGCGTTCCCATGTGTAGTCCGCCAGGGCTCGTGCCCGTGCGGCCTGGCCAATGTTGTTTTGGGGGTGTTGCAGTAAGGTCGAAATAGTGGCGACAAATTCTTTGTGGTCACGTGCCAGCAGAACTTCTTCTCCAATCTTCGCGGCAATGCCTTCCAGTGCCTGGATTGAGGCGACCACCGGCTTGGCCATGGCCATCGCCTCCAGCACCTTGTTCTGGATGCCGCGAGCAATGCGTAGTGGGGCCACTGCAAGGCGGGCATGCGCAAGGTAGGGACGAATGTCAGCCACTGCGCCGGTCACGTGCACGCCAGCCAATGCCGTGAGCGCCTGTACCTGGGGTGTGGGCCGGGAGCCGACGATATAAAAGCGCACATCAGGATTGCTGGCCAGCACCTCAGGCAGGATTTCCCGCGCAAACCATTGCACTGCATCGATATTGGGCCAGTAGTCCATCGCGCCGGTGAATACGATGGCAGCTTCATCTGAATGGTAAGGGTTGGGATACTCATGGGCGGGTGAAAAATATCCGGCATCCACCCCATTGTTAAAGAAGCTGGTCTTGGTCGCGCTTTCCGGCGCAAGTTGCTGAAACAGATCGGCCTCCGCTTGGGACACGAATAGCGATGCGTCGAATTCGTACGCGACTTTTCGCTCGTAGCTCAGCAGCGAGCGGCTTTCGCGCCGGTACAGCCAGCTCATGGGCCAGGGTTTTTTCTCGGCATATTGCCGCCATTTATCCGAGTCTATGTCGACGAAATCGATGATGCGCCGTGCTTGTCGGGCATTCATCACGTACTGAGCCATGGCCGAAGAGAATACCAGAACGCGTTCTATGGACTGTTCCTTCATTACCGTGTCTACCCACTGTTGCAAACCGCGATTGTGATAATAGTCCAGCGTTAGCGGCCGCTTGCCAGTCAACGCGCCCAGACTGCGCAGTCGCGCGGTGCGCGGGTTCAAGGATGCAAAATGGGTCTCTCCGCACAATTTCTTTACTGTATCCACGTGTTGCCAGTCGTCGTGGTCATCGACAAAGGTGCCTAAATGCACGCGATAACGCTGCGCCAAGTACTTCAGTATATGCCAGGAGCGGATTTTGTCGCCCTTGTTGGGCGGGTAGGGGATGCGATGGGTGAGATACAGAATGTCTTGCATCGCTCTACCCCAGATTCCTGACGATATACGGGCCGATTGCGTTGGCCACAGACAGAGGCAAGTGCTGCCACAGTTTGATGAACAGCCGGTACTTGGGGTTCAATGGATTGGTGTCCGGCACGGTCTTTGCTCGGTGCAACTGGTATTCGTAATGCAGCGGCTGTGGTTCGAACCCCCAGTTTTTCTTGAAGTCGAATGGCCCGGTGCCGCGCTTGCTGCGGCCATAATCGAACACCTTGATGCCGCGCTCGCAGGCGCGCCGCATCAGCTCCCAGTATTTGAAATCGTTGGCTGCAACATCGCGTGCTGCCAACGTGTCGCCAGCATAGTAGGGTAGTACCTCGTCGCGGAAATAAAAGCTTAGCACGCTGCTTAAGACTTGTTCGTCTTTTACCACAGTCAGCACTTCGCAATCTCTGCCGAATACTTCTTGCAGCAGAGCAAAATAGCGCTTGGGCAGCGCGGGAGTGCCATGGCGGTGGACATTGTCCGCGAACACGGAAAAAAATCGCTCCACATCGTTGTCGATCTCGCTAGCAAGCTCGGCCTTGATGCCCTTGCGCACCATCGCGCGCTGTTTGCGCGGAATGGCGAGCATGTTGGCTTCCACGTCCGGATCAATGGTCTTGCGGAAGGTGACGTACAGATCCTTGCCCGGCCAGTCGGTGTGAAAAGGCACTGTGTTGCGGTATTCCAGGAAGTCCACGTTGAGACTTGCAGCCAGTTTTTGCGCCTCCTCGTCCAGCGCCTGTCGTGCCGGCTCAGTGCTGGCGGCGATGCCGCCGTAGACACAAAACGGCAGTGAAGATAACGAATGCCCGAAGAGTCGGCTGTCGTTTTCTGCCAACGGCAGCACGCCCTGGATGGCGCCGTTCTCCTCGGCCAGCAGGAAGTGGGTGCGGTGGCCGAAGGCGCGCTCTATCACTTCTTTCCAGCCGGCGCGGTGGAAAAATGTGGCTGCGTGACAGCCGAAAACGAACTGATCCCAGTGTGCGGTGTCACCCGGCGTCATCGTGCGCACCTGTAGTGCGGTCGGGTTCGCCGTGCGTACGCTCACGTTTCTGCTTTCATGAACACGCGATCCATGCGGTCCCAGTGAAAATCCCGTAATAGCGCCTGAATGCGGGATTCCATGCGTGTCAGATTGACGTAATGGCGGAATTGCGTTTTTAACGAGATGCCCTGCTGACGAGGCTGGTCTGGATCAAGTTCCCACGGATGGAAGTAGAAAATGCAGGGCTTGCCGTCCTGATGGTTGACACGGCGTATGAGCCAGCGTGACGCCTGATAGGGCAGTAGTCTGAAATAACCGCCTCCTGCCGCTGGCAGGTTGCGGCCCAGCAGCGCCACAGTGGTGGGGGGGAGTTCTAGCACGCCACCCTCGCCACGCGGGTAGTGGGCAAAGCGCGGCGCCTCGGGCATACCGTAATGGTCGTGCCGGATCGGATAAATGCTGGAACTGTATTGATAACCCGCCTCCAGCAGCACGTCGTGCGCCCACAGATTGTCAGCACCAATGGAAAAGCTCGGAGCGCGATAGCCGATTACCGAACTGCCGGAGATGTCCTCCAGCAATTTCTTGGCGTGTGTGATGTCCTTGCCGAAGTCGTTCCGGTTTTGATCGCTGACGCGGTGATGGCCATAGCCGTGGCTGGCGAGTTCGTGGCCGTTGTCTACGATGCGCCGCACCACATCAGGGTAGCGCTCGGCGACCCAGCCCAGGGTGAAAAAGGTGGCATGTGCGTTACCCTCATTCAGCAAGGCCAGTGCGATGTCGATGTTGCGTTCCACCCGGCACGGCAGGCTGTCCCAATGTTCGCGCAGGATGTGGGGGGCAAAGGCCGAGACCTGGAAGTAATCCTCCACGTCGATGGTCATCGCATTCCGTATCTGCGCTGTTGTCATAAAATGTTTTCTGCAGGAGGCTGCATGAATGTCAGCTCAGACATCCATTTTCCAGCCATTCGTGAATTGCCGTTGCAATGCGTATCGAGGCTTGTCCATCCCAGAATTCAGGGATCCTGCCCGCCTTGCCGCCGCTGCGCATAATTTCGTCGAAGGCCGCCAGAATTTTTACCGGGTCCTGGCCGGCAATGGTATTGGTTCCCTCTTCCACCGTGATCGGCCTTTCCGTATTGTTTCTCAGCGTGATGCATGGGACGCCAAGGGCCGTAGTTTCCTCCTGAATGCCGCCTGAGTCGGTCAGCATGACCCGTGCATTCTTCATCAATCCCAGCATTTCCAGATAACCCATGGGCGGCAGCAGCAGCAACTCGGGAACTTTCAGCATCTCTTCCAGGCCAGAATTCTTGATCATGGCGTGGGTGCGCGGGTGCATCGGGAAGATGACGGGCAACTTGCGGCTGATTTTCAGGACTGTATCAAGCAGGGTGCGCAGGGTGGCGGGATCGTCCACGTTGGAGGGTCGGTGCAGGGTGAGGACGGCATAGCCGGCGTTGCCGCCCATAAAATCCTCATGCCCGGCGTCTTTCAGGATTTTGGACAAGGGGACGGCCCTTTCCAGATTGCGGCGCAGAGTGTCGATCATGACGTTGCCGACAAAATGGATGCGCGATTCGACTATTCCTTCTCGCAGCAGGTTTTCGCGGCCGCTGCTTTCGGTGATAAAGAGCAGGTCGGAGATCTGGTCAGTCAATATCCGGTTGATCTCCTCCGGCATGGCGCGGTCGAAGCTGCGCAGACCCGCTTCGACGTGAATCACCGGAACTCCTTTTTTTGCCGCCACCAGAGCGCAGGCCAGAGTGGAGTTTACGTCGCCGACCACTAGCACAGCGGAAGGCCGCTTGGCGTCCAGCACGGGCTCGAAGCGGCGCATGACTTCTGCTGTTTGGATCGCGTGACTTCCGGAGCCCACCTCCAGATTGATATCCGGTTGCGGGATACCGAGCGCCTCGAAATACTGATGGTTCATGACGGCATCATAATGCTGACCAGTGTGAACCAGACTCAAGGCCAGCGGTGGTCTGAGATTCCCCAGCGCCGCCATGATCGGCGCCATTTTCATGAAGTTCGGGCGCGCACCCACGACGCAAAGGATGCTGCCCAGGGTCTGAACCCCTGACGTGGGTATCGGCATTGACTATCTTCTTTTCGAAAGTTCTTTATTTACTCTGGGCAAGGAGAGGATCTGTTTGAGCAGATCCAGCACCGAGATGACGGAGGTCTCCATCTTGGCAAGCCTTTCATCCATGTTTTCCAGACTGACGCGGGTTACCGCTTTGTCTGGAACGGTGGTGGAAGTGATTTGGGCATCGGCTCCCGAGGCGGGAAGATCAAACTCATGCTGGATATCGCGAATGACTTCATTGACCTCTGAACTGCCAAAATCGTGTAGTTCTTCCAGGCAACCCATCAGCAACAGGCGGTCACACAGGGTATTGATCTTTCTGGGAATGCCGGTCGTGTAGTCGTAAATGGCGTCAAAGGCGTCCGCACCGAAGGACGGGTCGCCGCGCCAGCCAACGGTGCTCATCCGGTGTTCGATATACGACCTGGTTTCCGAGGCATCCATCGGTCCCAGATGATAGGTGGCGATTACCCTTTGCCGCAATTGTTCCATCTCACTGCCATGAAGGGTTTTCCTGAACTCCGGTTGACCGAGCAGGAAGGTTTGCAGCAAGGATTTGTCGGCAGTCTGGAAATTGGAAAGCATCCTCAATTCTTCCACCGCGCGGGGGGCAAGGTTCTGCGCCTCGTCCACCACCAGGAGGGCACGTTTTCCCTGACGGTCGCAAAGCCGAAGAAACTCCTCAATTGCGGTCAGAAGGTCGGCCTTGCTCGCGTCCTTGAAGGGAAGGCCGAAGGCCGCTGCTGTCATTCGCAGAGTGTCTTCCGAACCGAGGTGGGTGCTCACCAGTTGCGCCGCCAGGATGTTTTTCGCCTCCATTTTGCGGAAAAGGTTGCGCACCAGGGTGGTCTTGCCCGCGCCGATTTCGCCGGTGATGACGATGAAGCCCTCACCCTGAGACAACCCGTATTCCAGGTAGGCCATGGCGCGCTTATGGCCTTTGCTGCCGAAGAAGAAATTCGGGTCGGGTTTAAGTTGGAATGGCTTGGCGCTGAAACCGTAGAAGGATTCATACATGCTGAAAGCCCGCTAGAATCTCATGAACAGGGAGGCAGTCAGGGCATTCTCGCTATAATCGCCGCTGTCCTGGCTGGAGTCACGCTGCAGCCGCCGCAATTCAACCGAGCCATTGAGCTTGGGCTGGAACTGCCTGGTCAGGCTGAGCCTGATGGTCTTGTCGTTGTCTGTTCTGCCCAAGGAGGGGTAGCTGTTTCTGGTATACCCGGCGTTGATATTGGCGCTGGTGCGCGGGCCTATCCGCCAGTTCCAGAAAGCATTGCCGCCCACCTGTTTTGTGCTGTCGCTCAGCGCCAGCGCGGAGCTGCCAAACAGGGTGCTGTCTTGAGTTTGTGAGGTCTGCGCATCGCGCGTCGCGTGGAACAGGCTGAGTATGAGTGTGTTTTTTGCACCCGTCACGGCAACAGATGCCTGCAGGCGTTTTTGCAGAAAGAGGCGGTTGGTCAGGTAATTTACGGATTCTGCTAGGGATGGTCCGACGCGCAGTGTTATCGCATCAACATATAGCTTCCGGATGACTGGATCGGGCATCGTGGCGGCCAATAACTGATTCAGGAAACTCGCGGTGTCTATTGTGGCGGGAATCAAAAACTGATCTCTGGTAGAAGTGATATCCTCGCTGTAGCCCAGGCTCCAGGTGGTCAGGCGGGTGCGATGGCTGGCTGCGAGGGAGTAGGTGTCACCAAAGAATCTTCGTCCGGCGCTGGCATCGAGGCTGGTCGTTGCGCTGGGCGTCCAGGAAAAGCCGGCAGACCAGAAAGAACCATCGGGCTTTGTTCCGATCGAAATGTAGTTGTTTTTTTCATAGCCTCCGGTGGCTGTCAGCCTGAATTTCGGGGTAACCGGATAGCTCAGATTGCCGGAAAGAACTTCTGTATCTATATCTGGGGTGTTGGTGGTATTGCCATAGCTGGTTTTCCCGCTGCTGTAGTTCAAGCCCCAGCCCAGCGTGCTAAAGGCTGATCCGCTGTTCAGGCCGAGCTGGATGCGGTCCGACTGGCTGTTCCATAGCCCACTACCGCCAGTGCTGACTTCGTCATGAGTGTAGCGAACCTCGGTTGAGGCAAAGTTACTGAATTTATGGCGCAGATAGGGGCTGACGCTATAGGTCTGTACCTCGGTGCGGTTCCCGGTGGTATTGACGTTGTCAGCCGCCTGCGGGCCAGACAAAGATATGTTTTGCTGGCTAATCGCGGCTCGACCATCCAGGAAAAGCAAATCATCAACCAGCTCGGCATTGGCGCTGGCGTTCAATAGGTGATTCATCGTGTTTTGGCTGCTCTCCTCCGCGTAGACAAGATTCTGCATAACGTAACTGGCGTTGAGCTTCAGGCGGGGGCCGGTGCCCGTCAAGGATATGCCGGGATTGACCTGGGTAATGAATTCGCTCTTTTCCTGCCCCGACGGTGCCAATTTAACGTTGTCGGTATAGGTCTCTTTCAGGTCGAGACTGGGGGAGATTTTCCATTCCGCCGCGCCTGCATGAGAGTACACAAGCAGCATTGCCGTGGCGATGGAGCAGGTTGCAGGAAACGAAAGCCTATGGCAGGTGCCGGATCCAGGCGCTTTAGCCGTAGTAACCATAATACTCCCCACCGGGGAATGCCCGGGCTTTGTTGTAAATCAGATTAACGATATCGCATGCTTCTATTTGCCTGAGTGCTTCCTTGATCGCTTGCTGGGTCGTGCTTTCAGCCGCCACCACCAGGACAATCTGCCCCATTTGGCTTGCCAGCACATGCGCCTCGCTGGTAAGGAGCAAAGGAGGGGAGTCAAATATGACAATGCGGTCTGGGTAACGGCGCGCAATTTCCTTGAGCAAGTCGCTCATGGCCTGGCTCGCCAACAGCTCGGTTGCACGCTTGTGCCTGCTTCCGGCCTGAAGGATGGAGAGCTTTTCAACATTGGTTCTGATCAGGACGTCAGCCAGATCAAGCTTGTCGTCGAGAAGCACATCCAGCAAGCCGCGACCAGTCTCCAGCCCGAGGTACCTGGGTACCGAAGGCCGGGCTACATCGGCATCCACCAGAAGAACCGTGTGATCCAATTCCATCGCGATGCTCATCGCCAAGTTGGCAGCGCAGAAGGTTTTTCCTTCTCCAGCCAGGGCGCTGGTGACCATAATCAGATTGCCGCTATTGACAGGCTCGGCTCCCTGACTGAAAGCATTCTTGATCAATGGGCGCTTGATCAAGCGGAACTCCTCGGCAATTTGTGATCTTTCTCCATCAGGAATTATCATGCCCAACTGGCGTAATTTCGACAGATTGATCATGCCCTGTTTTGACACATGGCCTCCCGCCGAAAGCGCCGGGTTGGTTTCGTTCCCCTCGTTTCCACTGACAGCCTTCTGGTCTGAATGTTCTGGCGTCTCCGGGGCTATTTCCGCTGAGGAGGATGTTTCCATCTTTTCGATCTGATCGAGCTTGCCTGCTGCCTTTTCAATAAGGCTCACGCGGTCTCCCGATGGGGACTTCGCGGTAACCTCATGCGGGGGCAACTTTGCCCCTTTTTCGATCTGATCGAGCTTGCCTGCTGCCTTTTCAATAATGCTCACGCTGTCTCCCGATGGTGTTCATTCCCTAGGCGCCAATCCCGTTATGTTGGATGTCTTGTGGCCAGGAGTCTATCGGACTGACAGACTCCTAGGATGGTTGAACTCAAAATGGTGGCATGTTTTTGAGTGCCTTTGCCAAGAACGCGCCATATAAACCTAACAAAAATAGCAAAGAGAGGCCGAAGGCGTAAACGCCCTTTTTTCGCTTGATGATTTCCTGGTCCGTCCAAATCATGCTCACCGTGCCCAATACCGGGAAGCCGGTTATCTCTCGCAGGGTGCCCTGGCTCTGGAAGGTGGGCCGGATCAGGCTCATCAGCAACGCAGTCCCGATTCCGGCCAGCAGGGCGCCCAAAAATACCAGGGAGACCAGTCTGAAACGGTTCGGAGCGGTGGGGATTTGTGGAACCATTGGCGGATCAATAATCTTGAATGTCAAGAGTTCTGTAGTGGTGGCCATTTCGCCGGACATTTTTGCGCTTTCCCGGCGTTCAAGCAGTTTTTCGTAATTACCCTTGTTTACCTCATAGTCTCGGTTGAGCTGGGTGAACTCCGCTTCAACCTGGGGTATTGCATTGATCTGGGTCTTCAGGTGATTATAACGGGCAGAATATTCTGCCACGCGTGCCCTCATGGAGGCCACCCTGGCGTCGGCTTCCATGAGGGCAACATTGATTTGTTGCAGCATGGGACTATAGTTTTTCCCGGGGTCGGCACTGCGCTTGCTCAGCTTGGCCTCTTCCTTCTTGCGCTCTTCAAGTTGAGTAATCAGACGTTTGGTGGCAACGATGTCCGGGTGCCGTTCGGTAAAGTTCAGGCGAAGCGCGTCCAGATTCTTGTTCAGGGCCTGGATGCGACCGTCTATTTCAGGGTTTGAGTCCGCGACCGGGAGCTGATCTGCCATCGGTTCACCGTCAGTCATCTGTTTCTTGATGGAATTACGCGCATTCTCGGCTTCCCGCAATTCAAGTTGTGCCTGATTGAGGCTCTCAGCTGTTGTTGTCAGCTTTGCAAAATAATCCCCGCCTTCATGGGGCAACAGCCCAATGTTTTTCCGCTTGAATTCCTTCAGGGCATTTTCGGCGAGGACCAGCTTCTCCTCATAAGCTTTGATCTGCTGTTCGATGAAGTGAACCGCCGATGCCGAGTCCTGTTTCTTGTCTCCGAGACTGCCCTCGACAAAGATAGTCAGAAATGATTGGACCACGTCTTTAGCGAGTTTGGGATTTTCATTGCTGTACAAAATAGTATAGAGGTTATCCCGGCCAGTCGTGGCCATCGTGATCTCGTCCATCAGGCCTTTGATCTGCTGCTCCCGGTCCTTTGCCGTGCTGGCCTTGATGTCCAGATCTACCATGCGCAGGACCCTTTCTACGTTAGGGCGGCTGAACAGGGTGCGGCTCATGATTGAGACTTGCTGTTCCACGTTGGGAGAGGTTGTCATTCCCGACAGCAACGGCTTCAATATGCTTTGGGTGTCCACGTAAACTCTTGCCGAGGCCTCATAACGGTCAGGCAACTTGTACACCGTAATCCACCCTGCCAAGGCAACGACCCAAGCGGCTATCACCGCATACCAGCGATATTTCCATATCCCCTTCAAATGGGAAAGCAGCTGGGCCATCAGTTCTTGCATCTTGAAACTCCCCTTGCTTTTTTGTTTTTGCCTTGGTAATTCAGTAATAGATAAAGTATCTGTCCGTGGCATTTGTGCCGTCATTGAGCCTTGGAAGCCTGATGACAGATCGCTTACACGCCCTCCCAATCCGTAGCCTTACTTAATCGCCCATGTTTTGAAGCGAGGAGGGCAATGTCAAAGAATGGCCAGAGAAAGGGGCTTGGGAATTAAAAAAAGCTTTCAGGTATAACTAGGATATCTCCCGGACGCATGGGAACGTTGGCTGACATGTCACCATCCTTGATCAGGTCGTTCAGTCTGACGGCGAACTGCTGCTGTGTTCCGCTGATGCTGCGTATGACGCTGGCCCGGTTTCCAGCCGCAAAATCAGTGATTCCCCCTACTGCAATCAGAACATCCATCAGACTCATGTCCTTGCGGTACGGCAGCGCCTGCGGTTTTGCCGCTTGGCCAATGACCCGGATTTGCTCGTCGTATGGTCCGACAAAGCCGGTTACTATGACCGTTACAACCGGCTCCTGAATGTATTTGGCCAGAGCCTTCTCGATGTCTCGTGCCAGTTGGCTTGATGTCTTGCCGCTGGCCAGCAGGTCTTCCACCAGCGGAGTTGTGATTTTACCATCAGGTCGGACCGGCACCGTCATTGAGACCTCCGGGTTGCGCCACACGGTGATACTCAGGCTATCCCCGGGACCAACCAGGTAGTCATGCGTGGGAGGGGGGGTGTCTGCTGCAGAGATGGGTTGATGTGCCGTGCCCGTGCAACCGCCAAGGGCAAGAATGGAAAACGCAAAAGCAAGGCAAGCCAGCCATCTCGTAGTATTGGTGTGTTGTGGAGCATTCATTTGGATTACCTTTTTTAGGTTGTGAAAGGTGCGTTGGCAGCGCCAGGACAAAGTTTGATTTTCCGTAAAATTATGTTGGATTAAGGCTCTCGTCCAATGGAGGGTTTTCCCCATTGCCATGCATATAGGTATTCTACACATAGCAATCAATTTTACTCTAACACTTATGCAAAAATCATTTCCTGAGCCACGTCAATTAAGGGGGTACGATAAATAACGAACGGTGTCTCAGAACTCGTATAGGCACATGATTTCACAAGAACCAATGCGATGATATTTGCAAGGAGTTCGGATGCCAGCCTGGAACGCCAATTACAGCTTTAGACTAGATAACGTCACGAGGATTGTCAAGCTTGTATAACGGCCAGCAGAGCCGCTTTACCCCTATGCAATGATGAGTTGTGGAATTTTCTGGAATTGCTCCTCAAGTCTCTTCAATGGTGAACAGGCGCCGGTATTCCCGAATGGCGTAACGGTCGGTCATGCCAGCAATATAGTCGGCAATGGCGCGAGGCTTGTCCTGTTGAGCTTTTTCCTGGTATTGCGGCGGCAGGAGGCGAGCGTCGTCGAGAAAGGCCTGGAAGAGTTCTCGGATGATGCGCCGTGCTTTGCTGCTCATACGCATGACGCGGTAGTGGCGGTAAAGCTGAGTGCGCAGGAAACGCTTCAGTTCTTGCTGTTCCTCGCGGATGGCGGGGCTGAAGGCGATCAGGGGCGGCGCTTCGCGTACGTCATCTATGGATCTGGGCGCGGCGGCAGTGATGTTTTCTGTGCTTTGCATGATCAGGTCCAGTGCCAAGGTATTGATCATGCGGCGCACGGTTTCATGGATCAAGCGTCGGTCGGCCAAGTCGGGATAAAGGTCGCGCACTATTTTGAGGTGGCGGGCGAAAAGGCTGACTTCGGCCAGTTGTTCCAAAGTAATCAGGCCGGAGCGCAGGCCGTCATCGACATCGTGATTGTTGTAGGCAATTTCGTCGGCAAGATTGGCAACCTGGGCTTCAAGGGAGGGACGTTTGCCGTGCAGGAAGCGTTCGCCCACTTCGCTGAGCGTGGCGGCGTTTTGCGGGGAGCAGTGCTTGAGGATGCCCTCGCGGGTTTCGAAGGTCAGGTTAAGGCCATCGAATTCGGCATAGCGCTCTTCCAGCATATCCACTACGCGCAGAGACTGGAGGTTGTGTTCGAAGCCGCCGTAGTCCTTCATGCAGCCATTGAGTTCATCTTGGCCGGCGTGGCCGAAAGGAGTATGGCCGAGATCGTGGGCCAACGCGATGGCTTCCACCAGATCTTCGTCGAGTCGCAGGTTGCGAGCGATGGTACGTCCGATCTGTGCCACTTCCAGGCTGTGAGTCAGACGCGTGCGAAACAGGTCGCCTTCGTGGTTGACGAACACCTGGGTCTTATATTCGAGACGGCGAAAGGCGGTGGAATGAATGATGCGATCACGGTCGCGCTGAAATTCGCTGCGGCCGCCGGGTATCGGCTCAGGGAAGCGCCGCCCGCGAGAGGCTGCCGACAAGGCCGCGTAGGGGGCGAGGTTCTCAGACATGCTGAGCGGTTTCCCGTAGTGTTTCCCGCAGCGTCTGTTCCGTGACGTCTGCGGTGATCACCGCCGCGCCGATCGCTTTCAGTAGTACAAAGCGCATTCTGCCGTTTTCCACCTTTTTGTCTATCGCCATGTGTTCCAGATAGGCGTCCACTCCGAGGTCGGGCGCACTGACCGGCAGCCTGGCTCGCTCGAATAGCGCACGGATGCGGCTCACCTCGGCTTCGCTGATCCAGCCCAGTCGCTGCGACAGGCTTGCTGCTAGCATAGTGCCGGCCCCAACGGCTTCGCCGTGGAGCCAGTTGCCGTAACCCATCCCGGCTTCTATGGCGTGCCCGAAAGTGTGCCCCAGGTTGAGCAGGGCACGAACGCCGCCTTCGTGTTCATCCGCGATGACGACTTCCGCCTTATTCTCGCAGGAGCGTTTGATGGCATAAGCCAGCGCATCAGGGTCGCGCGTAAGCAGCGCGGGCATGTTTTGCTCCAGCCACTCGAAAAAAGGCAGGTCGCGGATCAGACCGTACTTGATCACTTCGGCCAGGCCGGCGGAGAGCTGTCGGTCATCCAGCGTGTCCAAAGTGGAAGTGTCGGCCAGCACCAGCTTGGGCTGGTAGAAGGCCCCGACCATGTTTTTCCCCAGCGGGTGGTTGATGCCGGTTTTCCCGCCCACCGAGGAATCCACCTGTGCCAACAAGGTGGTAGGAATCTGGATGAAAGGTACGCCACGCAGGTAGGTGGCGGCGGCAAAGCCGGTGAGATCACCGATGACGCCTCCGCCCAGAGCGATCAGGGTGGTCTTGCGCTCGCAATGGTGTGTCAGGAGTGCATCGTAGACTAGGTTCAGCGTCTCCGAGTTTTTGTATTCCTCCCCATCGGGCAGGATGATAGGCACGATATCCACGCCTTCCGCCGCCAGGGGCTTGCTCAGCGCATCCAGATACAGCGGCGCTACCGTGGTGTTGGTGACAATGGCAACCTGCTTGCGGGCCAGATGAGGAAGGATCAGTTCGGGGCGCGTCAGCAGGGCGGTGCCGATGTGGATCGGGTAAGTACGCTCGTTCAAATCTACGGTAAGGGTTTGCATGGGCTTTGTTTAATTTCAGTCAGTTTTTGAGGCGCCGGGGTTAAGCTGTTTCAGCCGTTCTTCAATCTGGTGAACCAGCGCATGGACGCTTTGTGATCCCGTGTCCACAATGATGTCCGCAATTTCAGAGTACAAAGGGTCGCGTTGCACAAAAAGCTCTTTCATTTTTGCCTGAGGATCGGAAGTTTGCAGCAGGGGACGGTTTTTGTCGTGACGGGTGCGTTGCCAAAGATCTTCCACCTTTGCGCGTAGGTAAATTACCGTACCATTGTTGCGGAGGTTGTCTCGATTTCGTTGGCTCAATATTGCGCCGCCCCCGGTCGCCAGCACGATATTATTTTGTCTGGTCAGTTCTTCGATAACCGCTGTTTCTCGGATTCGGAAACCGGCTTCTCCCTCCAACTCGAAAATCAGGGGAATATTGACCCCAGTGCGCTTTTCGATTTCATGATCGGAGTCGACAAACGGTCTGCTGAAGTGCCGGGCGATAAGCTTGCCTACGGTAGTTTTGCCGGCGCCCATCAGCCCGACTAAAAAAATATTGCCTGTCACTCGTTCCCTTTAAGGGTTGTCATCGTGACAGGCATTTTAGCGGAAAAAACAGTGTCTGGCCCAGCTAACGCACCAAACAAAGCTTTTCGATGCGTTATCTCAGGTTGAGGCTTTCCTTGAGAATCTTGGGCGTAACAAAAACAAGCAGTTCTCTCTTGTCGTCACGCTTGTCGGTATTTCGGAACATAAAACCGAGAACCGGAATATCACCGAGCAGTGGTACTTTGGTCACCGTGGTGGATTCCTCCTGGTTGAAGATGCCGCCGATGACCACGGTTCCGCCATTCTCAACCAGCACCTGCGTGGTAATCTGCTTGGTATTGATGGCCGGGCCCGCGACGGTGTCTACTCCCCGGCTGTCCTTGTTGACCTTCAGATCCATGATGATATTGTCGTCAGGCGTAATTTGCGGCTTCACTTTCAGGCTCAGCACGGCCTTCTTGAAGGATACACTGGTGGAGCCACTGCTGGAGGCTTGCAGGTAAGGGATTTCGGTGCCATCCTCGATGACGGCTTCTGACTGATCAGACGTGAGCACGCGTGGGTTGGAAATGATTTTCCCCTTGCCATCCGCTTGCAGTGCTGACAGTTCAAGATTCAGAAAGCGGGTAGCGTTCGATTGGAAGAGGATCATGGACAAGACCCCAGCTGTGCCGGATGAGCTTTTTGCAGGTAGGTTAACATTCATGCCTTGAGGGCTGTATGTCGGAATTGTTGCCGCCTGTCCAGTGCCATATCCAGGAGCTTCGAGCTGGCCGCCTACCATGGCTCTCTGGTTGGTTCCCGTGATGCTGCCGTGATCTTGAAAGCCTAATCTCGCCCCAAGCGCTCTGCTGAAAGTGTCGCTGGCCTCAACAATGCGCGCTTCTATCATCACTTGCCTGACCGGTATGTCGATCTGGTTGATCAGTTTGCGTACATCTTCCAGCTTGGCAGGGGTATCCTGGATAAAGAGCATGTTGGTACGAGGGTCCCAGACTGCGCTGCCGCGCTTGGAAAGGATTTTCTGCTTGTCGTCAGCAAGGATCTTCTGGAAGGACTCGGCCTTGGTGTATTTAAGCTGGAAGGTTTCCGTCCGCAACTGCTCCAGCTCAGAGATCTGCTGCTTTGCTTCCAGTTCCAGTTTTTCTTTGGTGGCAAGCTCCTCGCTGGGGGCAATCATGATGACATTGCCGGATTTGCGCATGCTTAACCCCGATTGCTTGAGGGTGATATCCAGTGCCTGATCCCAGGGGACATCTTTCAGGCGCAGGGTGGTAGAGCTTCTGACGGAATCGCTGATAACGACATTCATCTCGGCGAAATCTGCAAGCACGGCAAGCAAGGTGCGGGTTTCAATATTTTGGAAGTCGAGGGAAAGCTTCTCACCGCTGTAGCCGGCCTTTGTTCCTTGCACCAGTTTGCTAGAATCTTCAACAATCGGCTTGACGTCCAGAATGAATTGGTGGTCGGTTTGATAGGCGGAGTGTTCCCATAGCCCCTTGGGTTCGATCACTAAGCGCGCATTGTTACCATGACCGAACGTACTGACTGTTTGTACCGGCGTGCCGAAATCCACAACATCGAGCTTACGCTCCAGGTTGCGTGGGAGCGTGGTATTGATGAACTCTACTACGATAGATTTACCTTCAGTGCGGATATCAATGCCGGTATTTGCATCGGAAAGGTCGACAACGACCCGGCCTTCACCTCCTTTGCCACGGCGGAAGTCGACGTCTCGCAGAGCATGTTTTTGTGAGCCGGGGGGGGCTTCGGCAAATTTTGCACTCACATTAGAGGTGACTCCGGTAGATTCGGTGCCCTGTAGGGTGATCAAAAGGGTGTCTCCGGCAATCTTGGTTTCATAGCCGGCTGGCTTGGTTAGATTGATGACCAGCCGGGTGCGGCTACCCGCCTGAACAATATTCAGGTTGCGCAACACGCCTTCACCGATATTGATGGTATTTTTCCCCAATGTGTTGGCCGTATCCGGTAGATCCAGCGCAATTCGTGGTGGATTGTTGACGGCAAACCCGGCAGGCGGATTTTTCAGGGCATGTTTCAGCTTCAGAGTGATCAAAAATTTGCCATTTTGAAGGGCGGCATAGTCCACGCTTTCGATGCTGTTCTGTGGCATCTGGGCTGCTTCCGGACTGGTACTGCCAGGCTCGACAGCTGCGTGGCTATTGGCAATGAACAGGGTAGTCAGGCAGACGACCTGAATAAAACAGCGAATTGTCGATTTAATAATGTTCATGGCGGCCTCTATCTTTACTTTTGGCCTGGCGCACTGGCCAGATTAATGCTGGTGTTTTGCTCGATCCAATTTCCGGTGCTGTCCTGAACAACTTCTGTCATGATAATCTCGTTATCTGTGATTTTAGTGATCATGCCGAAATTTTGTCCCATGTGTTCACCAATTTTGACTCTATGCAGAGAGCCATCCGAGGTTCTTATCAGGCCATATCTGACCTTGTTTTGTTCCAGAAATCCGACCATCTTCAGGTTTTCAAGCGGATATTTCTCTAGTTCTTCCTTGTTGCGCTTGAGGTCAGGCTGGAGCCCGCCACCTTGACCTGGTTGTAATTTCCGTGGCTTGAAAGGGTCTGGCAAGTCGAATGCATGGTAGGCAAAGGATTCGTAAGGCTTGATTTCCGGCAAGGGCTCAATCTTGCCCCGTAGGCCTTCTCCAGACTCGTTGACGAATTGCTTCAAATCATCCAATCCATCCCCGCTACAGGCCGAAAGGGCGAGAATGGGCATAATGATTAAAAAAAGGTGGGTGGGCCTCACTTCTTGGCCTCCTTGGCAGATTTTCTCTGCGCCGCTTTCTGCGCCGCGAGCTCGTTCTCATCAAGGTAACGGTAGGTTTTTGCAACGGCGCTCATGGTCAATGTCTGGCCGCTGGGGGTGATATTGATTTCGTTTAAGGTGACGATGCGTGGTAGCCGCGAGACATCACTGGCAAAGGCTCCGAGGTCATGGTAATTGCCGGTTACGCGAATGGAAATGGGCCGCTCAGCATAAAATTCGCTTAAAATTTCATTGTTTGCGGGTCGAAACAGTTCAAACTCCAGTCCGCGCCCAAGGCCGGCTTGGTTGATGTCTGTCAGGAGCGCATCCATTTCAGCCTTGTTAGGTAACTGTTTGATCAGTGCACCGAAAGCCTGTTCCAGGTCTTTGAGCTGTCGGCGATATGTGTCCAGGTTGACGACCTGTTTTTTCTTCGAGATAAAGGTTTCGCGAAGTTGGGATTCCTTTTCTTTTGCGGCATCCAGGTCAGCAAGCTGGTTTTGCCAGTCGAACCAGTATCCGGCGAAAAGGATTAGTACGAACAGTCCGCACAGCGCAAGTACTTTCGGGATTATTGGCCAGTTGCCAATATCCTTCGGGTTGAGTTTTGTGAAATCGTCCAGATTCATGCTTTTTTATCCTTGGACTTGGCGCTACCCTCACCCTTGCCTTTGTCGGCAGCGGCCTCTGGCGGGGCAAGTTTGACGTTTAAGGAAAATTCGCTGGCACGCAGGTTGTTTATTGTGGCAGCTTTGACCTCGATCAAATTTGGGGACTGCAGCCAAGGGGATGCTTCCAGACTTCGCATCAATGTAGCCACCCTTGCATTGGATTGCGCATATCCTTGCAGGTTTATGCTATTGCCACTTTGCTTGACAGCTTTGAGGTACACCCCGTCAGGTAATTGGCGTACTAGTTGATCAAGCAGATAGACGACTGCGGAGCGATTGCTCTGTAGGGTTTCCACTACTTGCTTGCGAGCCAGCATGGCCTGCGTTTGTTCTTTAAGCACTTGAATTTCTGCAATCTGGTCGTCGAGTTTTTTGATTTCCGTTACTAGAAATGTATTACGTGCCTCCTGATTTTCTATCTGAGTACTCAGATAGGTATGAATCATAATTACAATCAACAGACCCAGTACCGATGCGGCGCCGGCCATAAAAGCAAGTTCACGCTGGCGTGCGGCTCGTTTTTGCTCGCGATGGGGTAACAGGTTGATGCGGATCATGATGGATCGAACCTTCGCATGGCAAGGCCACAGGCAATCAGCAATATCGGCGCGTCCTGCGCCAGTTGGCGGGGTTTGACGCGCGAAGAGATCGCCATGTTGGCAAAAGGGTTGGCAACGGAGGTGCGGACCTGGGTTCGTTGCGAAACAGCTTCATCCGCGCCCGGGATCATGGCGCATCCGCCGGCCAGCAAAATGTGGTCAACCCGGTTGAACTGGGTGGAAGAGAAGAAAAACTGCAATGATCGAGCCACTTCCAGCGCGAGCGAGTCTAAAAAAGGTTGAAGTACTTCGGGCTCATAATTTTCCGGCAGGCCACCGTTACGTTTTGCAATTTCGGCTTCTTCCGCCGACAGACTATAACGGCGCTGGATTTCTTGGGTTAGCTGATTTCCGCCAAAAGTTTGCTCGCGCATATAAACTGACTGGTTGTTGAGTAGTACGTTGACATGCATCATGGCGGAGCCAATGTCGATGATGGCAATGGTCTGATCATGCCCATTATTAGGCAGTTGCGGGGCAATCAGCTCGTAGGCCGTTTGGGTGGCGTAAGATTCCACATCCATGACCAGTGCTTTTAGGCCTGCTGATTCGATAGCGGCGACCCGGTCCTCAACTTTTTCCTTGCGCGATGCGGCGATTAAAACCTCGTCTTCCTCCGGATTATTTGGGACCGGGCCTAACACTTGAAAGTCCAGGTTTACCTCGTCCAGAGCGAATGGAATATACTGGTTGGCCTCGCTTTCCACCTGCATCTCGAGTTCGTTTTCACTTAGCCCGGCAGCGACAATAATTTTTTTTGTGATGACGGCTGCCGCTGGCAGAGCCAGAGAAACATTTTTGGTCCGTGTTCCCATTTGGCGCCAAGCATGTTTAATAGCTTCCGAAACCGCTTCGAGATTTGCGATGTTGCCGTCTGCAACGGCATCTTTTGCCAAGGGTTCAATAGCGTAGCGCTCGATACGGTACAAGCCCTTACCGGCGTCGCTGAGTTCAACCATCTTGACGGACGAAGTACTGATGTCAACGCCGATGAGGGGCGGAGACTTGGTCTGCAGAAAATCGAGATTCAAATTGAAGTCGAGCTGCAACGAATTTCCTTTTCAATATTGCCCGGTTAGGTGAGTTACGTATAATTTACATTAAATGCTAGCAACAAGTGCTGAACGTGTAAAGTATTTTTTTGGAATTTCTTTTGTCGGCCCAGACGCCTATAATCCTCCCCTTAAGTAATTTATGTCAATTGGTTCTGATATTAAATTAAAGTAAGAAAGAGTTTAATGAGTTCACGTTGGTGGCGATATCCGCTGTTGGCCTTTTTGGCTTTAGGTTTTGTTTTTTCTGCCGCAATCATGCTGGCGGGAATTTTGGCTTACCCTGACCTCCCCTCACTGGAGGTGCTGACCGATTACCGGCCCAAAATCCCTCTGCGCGTTTATACGACGGAGGGTGCGTTAATTGGCGAGTTTGGCGAGGAGCGGCGTGCGCTAATCAAGATTGGGGATGTGCCCAAGCCGATGAAGCTGGCGATTCTTGCTGCTGAGGACGACCGGTTCTATAGTCATGGCGGGATAGATTACATGGGGGTGCTGCGCGCCGCCCTGGCTAATCTGACCGCTGGCGGCGCACGGGAAGGTGCGAGCACGATTACGATGCAGGTGGCGCGGAATTTTTTCCTGTCCGGAGAGAAAACGCTGACACGCAAATTTAGCGAAGTACTCCTGGCACTGAAAATTGAACATTATTTGTCCAAGGATCAGATTCTCGAACTGTACGTCAACCAGATTTATCTGGGACAGCGTGCTTACGGTTTCTCCGCCGCTGCCCAGACTTACTTTGGGCGCCCGCTTGAAAGATTGACCGTGGCAGAGGCAGCGATGCTGGCTGGACTCCCGAAAGCGCCCTCGCGCTACAATCCTGTGGTGAACCCGAAGCGGGCAAAAATTCGGCAGCATTATGTCCTGCGCCGTATGCATGATCTCAAATACATTACTGATGCGGAATATCAGGCCGCTCTGGCACAACCTCTGGCGGTAAAGCGTGAGGTGCATAATGTAGAGGTCAATGCGGATTATGTGGCGGAAATGGTCAGGCAGGCGATGTTCGAGCGCTATCAGGAGGCGATTTACAGCAGCGGCATGAAAGTTTACACCACGCTGCGTAAGGTTGATCAAGAGGCTGCCAATCAGGCGTTGCGTCAGGGCGTGCTGGATTATGATCGCCGCCATGGCTACCGTGGGCCGGAGAGTTTTGTTGATCTGCCTGTTAGGGCGGCAAATCTTGAAGAACTGTTGGAAGACGCTTTGGCGGATGCGGATACAAGTAATGGCCTGGTGCCCGCGATCGTTCTGGAGGCGAGTCTGAAGCAGGTAAAATGCTATATTAAGGGCGGCGAAACTGTCCAGATTAGCAACGAAGGTCTGAAGTTCGTACTTAAAACCCTGAGTGATAATGCCAGCCCGAAAACTCGACTGCGCCGAGGTGCGCTGATTCGCGTCCAGAAGGATGACAAGTCAGGGTGGCAGATTTTACAACGGCCGCAAATCGAGTCGGCGCTGGTCTCGGTAGTGCCTCAGGACGGTGCGATTCGTGCTCTGGTCGGAGGGTTCGATTTTAATCGCAGCAAATTCAACCACGTCATGCAGGCATGGCGTCAGCCGGGTTCGAGCTTCAAGCCGTTCATTTACTCGGCGGCGCTGGAAAAAGGCTTGACTGCCGCAACCGTGATCAATGATGCCCCCATCGTTGTGGATGCTGCCCAAACCGGGGGCCAGGTCTGGGAGCCAAAAAATTACGAGAATGATTATGATGGCCCGATGCGTTTGCGCACCGCCCTGACCAAGTCGAAGAACCTGGTTTCTATCCGTGTGCTGCAGTCTATCGGCCCATCGTACGCACAGGATTACATCACCCGTTTCGGCTTCTCGCCTGAGCAGCACCCCCCCTACCTGACTATGGCACTGGGTGCGGGATCGGTAACTCCTATGCAAATGGCCGCGGCTTACTCGGTGTTTGCTAACGGGGGCTACCGTACGCAGCCTTATTTGATAGACCGGATTGTCGATGCACGCGGCACCCTGCTGGTGCAGGCCAAACCCAAGCGTGCGGGCGATGACGCCGAGCGTGTGATCGATGCACGGAATGCTTTTATCATGACTTCCATCATGCGCGATGTGGTCCGTTTTGGTACCGGGGCGCGCGCCATGCAACTGAAGCGCCAGGATCTCGCCGGAAAGACCGGAACTACTAATGACCAGGTGGATGCCTGGTTTACAGGTTTCAACCCGGGACTGGTGGCGATTGCCTGGATTGGCTTTGATCAGCCTCGTTCCATGGGCGGATCAGAAACGGGCGCTCAGGCTGCGCTGCCGATCTGGATGGGTTATATGGGCAAGGTGTTGAAAGGTGTGCCGGAAGTAGATCTGGTCATTCCGGAAGGTGTAGCGACAGTCAAGATCAACCCGCAAAGTGGACATCGTGTTCCCGATGGAAGTGAGGGGATTCTAGAATATTTTTATCAGGAAAATGTTCCGGCCGAACAGACCGGATTTTTCGAAGGCCTCTTTGGCGGTGGCGGAAAATCCGCAGAAGAGGTTAAGGATCAATTGTTCTGAAATGTCGGGACGGGATAATGACTTGGGTGAAAAGCCCGCGCAGATGCATCGAGAGAGAGAAAAATCCGCGAACCTCCGTATGCGTGAGCGAATCGCGCACCAAGCGGCCCGCATTATTGCGGAGGATGGTCTTCAGAATTATGCCTTGGCCAAGCATAAGGCCGCTCGCCAGATAGGTGCGCCGGACACACACAACCTGCCCGATAATGAAGAAGTTGAGCGGGCCTTAAGGGATTATCAGGCGCTTTACCAGCGGGGTGAGCAAAGTGCGCGTTTAAGCCAGTTGCGGCAGCAGGCATTGGATGCGATGCGCCTGCTGGGGCAGTTTAACCCGTACCTTACTGGTTCTGTTTTGAAAGGCACGGCAACCCGCTACTCGGACATTAACCTGCAGTTATTCACAGATAGCGCCAAGGAGGTAGAGTTGTTTCTTCTGGCTCGGCAGGTGTCCTATAAAAGTGGAGAAAAGCGCCTCTATTTTGGGAGCGAAGAGCGCGCCCTTCCAGTCTTCACTTTGCTGGATGGCTCCGCAGAAATTAATATTACGGTATTTGCTGCAGAGGATATACGCCAAATTCCGCGTGGTCCTTCTGAAAAAAATGCGCGCGCGCACGTCAGGCAGGTCGAGGCATTGCTTGAAGAAGGATAATGCCCTTATACTTTGCATGCACATTCTTGCCTAAGGCGCATAAAAAAGGATCTTGCGTTTTTGTTTTCTAAATAGTTTTAGAGACCCCACTTTTTAATGACCCCTCTGTTGTCTTTCTGCTCTGTCTCTTTCCATAATAACTTATGGGTAATCCTTGCTGGATGTCAGCATGACATTCTTTCCGCAGTTACTGGCGGGGCAGCATGGTAACCCCTGCCGAAAATTCATCCCAAGGCTTATCGGTTGCCAACGAAGACGACGCCAGTAGTTTTACGGTAAGTTGGAAGAAAGAGATTGTCTATATTCTTCGCGCAGTGATGGAAAAAACTGAGTTGGTAACCATCTATTTTAACCGTGGTGAAAATTTCATACTGACATCCATCATTGATATAGACCCTGACGAGGAGCGGGTTTTTCTGGATTTGGGTGCGAACGAAGCGCTCAACGAAAAAATTCTCGATAGCGGTAAAATAATTTTTGTTACGGCCCAAGAGAAGGTCAAAGTTCAGTTTGTCGCCAACTGGATAGAAAAAACTCGGCTCGAAGGCCGTGATGTGTTCATGACAGAGCTTCCCAAGTCGTTGATAAAGTTGCAGCGGCGGGAATATTATCGGGTGACGACGCCTATTGTTAATCCATTGAAATGTATTGTGTTAATGGACGACAAGCGTAAGGTTGAAATGGCAGTTGCAGACATTAGCATCGGCGGCGTAGGCGTTGTTCTCCCGCCGGAAGGTGCTGTAGTGGAACCCGGGATGGTATTTAATGGATGCAACCTGATTTTGCCGGAAATCGGCAATATTGTGGCGACCATGGAAATACGGAACGTGTTCGAAGTGACTTTAAGAAACGGGTTGAAAACCAAACGGGCAGGTTGTCAGTTTATCAACTTGTCGGCCCATACACAGTCCATGATTCAACGCTATATTATCAAAATGGAGCGTGAGAGACGGGCTATGGAACGGGACCGTCAATAGCCCTTGGGTTACTTAACCGGTCATAATGATGTCAAAATTCGACAAGAATTTTGAGTTGAAATGGACCATGTTCGGTGATTCGAACGTTGCCCATCATTCCATTTTGCTTTCCATGAGCCAGTTCGCCGCATCCAACGCAAAATAGGTCAATATTCCATCCGCGCCGGCGCGCTTGAACCCCAGCAAGGCTTCCAGCACGCATGCTTTCTCATTTAGCCAGCCATTCTGGGCGGCCGCTTTGAGCATTGCGTATTCGCCGCTAACCTGGTAAACAAACGTAGGCGCCTGGTAGGTGTCCTTGATGCGTCGAACGATGTCGAGATAGGGCATGCCAGGTTTGATCATGACCATATCGGCCCCCTCTTCGAGGTCCAGCCCCACTTCCCACAGGGCTTCATCGCTGTTGGCTGGATCCATCTGGTAGGTATATTTGTTGCCCGCCCCCAGATTGGCGGAGGAGCCGACCGCATCGCGGAATGGTCCGTAAAAGCTCGATGCGTACTTGGCGGAATAAGCCAGAATTCGGGTGTGGATGTGATTCTGACTATCGAGCGCATTGCGTATTGCGCCGATGCGTCCGTCCATCATGTCAGAAGGGGCAACCACATCGGCGCCGGCCTCGGCATGAGTAAGAGCCTGTTTTACCAATACCGCTACGGTCTCGTCATTCAAAACATAGCCGTTGCTGTCGATCAGCCCGTCCTGGCCGTGGATGGTGTAGGGGTCCAGCGCAATGTCGGTGATGATGCCTAATTCCGGAAAACGTTGCTTCAGTGCTCGCACCACTCGGGGTACCAGGCCTTCCGGGTTATAAGCTTCGGCTGCATCCAGACTTTTGAGGGGCAGATCGATCACCGGGAAAATCGCCAGGGCAGGTATTCCGAGTTTGACGCATTCTTCCGCCTGATGAAGAAGCTTGTCCAGGGTTTGCCTGATGACTCCAGGCATGGAGGCAACCTGTTCACTACGGTTATTGCCGTCCAGTACAAATACCGGGTAAATAAGGTCGGCTGGCGTCAGTAGCGTTTCGCGCATCAGGCGACGGGAAAACTCGTCGTGCCGCATGCGGCGCATGCGTTTATGTGGATATTTGCCCAGAGCGTGCATACCAAGTCCTGTGTAGATGGAGTCCGCGAATTGCGCGGCCTCATTAAGGGTGTGTCAGTGCAGTGTTTCGGGGATGCTGAAATCGATGTTAAGCGCGGAACTTTTGCTGGTCATGCCACTCTGAACAAGCGGACGATAACCCTTTCGTCCCCCGCTTTCCTCCCTGAGCGGGTGCCTTAACCCTTGTTAAGGCGTTTCATCCCCCCGGGTTTACTCCCCTTTACCCGGGGTTTTTTTGTTTTCTAAAGATATCAATGTCGCCAGATTGCGTCAATGCGCAACAATGGCCCCCATATCCTCTTGGGGAGCAGACAACCATTTTCCTATCATTGCTTCCGCCTCATCGAGGCCGACCCGTTTCAAACTGGAAAAAAGTTGAACCGTGCAGTTTGGGTAAGTTCGCTCGAGCTCGGTCCGAACTGCGCGTAGAGTGGATGTGGCTTGCTGCTTGCTAAGCTTGTCCGCCTTGGTGAGCAGGACGTGTACCGGCTTGCAGGTGGGGATAAACCAGTTGAGCATTTGGTGATCCAGCGGGGTGAGCGGATGACGGGCATCCATGATCAGCACCAGACCGTACAGAGATTCCCGCTCCATCAGGTAGCGGCTCAACACACTTTGCCAATGCACGCGCATGGCCTCAGGCACCTTAGCGTAGCCGTAGCCGGGAAGATCAACCAGAAAGCGGTCGTTACCAAGGCTGAAAAAATTGATCAACTGGGTGCGCCCCGGTGTTTTGCTGACGAATGCGAGACGATTGCGATTGGCCAGCGTGTTGATTGCGCTGGATTTTCCTGAGTTGGAGCGGCCCGCGAATGCAATCTCTATACCGCTGGGGGGTGGCAGGTCGGTAAGCTTGTCCGCCGAGATAAAAAACTGTGCTTCTTGAAATAATGCCATATTCTTCCTTTTTCAGTCTGGCATGATAAGGCAAATTTGGTATAGAATGCGAAGTTATTTTTAGCAAATTCATACAACGGTTTAAGGAGCAGGCGATGAAACAAGCCATGGTGGTGGCAGCGGTTGTCGGGTTGATGGCCGCATCAGGGGTAAACGCGGAAGTGGTAAGCAAGGCTGACCCGGCGAAGGCTCAGCAGATCGTCAATACAGTCTGCGTTGCGTGTCATGGTGCGGATGGCAATAGTCCGGCGCCAGCCAATCCGAAGCTGGCATCCCAGCACCCTGATTATCTTAACAAGCAGCTGACCAACTTCAAATCGGGCGAACGTAAGAGTGCAATCATGGCGGGCATGGCCGCGGCCCTTACACCGGAGGACATGAAGAATCTGGCAGCTTATTTTGGCGGACAAAAACAGGCGCCGGCCGCCGCTCAGGACAAGGTGCTTGCTGCGCAAGGTGAAAAAATCTATCGGGGTGGAGTCGCAGAGATGGGCGTGCCGGCCTGTAGTGGTTGCCACGGCCCTACCGGTTCCGGTATCCCGGCGATGTTCCCCCGCTTGGCTGGGCAGCACGGCGAATATATTGAAACCCAGTTGAAGAATTTCCGCATCAGCGAGCGTGCCAACGACCCTGGTAAGATGATGCAGATGGTCGCCATGAAAATGTCCGACAAGGATATGAAAGCGGTGGCGGAATATATTTCCGGGCTGCATTGATTCTCTGAATCAAACTCAGGTGGGTAAAAAGGGTGGCGCAAGTCACCCTTTTTTTATTCGTAGAGTCCCTGCAAAAGCATTACGCACCTGTTTTCCACGGCCCTTTATGAGCCGTTGAGTTCAATGCATTGTTTTAAGGTAAAATAAAAATTAATACTTCCTGATGCGTAGAAGTGTTGCAGCGGATTTTAGGGAGAATTGAACGTGAAAAAATTTGTAATTCTCGCAGTGATGGTTGGATTAACTGCCACTTGGGGGGCCGTGGCAGCCCCCCCCAAGGGTGACCCGGATAAGGGCAAGCTGATAGCCTCCCAGGTTTGTCTGGCTTGTCATGGCATCGATGGCAACGGCACAGAGCCGACCAACCCTGAATTTCCCAAGCTGGCGGGCAAGCAGCCCGAATATCTCCTCAAGCAGCTCAAGGATTACAAGTCAGGCAAGCGTAAGAACGAGATCATGGCCGCCATGGTGGCGAGCCTGACACCCGATGACATGGCCAACCTTGCGCTCTATTTTGCTGGCCAGAAAGCTAAGCCTGGCGTGGTCAAAAACTCGGCCCTGCTGGCTCAGGGGAAAAAGATTTTCATGGATGGCAACCCTGAAGCCGGCGTACCGGCCTGCGCTGGATGCCACGAGGCAGATGCCTCCGGCTATGCTTTTTTCCCCCACCTTGCCGGACAGCATGCCGAGTACACTTTGTTGCAGCTGAAGCGTTTCAATAGCGGCGAGCGCGATAACGACAAGGGACTGGCGATGCAGTCCGTTACAGTGAAAATGACGGAGCAGGAAATGAGGGCCGTAGCGGAGTATCTTGCGGGCATTCAATTAAAATAAGCGGAACTCTTTCCAATACCCACAATGGTGTGTCGCTTACCCTGTGCGCCAATGTCTGGCCGCATGGGACATTAATCGTAGACAAGGAAACCGATAATGAAAAAACTTTGCTTCCTGGCGCTGGCCTTGGCTTTGGTGCAGACATTGCCTGCTTTGGCCGGGGCGCCCCAGCAACCCAAGGCACCGGGAATCGAATCCAAGGACTATGTCTGGAATGAACCCGTAGGTGAAAAGGCTGAAATTCTCAAGCTGAAAGGCGACGCTGAACGCGGCCGCATTGCCTACCGAGTTTGCCAGGGCTGTCACAAGCCGGACGGCGCCGGGCTAAGGGACGGAACTTACCCGCAGTTGGCGGGTCAGCATGCCACTGTGCTGATCAAGCAGATGGCCGACGTGCGCGATGGCCGCAGGGAAAACCCGAAGATGTTCCCGTTCGCCGGCAAGCACATTATCGATATGCAGGAAATCGCCGATGTTGCTGTTTACCTGCAGAACATGAAAATTCCGCATGACAACGGCAAAGGTCCGGGCACCAGTCTGGCGCGCGGCAAGGAACTGTACAAAAGCGACTGCCACGACTGCCATGGCGAAAACGGTGAGGGCAACGAGAAGAAGTTTTACCCTGTTCTGGCGGGGCAGCATTACAAATACATGTTGCGCCAGATCATGAATATTCGCGATGGCAAACGCGGGAACGCCAACCCTAAGATGGTGAAGGTAGTACAGAATTTCAACGATGCAGACATGGAAGCGGTGGTGGACTATATGTCCCGGCTTTCCATGCCTGAGCGCAGTGCTGTAAGGAAGTGATGTATTCCCGGAATTAGCGCCGCCGCCTCGGGGTGGTGGCTGTGAATGGCCGCCCCCTGAGCGTGGCAAACAGATGCAGGATAGGAGTGATAACCGGCTCCAGTTTTTTGCGCATCAAGGTGCCAGAGGCGGTGGTTAGTGCCAGCACCGGTGTCGCCGTTTCCGCGCCCATGCATGCTAGTGCGATCATCGCCCGTATTTCTCCTGCCAACTCCGGCACTGCATTGAGCAGTTCCCGTACTTCCACTGGCTGCTCGTTGCTGGCGCAGACTGCTTCAGCGTGGGCAAGGGCAGCCTCGACTGAGCGTCTACAGGCGCCGGTCCCCGACCTTACCGCAGAAAAATAGGCCGCTATCGCATTCAGCAGGGCGATTATCACATCCTGGTTTTCCGGGCGGCGCAACACTTCTTCGCTGGTCTGAAGGAAGGCTTGGCCCGGCCCGGATAGCAATCGTTCCAGCTGGCGGGCGTAAGGATTGCCCTGTCCGATTAGAGGTGTCAGCTTTGCCCGCTGGGTTTCCCAATCAGCGCGTGGAGCGTGCTGTTCTGGCAGATCGTCCGGCATGCACTCGAAAAAGCCGAGGTAGTAGGCATTGTCGTAGGTAGCCTTTTTCCACAGACGCTGTCGGGCTGACGCGTCGGTCAACCCGGGCTGGAGCACGATCCGCACAGTGTCCATGATGATATGGGGTTCGCTTTCGAAGGGCAGATGTTCGATCAGGTAATCGGCTAGAATTTTGCCCATTTGCCCTTGTACGACGCATTCCCTCTCCAGCATGCGTCGGGCGTTGTCGGCGGTCGGCATGGCCCACCAGGCGCAACGCGCCAATTCGTCGGTGAGGCCATTGGAATAGGCGACCGAGACCACCGCCTCGGGTTCTCCGAGCAACAACAGACGGTCAAGTCCCTTGTCGCGAGCTTGTCCCATGCGCGTCCAGCGTTGTATATAGACCGGATAGCCACCAGGCGAGCCGATGGCGTGGCCCGCAAGAAGTTCGCGCACCCGGCGCAGGTACTGGTCGCTACGCCCAGTCGGATGCAATTTGACCGCTGCTTCGCCGCGCGGGGACAAACCGAGAACCGTCATGTTGGCTTCATCAATGCGGATTGCCTGGATTTCTCCGGCGAGCAGTACGTTGAGACGCAGAGCGTCTTCGGGAGTGAGTTCGGACATGGGTAGGCTAGGGCGTGTTAACATTAATTTCGCGTCTGCGACGGGGGCGATTTGGGATGCAGCCCGCGAAGCAAGACACGACGTGGTGCAAGCCACCACAAGTGGCTTGCGACAAAGGGGGGCGCCCAAATCGCCCCCGTCCCGTAGGGTTGCTGCGAGAAAAGCGCGTCTGCGTCGTTGCAAGGCTTGCGAATGGAACAACCATTCGCCGCGCCTCGCGCCTAGCATCCATCGCTTTCTCGCAGCAACGCAGGTGTGAAATTAGTGTTAACACGCCCTAGTTCAGTTGAATACGTTGTCCCCACGGCACCGGCGCCTTGCCTTTGACTAGCCAGATGACGGGGTAATGAGGTTCAGATGGAGGGAAGTCTCCCTCGGCATCGGTAAAATAGAGCAACATGTCGGGAGATCTTCCCTGTTGCTCGACCCATTCGAATACTGGCCGGAAGTCGGTGCCGCCACCACCCTTGAATTCCTTGGGCAGCTTGAACTCCTCCCAAGGTTCGAAGACCCACGGCCCTCCTTCGGCCAGAGCAGTATCGCAGGCATGCAGGGTGAGCCGGGCACGTAACTGACCTTTGAGCGTGTTGATTTCGGCCAGAAAATCGTTCAGTTCCGTGCTGCTGACCGAGCCGCTGGTGTCGAGTGCGACCACGATATCAGCCTGGGAACTCCTCAGGGAGGGCAGGATCATCTGTCCCTCGCGGCGCGAAGGGCGCATATAGCTGTAATCATCCCGGGCAACCTGGGTCATGTAGCGAGCCAGCAGCATGCGCCAGGGGAGCTTCGGTTGCAACAGTTCGCCCACCATGCGCGCCAGCAACCCGCCCAGTTTGCCCGCCTGCTGCGCCTGCTGGGCAGCGCCGGCGAGTCGCTGCTGCCATTGCGCACTCAGCTCTTCGCGCTCTGCTGCGGTCAGCGGCTTGGGCTGGGGTGCGCCTCCCGACTGATCATCCTTCTGTTGGCCCTGCGAACTGCCGCCGGACTGGGATTGGTTTTGCTGGTCGGATTGCTGGTTCTGGCCACCCTCGCTCTGCTCGTCCCCCTTTTGCTGGCCGCTGCTGGTCGGGTCTATGTCCTCGCCGTCATAGATGTGCTGATCCATCGGCTCATCGGTGTTGTTCTCATCGATGCAGGGGTAGATCTCTTCTGCCGTCATGCCTTCGTAAAGATCAAGGACCAGGGCGCCGGGCGGTGCCTTGAGGCCGTCCTTGATCAGCAAGGGGTTGATGGCGAAGTCGCAGGCGATGTCCCAACGTTGTTTGATGCGATGCTGGCGCCGCGCGAAATGGGACAGTGCGCAGTGCAGCGCCTCGTGCGCAAGCACGAACTGGGTTTCGTCCAGGGTCAGCGCCGCGATATATTCCGGGTTGTAATAGAAATTGCGGGCATCCGTGGCAGTGGTGCGGCACCATTTCGGGTTGGCGGCGATCATCGGCAGGCGCAGGGCGAGGGCGCCGATGAAAGGTTTGTCCAGGATCAGCCGGGTGCGGGCGGCCGCCAGCTTGGTTTCTAGATCTCCTTCCGCCATGATGGCTGCCTTACATTTCGTACAGCATCAGGTCGGCGACGGCGTTCGCCCACTTGGAGAACTGCGGTACATCGAACAGGTTCTGGCCGATGGCGCGGTGCATGTCTGACACCAGCATGATGCCCATTTCCTTGAGCGGGAAACGGCTGGCGTAGTCGAGGATGTGGCCATAAATATTGCGGGCCTCGGTGCTGCCTTTGGCGCGAATGGCGCGCCCCACCAAGGCCGAAGCGACAGCGTATTGAAGATCAATTTCCCGCGGTACGGCGACTTCCTCTCCGCGCAGGATCGCATCCAGGTTCGGCATGCGGTCGAGGTTCTCGATGAAGGCGTTAAGTTCAAGGCCGGCAGCCGGGCCGACGCAAGCCTGCAAAGTGGGCAGCAATAACTCCGGGTGATCACCGAATTTTTGCAGTGCGCGGTGGGAAAATTCCCACGAACGCGGGCTGGGGAAGGCGACAGGGTTGTGCGCCGGGTCAAAATCAAACAGCAATTCGGGACGGAAGCGCAGAAAGCCGATCAGGCGCTCGTCGATGTTGTTTGCGTAGGCCCAGGCTACCCAGTCATCGAGATTAGCTTCGACCTCGAAATGAGAAAAGCGGTTGGCCAGCGGTGCAGGCATAGTATAGGTGACGCCGCGGTCGCCCTGACGGTTGCCGGCAGCGAAGATCGCCCAGCCTTCCGGAATTTGATAGGCGCCCAGGCGTCGATCGAGAATCAGCTGGTAGGCCGCCGCAGAAACACTGGGCGGGGCCGAGGTGATCTCATCCAGGAACAAGATGCCTTGAGGGCCATGTTTTTTGGCATCTGGCAGCATCGAGGGGATGGCCCATTCAACACGATCCTCGATGCGAAACGGGATGCCGCGCAGGTCAGTGGGTTCCATTTGGGAAAGGCGGATATCTATCATCGGCACGCTGTGGCGTGCTGCAACCTGGGCGATGATCTGGGATTTTCCCACGCCAGGTGGGCCCCATAGCATGACAGGTGTGTGATGACCTTCCTGAGCGCTCAGAAATTCGCGATCCAGGATGGTGGAGAGTTGGGCCGGCCGCATGGTGCATTCCTCAATTTAGACTAAGTTTAATTATATCGGAGTTCAGGGGCAAAATACCACATCCAGATAGGCTATGTGTGGTTTGAGGGGGTTGCCTTCAAGGGGGTACGCCACAATCCAAGAATCATCTGCATGATTCAATTCCCTGGGATAGGGTTATTTGTCATTCGGCAAGTTTGCTATAGCCGAGCCTCCGGCTCGGAATGACGGTAAGATTTCAACCTCGGCAGTGAATTTCCTGTATCAGGGTGTGGGTGGCATTTTCCCCACGGTGTCTGGTAATGACCAAGTGTGGCGTACTGATTAATAGTCAGTGTCGTTGCGCCAAGAGGCCTGAGTTGTTAACGCTTGGACATTCCACCAAAAACTTCGTCTGCAGCCTGCAAGGTTTTTTCGATTTCCAAGTCGGTGTGGGCAGCTGAAACGAATCCTGCCTCGAATGCGGAAGGGGCAAGATAAATGCCTTTCTCCAGCATGGCGTGGAAGAAATGGTTGAAGGCGGTCTTGTCGCATTCCATCACTTCGGCATAGCTGGTCGGGGGCGTGGCGCGGAAGTAGACGCCGAACATGCCGCCAACGGACTGCGCCGAAAAAATCACCCCATGCTTCCTGGCCGCTGCAGTCAGGCCATCGATTAGCTTGCGGGTTGCTGCGGCAAGTTTGTCGTAGAAACCCGGCGCCTGCACCAGCCTGAGCGTGGTTAGTCCGGCGGCTACAGCCACCGGGTTGCCGGATAGGGTGCCGGCCTGATAGACCGGGCCAAGCGGAGCGAGCTTCTGCATGATTTCGCGGCGACCGCCGAACGCCCCGAGCGGCATGCCGCCGCCGATCACCTTGCCGAGCGTAGTCAGGTCGGGAACGATGCCGAACATGCCTTGGGCGCACTTCGGCCCGACGCGGAAGCCGGTCATCACTTCGTCGAAGATCAGCACGCTGCCATGTTGGGTGCACAGCTCGCGCAGCGCCTTGAGGAACTCGGGCTTGGGTGCGACCAGGTTCATGTTTCCGGCGACCGGCTCGACGATCACTGCGGCAATTTCGTTGCCGATTTTCCCGAAAGTTTCTACCAGTGCGGCGCTGTCGTTGTAGGCCAGCACCAGGGTATGCGCCGCAGTTTCTGCCGGGACCCCGCCGGAGCTGGGTTGGCCGAAGGTAAGTGCGCCGGAGCCGGCCTTGACCAGTAGCGAGTCGGCGTGGCCGTGGTAACAACCTTCGAACTTGATGATCTTGGAACGGCCGGTGTATCCCCGCGCCAGGCGGATGGCGCTCATGGTGGCCTCGGTGCCGGAACTGACCAGGCGCACCTGATCCATGCCGGGTAGCAGCATGCACAAAGTTTCAGCCATTTCCAGTTCCAGCGCGGTGGGTGCGCCGAAGCTCAAGCCGTTGGCGGCGGTTTCCTGGACGGCCTTGATCACCTCGGGGTGGGCGTGGCCGAGGATCATTGGTCCCCAGGAGCCGACGTAATCGATATACGCCTGGCCATCCTCGTCCCAGACGGTGGCACCTGCGCCGCGCTTGAAAAACACCGGCGTGCCGCCGACCGAGCCGAAAGCGCGTACAGGCGAATTGACGCCGCCGGGGATGAACTGCTGAGATTTTTCGAAAAGTTGCTGGTTGCGTGAGGTCATAGTCATTACCTTAGTGCAGTGTATGGTGGTTTGATTTTTCGAATAACACGGCAAAGCGGCTGGCGGCTCTCACGATATCCTCGCTGTCGAATAGCGCAGAAATAACGGCCACGGCGTCGGTGCCGGCTTCGATCAGGGGGGTGACATTATCCGCAGTAATGCCGCCGATGGAGACGAGCGGTATATTCAGGACCCGCTTTGCTTCGTGTAAAAGAGTTAAAGGTGCCGTAACCACGTCGGATTTGGTCGACGACGGGAAGAAACTGCCGAAGGCAACATAATTTGCGCCATGGGCTTCGGCATCGAGCGCCCGTTGCAAGTCATTATAACAAGACACGCCGATAATTTTATCCGGGCCGAGAATCAGTCGGGCTTCACGCACACTGCCATCGTCCTTGCCCAGGTGTACTCCATCCGCACCGGTCAGGTCGGAGAGGCGAATATCGTCATTGATGATCAGCGGCACATGGAATTGTTTGCACAGCGCTAATAATTCGCTGGCCTGCTCGTGGCGCAACCCAACATCGCCCCCTTTGTTGCGATATTGCACCAGGTGAGCGCCACCAGACAAGGCCTGTCTGACCTGTTCCACCAGACTTTCGGTGTCGGCGCATTCGGGGGTGATGGCATATAGGCCGCCGATCAAAACAATCGCCCTTCACGTTTGCACCTTCTCCCGTTTGCTGGAGAGGGTGAGGGAGAGATGCGCTGCCCTATGGTTTCAAGTGCCGGTGGCATCTTTTTCCTCGTGCGCCCAGAAAAGACGATCGGGAATGTATTGCCCCATGCCCGGGTGGAAGCCGGCTTTCAATGCTTGCCAGGTGAATTCCTGTGCCTCCTTTACTGCTTCCGGAATATCTAGGCCTTGGGCTATCGAGGCGGCGATCGCCGAAGCCAGGGTACAGCCCGAACCGTGGTAGCTTCCTGGCAGGCGTTGCCAGCTGTCGCTACGCAACACGCCGCTTTCACCATAGAGAGTGTTCACTACCTGGGGCGTATTTTCATGGGTGCCGGTAATAAGCACGAATTCGCAGCCCATTTCGATAATGCGCCGGGCGCATTCGGCAAGATCGGGTTCGGCATCGCCATCATCGTCATCAAGCTGCGCGATACGCCTGGCTTCCATACTGTTGGGCGTGAGCAGGGTGGTCTGAGGGATGAGCATTTCCAGCAAGGCCGTGAGTATGTCGTCGCCAGCCAATTCATCCCCACGGCCGGAGGCCAGCACCGGGTCCAGTATCAGCGGGATATCCGGGTAATCAGCGACTACCTCGGCGATGGCGGCAACATTTTCCACGCTGCCGATCAGGCCAACTTTGAAAACCCCCACCGGCATGTCCTCTAGTACACAGCGCGCCTGGTCGGCAACCCACTCGGCCTCCATGGCCATTACGTCCTCTACGCCCAAGGTGTCTTGCACCGTGATGGCGGTGACTACCGAAAGGGGATGGCATCCCATGCTGGACAAGGTCAGGATGTCAGCTTGCAGACCGGCTCCGCCACTCGGATCGGAAGCGGAAAAAGCAAGTACAATCGGGGGCGTTTCGCGCGTGTTTGCCATGAGTACGGACGTTGTCATGCTGAAAAAATCGAGTGGTGTCTACCATGGTAAAGGTTGATCGAAAGACAGTATCTTAACCTAAATTGGCGTGGAGATTCCCGGCATTTTGCCGTATGAGTTATGACAAGGCGCTTTACCTGAAGAGAATTTATTATACAATGCTCTAAAATAGTGTCTTCATATAAACTCAAAGGCTGATACCATTACCCGGACAGGGTGGATTAGCCTGGGTAATAAAAAAGCTTGGAGGAGGCGAGTGAGCGGAGAAACACAAACTCTTGCGGGAACCAAGGTGATGGTGATTGATGACAGCAATACCATACGCCGCAGTGCCGAGATTTTTCTGGTGAAGGCCGGATGTGAGGTTATCCTCGCAGAAGATGGGTTTGACGCTCTGTCCAAGATTGCCGATCATCAACCCGATGTCATTTTCGTTGATATCATGATGCCGCGCCTGGATGGCTATCAGACTTGCGCGCTGATCAAGAAAAACTCAAAATTCAAAGTCACCCCCGTTATCATGCTATCCAGCAAGGATGGTTTGTTCGACCGTGCTCGGGGCAGGATGGTGGGGTCCGATGAATATCTGACCAAACCTTTTACCAAGGAAAGTCTGCTTAAAACTGTGAGTCAGTACATGGCTCAGCGTAGTGCCAGCTAGAGAGGAAATAAATGGCTATCAATAAGATTATGGTCGTGGATGATTCGCCTACCGAAAGATTCTTCCTTGGCGGCTTGCTGACTAAACAGGGCTATCAGGTGATTACCGCCGAAAGTGGTGAGGAGGCAATCACCAAGGCCAAGCTGGAAAAGCCTGACTTGATCATCATGGATGTGGTGATGCCGGGCCTGAATGGGTTTCAGGCGACACGGGCAATTTCTAAGGATGAAGAAACCAAAGATATTCCTGTCATCATGTGCACCACCAAGGGACAGGAAACCGATAAGGTATGGGGAATGCGGCAGGGCGCCAAGGATTACATCGTCAAACCGGTGAATCAGGATGAACTGCTGAAAAAAATTACGGCACTCGGTTGATCTCCATGTCACCGTACGTTGCCTGGGGCTTACAAGGATAGCAGATGGCAAGAAAAATCAGCCTGCGAGCATTTCATGAGAGCGTGATGGCCAAGTTGCAGAGCTTGGCATCTAGCGATACTGCCAACCCCTCCAAGCTGGGTGTCCAGATTGGCTCGCAGTTCTGGCTGGTCAATCTTTCCGATATCAGCGAAGCGTTGCCTATTCCAAAGTTGACCTCCGTTCCCCTCGCGCAGTCATGGTTTTGCGGTGTGGCGAATTTTCGCGGCAATCTCTATGGCATCGTTGATTTTTCCCATTTTCTCGGTGGCGCGCCAACGCAATTTGTCGTGGATTGCCGCCTGCTTCTGGTTCACCAGAAATTTTCTGTCAATTGTGGAATCGTCGTCAGTCGCATGCTGGGATTGCGCAATCCAGAGAAAATGCAACGGGTGGAAATAGAGGGGGAGGCTCCGCCCTGGGTTGCTGCCGAATACCATGATGAAACTGGACAACGGTGGCAGGAACTGAATATGCAGGTATTGACCGGGCACGCCCAGTTTTTGAATGTAGGCCTGTCATAAAGGCGTTCGGCGGGCACTTAATGAATGATCATTTCTTTGAGTTGAAAATAAAATTAGGGATGGAGATTTAATCATGGGATTCAAGTTGCCAAGTTTCAGCTTTTTCAAGGAGAAGCCCGGACAGGCGTCTCCGACCGGACCGACGACGAAGTTGGGGCTGAATACCACCTTGGTGATGAAAGGGCTTCAGAAGATGGTCGGCGATTCAGGGCAATCACTGCCGCTTATCGGCGAAAAGCCCATAAGGCAGCAGTTGAAGATACTGGGCGGCGCATGGGCCGTGGCCGTGCTTCTCACCTTGTCTCCGCTGCTCTGGTACGGTGTGAACCTGTATATCCTGAAACAGCATACCGGCACCTCGACGGAAATGCAGATGTTGTCGCAACGGATCGCGAAGGGCGCACAGCAAGCTGCGCAAGGTAACCAGATCGCTTTTGCCCAGTTGAAAGATGCCGATCGGCGCTTTTCCAGCCACATTAATAACTTGTTACAGGGTGGTGCCGGCATACCCGCTTCGTCTAACGCCATGCGACCGGAGTTGATGGAGATTAAAGCGCTGTGGGGCAAGATGGCCAAGGATATCGGGCTGATGGCGGCGCAGGAAAAAAATCTGATCCAGCTGAGCAATAACGTGGTCGGGGTTAACTCCAGCAATAATGATTTGCTCGACCTTACCGAGCTGCTGGCTGCCCAGCTGATTCAGTCGGGCGCGGGAGTAAGGGAGGTTGCCGCCGCCCGGCAACTGGGGATGCTGACCCAGCGGATTGCGAAAAATGCCAATGTTCTGCTCCTGACGGGAAGCGATGCCGATCTTGACGAAACTTTTCTGGATGGCAAAAGCATCACCATCTTCCGCAATACTTTGGTCGGCCTGAAAGATGGGAGTGGGGGCATGTTGCTGAACCCGGTCAAAGATTCTATCGCGCGCGATATGCTGGGAGATATCGATCAAACTTTTAAAGATTTTTCCGTGCATGTCGATCAGATGCTGCAAAATGTTCGACCTTTGGCGGCGGCCCACGACGCTCAACGTTCTTTGTTTAAAGACGGGGACAAGATGCTGGACTTATCCAGCAAGCTGACCGAGAGTTACAACAATCATGCCAGCAGTGGTTTGCTGGAAGCGTTGTTAACCGTCATTTTCGGTAGTGCGGCATTGTTGTTCGCCGTGCTGTTTGCCAAGGTGTTGCTGGATGATGCCAAGCGTAAGGCGGCCATCAGTGAGCAGGAAAACAAACGAAACCAGGAGGCGATTCTGCGGCTGCTCAATGAAATGGGCGATCTGGCGGAAGGCGACCTGACCGTGAGGGCGCGAGTGACCGAGGATATCACCGGTGCTATTGCCGACTCGATCAACTACGCGATCGACGAGCTGCGATCGCTGGTTGTAGGGGTAAACAAGGCGACAGAGCAACTGGCTCGGGAGTCTCAGGAGGCGCAGGGTACCTCCGAGCATTTGCTGCAGGCTTCGGAAAAGCAGTCGCGTGAGATTGAGGAAACCAGTGCGGCGGTGTTGCAGATGGCAGATTCCATTAACCAGGTATCGGCTAACGCCGCTGAGTCTGCGAAAGTGGCGCAGCAATCCCTCCAGGCCGCAGATAAGGGTGCCGCAGCGGTGCAAAATTCCATTGCAGGCATGAATGAGATTCGTGGGCAGATTCAGGAAACAGCTAAACGGATCAAGCGGCTGGGTGAAAGCTCCCAGGAGATTAGCGAGATCGTGGAACTGATTTCGGATATTACCGAACAAACCAACATTCTGGCGCTGAACGCGGCGATTCAGGCAGCTTCGGCGGGTGAGGCGGGGCGTGGCTTCACCGTGGTGGCGGAAGAGGTGCAGCGGTTGGCAGAGCGTTCAGGCGAGGCAACCAAGCAGATCGGCGCGATCGTAAAGACCATTCAGACCGACACCCACGATGCGGTGGCCGCTATGGAGCAAAGTACTCAGGGTGTGGTGGAAGGCGCCAAGCTTTCAGATGCGGCGGGCCAGGCCCTGTCCGAGATCGAACGGGTTACGCGCAGTCTGGCGGATCTGATCGACACCATTTCCAGGGCGACCCAGGCGCAGGCGGAGGCTGCTGGCAAAGTGGCGACGAACATGCAGGATATTCAGGACATTACCAACCAGACCACGGATGGTACCAAGCAGACCGCCGCTTCTGTTGGTCAGTTGACCGCACTTGCTGCCGAGCTGAAAGGCTCTGTGGCGGGCTTCAAACTTGCATAGGTAATTAAAGAGCATGGCCACCGAGTTGGATATCGGCCCACTGACCTGGGTCAAAGGCGAAATCGACCAGGCGCTGGAGCAAGCCAGGCAGAAACTGGCGGGATTCTTTGGCAACCCCAGCGATCTTTCCCCACTGCGCTATTGCTTGACTCACCTGCATCAGGTGAATGGCGCCATCCTGATGGTCGGCCTGGAAGGGGCTGCGCGCGTTAGCGGTGAAATCGAAAAGCTGGTGGTCGCTCTGGAGAAGGAGGAGGTTCCTCCTTCTCCAGCCAACCTCGAAGTCCTTAACCAGGCCATTGCTGAGCTCTCCAAGTATCTCTCCGGCCTGCTTGATGGCGAGCCAGATGTGCCGCTCAGGCTCTACCCGGTCTATAAAAGTTTGCGTCAGGCACGTAACGCCTCGGGTTTTGCCGAAAGCGACTTGTTTTTCCCGGATCTGTCCACGCGCGCACCGAAGGATGGCTATGCGAAGCCCGCGAGTGAGGCCGAACTGCAAGTGCTGGCCAAGGCTGAGCGTGCGCGCTTTCAGGGGGGGCTGCTTAAATTCCTTCGCACACCGGACGACCCGGCGGGGATAGAGGCAATGCGCGAGGCATTGCTGGTCATCGAACGAGCTCAGAGTTTGCCGGCGCAACGAACCTTCTGGTGGTCCGCGGGGGCACTGATAGAAGGTTTGCTCAACAAGGGCTTGAGTCCCGACTTCGAAGCCAAGCGCCTGCTTGGCAGGATTGATCAGCAGATTCGCAAGCTTGCCGAATCCTCATCCAAGGTGGCGGAACACCTGCTGCGTGATCTGCTATACCGGGTGGCATGTAGTCAGCCGGTGAGCGAGCGGATCAAGCAGGTCAAGCAGGCATTCGATCTGGATAGCTGCTTGCCGCAGATGGCCACTGCTGCAGAGGTGGACGCAGCTCGGCTCCAGCCCCTGCTTCGGGAACTGAAGGAGTTGCTGACGCCGGTCAAGGAGTTGTGGTTGAAGTTCACCACAGGCCATAAAGAAAGCCTGAAAAATTTGCAGGAACCCTTAGGTCGGCTGGTAGAAAAAAGCCTGTCGCTGAATAATCCCCCTTTGCATGGCCTGCTCTTGCAGACACAAGCGCTCGCAGCAACTCAACCGGGGCAGGACAGTGCCGGAGATGTTCTAGCTATAGAAGTGGCCACGGCTCTGCTGCTGGCGGAGAATGTGCTGGAAAACTTTGCCCAGTTCAATGATGAAATGGCAAAGCAGCTGGAAATCCAGACCAAGCGTATGTCGGCTGTTTTAAGTGGCCGCCCGGAAGAAATCGATGCGGCGGGAATCCCGCACCTTGGTGACATCAGCCGCAAAGCCCAGGAAAAACTCCTGTTGGCTCAGGTTGCGCATGAAATTCAGGCCAATCTGCGGCGGATTGAGGAAGTGCTGGATACGTTCTTCAGGGATACGACCAAGCGGGAGGGTATTTCCTCTCTCGAACCTGTCCTGAAGCAGATTTCCGGTGCGCTGACAATTCTCGATCTTGGAAAGGCAGACAAGCTGCTTGACCTCTGCCATTCCAGCATCCTGCGCTTTGCTGATCCAGTTTATGAGCCGAGCCCAAAAGAGCTGGAGGGGGTGGCTGAAGGTTTGAGCAGCCTGGGTTTCTACATCGAAGAAGTTCAGTATGGACGTGCGGATGCGGAAAAAATTATTAGCCGTGCCCTGTCTCGCCTGACGGGCGAGCCGGAGGAAAAAACGGCTACTCCGCAAGAAGAAGTCGAGGAAACTCGTGCGGATGATGAAAGCATCGAAGCCAGTCTGTATAAGCAAAAACAACTGGCACAGGAAAACTTCCAGGAGTGGCAGGCTAACCCCGATGATTTGGCTGCACGCCAGAAGCTGGAGAAATCGCTGAACGGTCTGGCTCATGACGCCGATCTGGTGGCCGATTTGGAGCTGAAGGAACAGGCCGCCACCGCAAGGCGACTGTTGGATGAAGAGCAGGGGAGGCCGGCTCCCGGATTGGCGAGCGCGGTTGCCGCCCTGGTCGAGACCAAGATACCCGTAGCGCCATCGCAAGAAACCGAACGTTTGCTGGACGCATCCGAGGAAGCTGTCGACGCAGAAATGCTTGAGATTTACTTGGAAGAAGCGACTGAGGTGTTAGCTACTGTCAGCGAGAATCTGCAGGCCTGCCATGAACAGCCTGGCGACCGCGAGGCTCTAACCACGATCCGTCGTGGCTTTCATACCCTGAAGGGCAGCGGACGCATGGTCGGCCTGACAGATCTGGGGGAGGTTGCATGGGCGGTCGAACAGGTGATGAACAAATGGCTGCAGGATGAGAGAGGCGCCACACCTGTACTGTTGAATTTTATCGAGCAGGCGTGCACTGCATTCGGGCAATGGGTGGGGCAACTTCAAAGCAAAGGCTCGGTGGTTGTAGAGGCCGATGCACTGATGGTCTCGGCAGAGCAGTTAATGAGTGGTAAGGAAACGGCTGAAGTTGTGCCGCAGGTCAGTGCAATGCCCGCTTCCGTCGAGGTCGAGGAGGAACTCGCGCCCGTAGAGGAGTCTGCCGAACCCGCGGAAGAAATTAGCTTGCCAAGCTTCGATGTGGTTGAGGAGGGTACAGCCGAAATCGGCTATCCTGTTATGGAAGAGCCACTCACCTTCGAGCCGCAGCCTGAAGAGGAGGTGACGGAAGCTGTCGAACCGGTTGAGGAAATCGGTTTGCCGGTTATGGACTTTGATTTCATCGAAGAAGCGGCAGCCGAAATGGCTGCATCTGCTGTTGAAGAATCCCCAGGGGCAGAAGCGTTGCCTGCTGAAGAGATTATGCTTGAAGCTCCGGAGCCGACTGAAGAAATCAGCCAGCCGCTTGTCGAGGAAGTTGAGCAGACGGCTGTCGTTGAGACCGAGGCCCCTGGCATTGAGGAACTTGTTTCAGTATCTCTTGAGTTGAATGCAGAAGAGGCCGAGCCTGAGCCGCTGCCTGAAACCGATATAGTGATTGGTGATGTCACCCTGCCGAGTGCGCTTTTCGATATTTTCATGAGCGAGGCCAAGCAGCGGGTTGCAGTTCTGCGGGAAGAGCTGGCGCGTCTGGAAGATCAGCCGGACTTGCCAATTCGGGAAGATTTCATGCGCGCTGCCCATACCCTGTGCGGCATTTCCCGTACCGTGGGATTTCCGGCATCGGCCCAGCTTAGTTTTGAACTGGAGGAATGGCTCAGGGAAATGTTGGAGCACCCACGACCGGCCAATGGTAAGCAGGTCAAAGTGACCGGTGATGCAGTCGTCGCGCTGAACAAGATGGTGCAGGCAGTCGAAGAACAAAAAATGCCGAAACCGGCAAAGCAGTTAGTCCGTTCGCTGCAAGCGTTGGTTAAAAAAGCGCGCGCGGACGGAGAAAAGGCCGCCTCATCGGCTCTGATAGAACGCGCGGTAGCCGAAGCGGTGAAGCCAGCCAAAATCGCGAAGCCAATTGCCGTATTTCCTGAGGTAGAGAGGCGAGTTGAAGTGGTCCGGACAGCGGCGTTTGAAGTGCCGATGCCGACATCTCGCGATGACATTGATCAGGACATCCTGCCCCTGTTTCTGGAGGAAGCGCAGGATCTGTATCCGCTGGTTGGTACTCAGGTACGTGCATGGCGGGAAAAACCTGCTGACCGACAGGCGCCGCAAGACCTGCAGAGATCGCTGCATACCTTCAAGGGTAGTGCCCGTATGGCCGGCGCGTTGCAGTTGGGCGACCTGGTACACAACATGGAAACCCTGGTGGTTGATTCGACGGAGGCGGGTGCCCCTGCGGCCTCCTTGTTCGATGAACTCTTCACCTATTTTGACAAGATCGGCGACTTGCTGGATCGCCTGCAGGCTGGGACAGAAACTCCAATATCTGCGGAAACCACGGCGGGTCAACCAGATCTCCAACTGCTGCCAGCATCGGCAAAACCCGGCGTGCAACAATTGCGGGTGCGCGCAGATATTCTGGACAGGCTGGTCAACGAAGCGGGTGAGATCAGTATCGCGCGCTCCCGCGTCGAAGGCGAGATGCAGAGCTTCAAGCAGTCATTATTGGAGTTGACGGAAAACGTCATCCGCCTGCGCAACCAGGTTCGCGAGATTGAAATTCAGGCGGAAAGCCGGATGCAGTCCCAGGCAAATCAGACCGGCGGTGTTGCAGAGACATTCGATCCACTTGAGTTTGACCGATTTACCCGTTTTCAGGAGTTGACCCGCTTCCTGGCCGAGAGCGTGAATGACGTCGCTACGGTGCAGCAGAGTCTGCTAAAAAGTTTGGGTGAAGCCGATGCTGCGTTGCTGCAGCAGGCACGGCAGAATCGTGAATTGCAGCAAGAGCTGATGCACATCCGAATGGTGCCGCTGTCGAGCATTACTGATCGGCTCCATCGCATTGTTCGGCAAACTGCCAGGGAACTGGACAAAAAGGCGAACCTGGAGATAAAGGGCGGAGAAGTGGAGTTGGACCGAAGCGTGCTGGAAAAAATGACCGCACCCTTCGAGCATCTGCTGCGAAATTCCATGGTGCATGGCGTGGAAAGTGTGGCAGACAGGATTCAGGCTGGTAAGGCGGAAGCCGGGGCTATCCGTATCGAGGCACGCCAGGAAGGCAATGAAATCGTGCTGACCTTGGTTGATGATGGCGCCGGATTCAATCTGGAAGCGATTCGTAAACACGCAGTCCAAATCGGCAGGCTCCAGGCAGATAGCGATATTACTCCTGCACGACTGGTCGACATGATCTTTGAGCCCGGATTTTCCACTGCTCAGCAGGTGACCCAGGTTGCTGGGCGCGGTGTTGGACTGGATGTGGTGCGCAGCGAGATAGCGGGTCTAGGCGGACGTGTCGAGGCAATTCCGGGAGAGCATGGCGGAGCAATATTTAGCATCTATTTACCACTTACACTTGCCGTAGCGCAGGCCGTGTTGGTACGTACTGGCGAAAAAATTTATGCCCTTCCCTCGTCGATGGTGGAACAGGTCAAGGAGTTCAAATCAGCCGGGCTGGAGGAAATTCAGCGGAAAGGCGAGATTGAGTGGCAGAATAACCGCTATCCGCTGTTCTATCTGCCGAGGCTCCTGGGCGACAAGGAGCAGGTGCCGGAGATGCATCGCTATGCCATGACGTTGCTGCTCAGGAGCGGTAGCCAGCGCGTCGCGGTGCAAGTGGATGAGATTCTGGGCAACCAGGAAATCGTGATCAAGAATATTGGGCCGCAGCTTGCCCGCGTGCCCGGTATAGCCGGGGCAACGGTGCTGGGCAATGGTCAGGTTGCGCTGATCATCAATCCCGCTCCGTTGGTGCAGCGTATGGCTATGCAGGTACCTTCATTCCTCGGTACGGTGTCAGTAGCACCGATGCCCGAAGCGGTTGCGCCGACCATTATGGTGGTAGACGATTCCCTGACGGTGCGCAAGATCACCTCCCGCCTGCTGTCGAAGGAAGGGTACCAGGTGGTGACTGCCAAGGATGGTGTGGATGCCCTGCAGCACTTGCAGGAGATTTTGCCAGACGTCATGCTGGTGGATATCGAGATGCCGCGCATGGACGGCTTTGAATTGACCAAGAATGTGCGCAGCGACCCGCAAACTGCGCATATTCCTATCATCATGATTACTTCGCGAACTGCGGAAAAGCACCGCAACTACGCGATGGAACTGGGCGTCAACGCCTACCTGGGTAAGCCCTTCCAGGAAGACGAGTTACTCGACCATATCGCCGGTTTCCTCAAGAAACCGTAGATGCGTTCTATTCCTGATCACCTGGCTTGGATGAAGCGGGGTGGAGTCCGGGTTTTTCTCGATTCTGCTTCGCTCCAGGCCAATTTGTTCGAATTTAATTTCAAATCCCAATAATTATTTAGTGTGTGTCCGCACACTCTGCGATTTCACTATTTTTTTGGAAATGGAATTAGCTGACTGACCAACTTACCGCTCCGGTGTAAGCAGTTAGAAGTACGATGATGCCGAAGCCGATGCGGTACCAGGCAAAGGCAGAAAAATCGTGGTGGCTGATGTAGCGAAGCAAGCCCCGCACTGCAAAAAAAGCGCTGACAAACGACGCTGCGCCGCCCACCGCAAACATTCCCAGGTCGTCTGTATTCAGCAGGTAACGATATTTGATCAGTTCGTAAGCCGTGGCTGCGAACAGGGTGGGAATAGCCAGGAAGAAGGAGAACTCCGTGGCCGCCTGGCGCGACATGCCGAAAAACAGTCCTCCTATGATGGTCGCACCGGAGCGCGAAGTACCGGGAATCAGCGCCAGTGACTGCGCCAGTCCGACCTTCAGCGCATCGCGCCAGCCCATGTTGTCCACCCGCTCAACACGGATGACATGCTTGCGCCGCTCCGCCCACAGGATCAATACCCCCCCGACGATGAAGGCCAGCGCAACCGGCACCGGCTTGAACAGGTATTGCTTGATCTTGCTGGCGAACAGCAGGCCAAGTATGGCTGCGGGCATAAAGGCGACAGCCAGGTTGAGCACGAAGCGCTGCGCATCCTCCCTACCCGCCCGCAGGCCGGTGACGACACTACCCAGCCGGGCGCGAAATTCCCAGCATACCGCGAGTATCGCCGCGAACTGGATGACGATCTCGAACATCTTGCCTTTGTCGTCGTTGAAGTCGAGCAGGTCGCCCACCAGGATCAGGTGGCCTGTGCTGGAAACCGGCAGAAATTCGGTGAGACCCTCGACGATGCCGAGGGTCAGGGCTTTTAGCAGAAGGATAGGATCCACGGATCAGGCTTTCTGGTAGAGTTTTGCGCCGGTATTCAAGAATTCCACTGATTTTTCCTGCATTCCCTTCTCCAGCGCCTCATTCTCGGATACGCCCTGAGCGGCCGCATAGTCGCGCACGTCCTGAGTGATTTTCATGGAGCAGAAGTGCGGACCGCACATCGAGCAGAAGTGGGCGACCTTGGCCGAATCCTTGGGCAGGGTTTCGTCATGGAATTCCTTGGCTTTGTCGGGGTCGAGACCGAGGTTGAACTGGTCATCCCAGCGGAATTCGAAACGCGCTTTGGACAGGGCATTGTCTCTAATCTGCGCGCCTGGGTGGCCTTTGGCCAGATCGGCAGCGTGGGCGGCAATTTTGTAGGTAATGATGCCGACACGTACGTCTTCCTTGTCCGGCAGGCCGAGGTGCTCTTTGGGTGTGACATAGCACAGCATGGCACAGCCATACCAGCCGATCATGGCGGCCCCAATGCCGGAAGTGATGTGGTCGTAGCCGGGGGCAATGTCGGTGGTGAGTGGTCCCAAAGTGTAAAAGGGCGCTTCGTCACAATGCTTAAGCTGAAGCTCCATGTTTTCCTTGATCATGTGCATCGGCACGTGGCCAGGGCCTTCTATCATGGTCTGGACATCGTGCTTCCAGGCGATTTTGGTCAGCTCTCCCAGAGTGATCAGTTCGGCGAATTGCGCTTCGTCGTTGGCATCATATAAAGAACCCGGACGCAGGCCATCCCCAAGACTGAAACTGACGTCATAGGCCTTCATGATTTCGCAGATATCTTCGAAATGGGTATAAAGGAAATTTTCCTTGTGGTGAGCCAGGCACCACTTGGCGAGGATGGAACCACCGCGCGAGACGATACCGGTCATGCGCTTGGCGGTCATCGGCACATAGGCGAGCCTTACACCGGCGTGTATGGTGAAGTAATCTACCCCTTGCTCAGCTTGTTCGATCAGAGTGTCGCGGAAGATTTCCCAGTTCAGGTCTTCGGCCTTGCCGTTGACCTTTTCCAGTGCCTGATAGATTGGCACGGTGCCAATGGGCACCGGGCTGTTGCGGATAATCCACTCACGGGTTTCGTGGATGTTTTTGCCGGTGGAGAGGTCCATGATGGTATCGGCGCCCCAGCGGATGCCCCACACCATTTTTTCGACTTCGTCGTGAATCGAAGAAGCCAGCGCCGAGTTGCCAATGTTGCCATTAATCTTGACCAGGAAATTACGGCCAATGATAACGGGTTCGAGTTCTGGGTGATTGATGTTTGCCGGGATAATGGCGCGACCGCGTGCAATTTCTTCACGAACGAATTCAGGCGTGATGATTTTGGGAATGGCGGCGCCGAAACTTTCGCCGGGGTGCTGACGGGTGACAAGTTCGGAAAGATTGTCGCGGCGCTGGTTCTCGCGGATGGCGACAAATTCCATTTCAGGGGTGATGATGCCCTTGCGGGCGTAGTGCATCTGGCTGACATTCATGCCGGCTTTGGCGCGGCGCGGGGTGCGGTGCAGGTTGAAGCGCATCTCTGCCAGGGAGGGGTCGTTCAGGCGGTTCAGACCATAAGCCGAGCTCAGTCCGGGTAGATTCTCAGTGTCGCCTCGTGCTTCGAACCAGGGTGCGCGGATTGCCGGCAGCCCATTACGGATGTCGATTTTAACGTCCGGGTCAGTGTAGGGTCCGGAGGTGTCATAGACGTAGACGGGCGGGTTTTTTTCTGCCCCCATGCTGGCTGGGGTGTCGGACAGACTGATTTCGCGCATCGGTACGCGGATGTCGGGGCGAGAACCTGGTACGTATACCTTGCGGGAGTTGGCGAAGGGTTGTACCGCAGCCTCATCGACACTGGCGGTCAGGTTCAAGAAAATGGGGTTGGCGTTCATGGTGGTGCTCCTAGGAAAATCGTGGGGAGCATGGTGCGGCTATGCTTTCCTACGACGGCATTACCCGTATCAGGTTCAGAGGGTATTTCTCACCGGCCTCAGGTTGTTGAAGCGCGGACCCCTAGCAAAGTGTGTGAAACTAATGGAAATGTGGAATAATTGCAAGTATTAGCATAACCTTAATTTCGGAGGGATATGAACATGGACATTGAACGGGCCCGTTTTAATATGGTGGAACAGCAGATTCGTCCTTGGGACGTGCTGGATCAGGACGTTCTGGACTTACTGCGCCAGATTCGGCGCGAGGATTTTGTTCCCGAACAATACCGGGAGCTGGCTTTTTCCGATATGGAAATTCCCTTGGGTCACGGTGAGGCGATGCTGTCGCCCAAATTTGAGGCGAAAATCCTGCAGGAAGTTGGCGTGAAATCTACGGACCAAGTGCTGGAAGTGGGTACCGGCAGCGGCTATCTGACCGCTTTGCTGGCGCGCATGGCACACGGGGGCTCCGTGCATAGCGTTGAAATTGTCCCTGAATTCTCGTCGCAAGCAGCAGCTATGCTTAAGCAGCATGGCATCGCAAATATTACCCTGGAGGTAGGGGATGCGGCCCGCGGATGGAAACAGGCCGGCCCGTATGATGTGATTGTATTGACTGGTTCGGTCCCGGTACTACCTGAGGCGTTTCAGGCGGATCTGAAAGTTGGCGGCAGGTTATTTGCCGTGGTTGGCGAATCGCCGGTCATGGAAGCCCAATTGATTACCTGCGTTGCCAAGGGCGTGTATCGTACGACCAATCTATTTGAGACCAGCGTCCCTCCTCTGAAGAATGCAATGCAACCCCAGCGCTTCGTATTTTAAATAGATTTCTTCGCCGTCAGGTGGTGACGGCCTGATCGGTCAGGGCATGCTAGCCGCTGTCATTGGTTGTATTAAGGGATAGAAAATGAAGTCACGCGTAACATCCAGTTTGCCGGGCATCCGGATGAAATCCTTGCCACTCGCGCTTCTTGCGCTGCTCGCCAGCCCTGCCTATGCCGCCAACCTGATGGAAGTGTATCGCGATGCGCAGCAGCAGGATGCTGCCTATGCCTCGGCGCGTGCCGCCTATGAAGCCGGCCAGGAAAAAGCGCCACAGGGCCTCGCCCTGCTGTTGCCGAGCATCAATCTGAGCGCCAACACTTCCAGAAACGAGGTGGATTCGCCTACCTCCAACCGGCAATACAACGCCAACGGCTATAATCTGTCCCTGACCCAGCCGGTCTATCGTAAACAGAATTTTGCCCTATATGAGCAATCCAAAAGCCAGGTTGTTCAGGCTGAGGCGCAGTTTGCCGTCGCCCGGCAGGACCTGATCGTCAGAGTCGCCCAGGCTTATTTCGACGTTCTGCTCGCCCAGGATAATGTTGCCTTGGCCGGCGCCCAGAAGGCCGCCATCGGCGAGCAGCTGGAAATGGCCAAGCGCAATTTCGAGGTGGGTACCGTCACCATTACCGATACTCACGAGGCTCAGGCGCGATTCGATCTCACTACAGCTCAGGAAATTGCCGCACAGAATGATCTCGAAATCAAGAATCGCGCTTTGCAACTGATCCTCGGCAAGATACCAGCACATCTCAATGCGCTGAATGACAAGCTTCCTCTTGTCCTGCCTGAACCCAACGACATGACGAAATGGGTCGAGCAGGCCGAACAGCAAAGTCCGCAGATCGCGATTCAGCGCGCCGCGCTAGAAATAGCAACGCAGGAAGTTGAAAGAAACCGTGGCGGTCACCATCCCACTCTTGACTTGGTGGCGGGCTACGGTCAAAGCAGCAATTCCAGCTACCTGGTCAGTGGCACGGTCACCAGCCAAACCGTCGGCTTGCAGTTGAACCTGCCGATTTTTCAGGGTGGCAGCGTCAATTCGAAGGTGCGTGAAGCATTGGCCAACAAGGAAAAAGCCCGACAGGATCTGGAGCTGGGCAATCGGCAGGCCGCATTACAGACCCGGCAAGCTTTTCTGGGTGTGACCAGCGGCCTGGCTCAGGTCAAGGCACTGGAGCAGGCGCTGGTGTCGAGCCAGAGCTCGCTCGACTCCACCCGGCTAGGTCAGGAAGTGGGGGTGCGTACCAACGTGGATGTATTGAATGCCCAGCAGCAGCTTTATACGGCCAAGCGTGATTTGTCGCAGGCGCGCTACAATTACATTATCAGCCAGCTCAAGCTCAAGTCCGCGGTAGGGTCGCTGCAAGACGAGGATGTCGAGCAGGTCAATCGCTGGTTGGGGAAATAAACATTTGAATTGAAAGTGCTGAGTAATGAGTAAAATCTCAGCACTCAGCTGATACAAGGCTCGATCAGCGTCATCAGTCGTTCCGTTGCGCCGCGATGCCGGTCGGCAAAAGTCAGCGCCGTAACCGACATGGCTTTCATTCTCTCCGGTGTTTTCAGCAAATCCCTGACCATTAATGCTAACTCCTCGGCATTAGCCACGCGTTGCGCAGCGCCAGCCTGAACGGCAAGTTCGGTTACTTCCGAAAAGTTGAAAGTGTGCGGGCCGATCAAAATCGGCTTGCCCATCGCTGCCGCCTCAATCAGATTCTGGCCACCGAGCGGCAGCAGGCTGCCGCCGATGAAAGCGATATCGCAGGTAGCGTAATAGGAGAACATCTCCCCCATGCTGTCGCCCAACACTACTTGGGTTTCCGGGGCAACGACTTGGTTTGCCGAACGGCGCTGGAAGCGGATGTCGCGTTGCGTCAGCATATCCGCCACCTGGTCGAAGCGTTGCGGATGGCGCGGCACGATGACGATGAGCAGGTTGGGGATGTCGATTCTGGCTAGCGCTTCAATAATCAGCACTTCCTCGCCTTCCCGTGTGCTGGCGGCAAGAAACACCGGGCGTACAGCTCCGAATTGTTCCCGCAGGTTTTTTCCAAGGGAGATCGCGCTTTGTGGTACGGCGATATCGAACTTGAGGTTGCCGGTAATATTCACGGAAGGTGCGCCTAATTCCACCAATCGTCTTGCATCTGCCTCGGTTTGGCCTGCAATTACCGAAAGTGATTGCAGGCTGTCACGAGTAAGTGTTTTGAAACGGCCATATTTGCGCGCCGATTTTTCCGACATCCGCGCGTTGACAAGTAGTAGCGGCACCCCGGTTTTCTTACAGATCTGTACCAGGTTGAACCAGATTTCGGTTTCCATCAGCAGCCCGATTTCGGGCTTGAAGTGACGAAGAAAGCGCCTTGTCGCAATCGGAAAATCATAGGGCAGATAGCATTGCAGAACTTGATCGCCGAACAACTGCCTGCCGGTATCCCGGCCAGTGGGTGTCATGTGGGTGAGCAGGATACGGTGTTCTGGATAACGTGCCTGCAATTGGGTAACCAGCGGCACTGCGGCGCGAGTCTCTCCCACCGATACCGCGTGCAGCCAGATCAGTGGGGTAGCCGGCTGGCCGCGATAAAAACCAAAACGCTCACCGATATGACGCAGGTAGCCGGGCTGGCGCCGGGATCGCCATAACAGATGGAACAGAATGTAAGGCAACAAGAGATACAGTAGCAGGGTGTATAAGCGGCGCATCATAATGCGACCATTCCATTCAGGGCGTTGATCACGTTTGCTGTGTCGGGTGGGGTACCCGTTCTGCCCAGGTTGATCGCCTGTCCGGAAGAAACATGAAGACCGGTCAGGCCGGGGTCGGATGCACAGTAAATGGCGATGGTCGGTATGGTCAATGCCGCTGCGAGATGGACTAGCCCGGTATCTACGCCGACTGACGCGATGGATAAAGAAAGCAGCGTTGCAGCTTGCCCGAGGGTGAGCGCAGGAGGAACAACGCTTAAGGCGATTTTTTCCGCCAGCCGCTGGCTACGCAGCTGTTCTGCCGCACTTCCCCAGGGTAATACGCAGGCAATTCCCTTGCTGGCAAGGTAAGTACCTAATGCAATCCAGTCGGCTTCGGGCCATAGCTTGTCGTCGCGACTGGTGGCGTGCAGCAGGACGACGAAGGGTGTTGTCGGCAACCAGGGCAGGACAAGGGATGGCGCCGCGATGCCATAGTTCACAGGATCATCAGGCGAGTAGCCGAGGGCTCGACCGGCAAGCAGGCGATTTCGCATAACCGCAGGCTGATTTTTTTCAACCCTCAGTGTTTTGTCATAGAACAGCGCAGCCAGTGGTTCACGAGCGCTTTGCCAGTCGAATCCACAGTGGGCCCCTTGGGCAAGGCGGGTAATAATCGCGCTTTTGATCAGTCCCTGGGTGTCGAGTATTACGTCATATGTCTTGTTGCGCAGGTGTTTGATGAAGATCGATATCTCAGCGTGCACGGTGCGGCTGAACAGGTTTTTGCGCCAGCGCCGCACGGCGACGGGAATGATTTCCCCCATGCCTGGATGCAGGGCTGGAATGCCGGCGAAGGATTCTTCCACCACCCAGTCGATTTCGGCTTCCGGGAAATGGGCGCGAATGTCGCTGACCACGGGCAGGTTGTGAATGACATCCCCCATTGAGGAGGTTTTGACGAGCAATATCTTCGGCATCGCGGTATTTTAGCCTAGAATATCGGCTTTAATATCGGCAGATAGCGCGGATGCAGCAGAAAACCCCTTTGTCGGTGGTCATCATTGCCCTGAATGCGGCAAGCCAGATCGAGGCTTGCCTGAAAAGCGCCGCTTTTGCCGATGAAATCGTGGTGGTGGATTCCGGTAGCCGGGACGATACCCGGGAAATCGCGTTAAAATATGGTGCTCGGGTACTGCATCAGGACTGGCTCGGATTTGGCCGGCAAAAACAATTTGCGATCGAGCAAGCAAGTCATGACTGGGTGCTGTGTCTGGATGCGGACGAGCGGGTCAGCGACCCGCTGCGTGCGAGCATCGTGGAGATGCTGCAGGCGCCGCGCTTTCGAGCTTATCGTATGGCGCGCTGCAATCGCTTTATGGGACGCTGGCTCAGGCATGGCGAGGGTTATCCTGACTGGAGTCTGCGATTATTCGATCGACGCGTTGCCAATTGGAGCGAGGACGAGGTTCACGAAAAAGTGCTGACCACTTCACCGGCTGGCAACGTGCAGGGAGATTTACTGCATGAATCGCAGGAAAGTCTCACCGTCTACCTGGAAAAACAGGATCGCTATACCAGTCTGCAGGCGGAAGCGCTTGCTCGGCGAGGAAAGCAGGTTTCGTTCGGGCGGTTGGTGGCCAGTCCGCTGCTCAGGTTCGTGAAGTTCTATTTCCTCCGGCTCGGCTTTCTCGACGGCGTGCCGGGGCTGGTGCATATCGTCATAGGATGTTTCAACAGTTTCGTGAAATACGCGAAACTGCATGAATTGAACGAAAAAGGAAAATTGTGAAAGTTTTAATTACCGGCGTGGCCGGCTTTATCGGCATGCATGTTGCGCAGCGTTTGCTGGCGCAGGGTGTCGAGGTAGTCGGCATCGATAACCTCAACGATTACTATGATGTTCAGCTGAAAGAAGATCGTCTTAAGCAGCTCTTGCCGCTTCAGGGCTTCCGCTTCGTCAGGCTGGACATGGCTGATCGCACTGCGATGGAAGCGCTTTTTGCCGGCGAGAAATTTCAGCGCGTCGTCAATCTCGCGGCACAACCGGGTGTACGCTACTCGATTCAAAATCCCCATGCCTACGTCAACACCAACATCGTAGGTTTCCTGAATGTGCTCGAAGGCTGCCGCCATAACGGCGTGGAACACCTGGTTTATGCCAGCAGCTCCAGCGTCTATGGCTCTAATACGCATATGCCGTTCAGCGTGCACGATAACGTCGATCACCCGGTCAGCCTCTACGCAGCCACCAAAAAATCTAACGAGCTGATGGCGCACACTTACAGCCATCTGTATCGTTTGCCGACCACCGGGCTACGCTTCTTTACCGTTTACGGGCCGTGGGGCCGGCCGGATATGTCGCCATCCCTGTTTGCCAGTGCGATTCTCGAAGATCGCCCGATCGATGTATTCAACCAGGGCAAGATGCAGCGTGATTTCACCTATATCGACGACATTGCCGAAGGCGTGGTGCGGGTGCTGGATAAAGTTGCTCAGCCCAATTCGTCGTTCGACCGGGCTGCTCCCGATACCGCAAGCAGCGATGCGCCTTACCGGATTTACAATATCGGCAACCATGAGCCAGTGGAGTTGATGACTTTTATCGAAACTATCGAAAGCGCCATCGGCAAAAAAGCCGCCAAGAATATGCTGCCGATGCAGGATGGCGATGTGGTTGCCACTTATGCGGATATTGAGGAGCTGACTCAGACGGTTGGCTTTGCACCGCACACGCCGTTGAGTGAAGGAGTGGCGAAGTTTGCTGCCTGGTTCAAGATCTATTACGGAGCGCGTTCAAAATGATTCTGGTCACCGGTGGCGCAGGCTTTATTGGTTCAAACTTCATCTTGGACTGGATAGCCGCCACCGGTGAGGCCGTCGTCAATCTGGATAAGCTCACCTATGCTGGCAACCTGGAAAATCTCGCCAACCTGAAGGACGACCCTCGGCATATTTTCGTCCAGGGTGACATCAATGACCGGGTGCTGGTGGCCAAGCTGCTGAGCCAGCACCAACCTCGCGCCATCATCCATTTCGCAGCGGAAAGCCATGTCGACCGATCCATCCACGGCCCTGGCGAATTCATCCAGACCAATATCAACGGCACCTTCAGCCTGCTGGAAGAAGTACGGGCTTATTGGCAAGAGTTGCAAGCGGAAGAAAAAGCCGCATTTCGTTTCCTTCACGTTTCCACCGATGAGGTGTATGGCTCGCTCGGCGCTAACGATCCGCCGTTCACTGAAACTACGGCGTATGCGCCGAATAGCCCCTACTCTGCCTCCAAGGCGGCGTCCGATCATCTGGTTCGGGCCTATCATCACACCTACGGACTGCCAACGCTGACCACCAACTGCTCGAATAATTACGGCGCATTCCAGTTCCCCGAGAAGCTGATTCCCTTGATCATCCTCAATGCACTGAACGGCAAACCGTTGCCGATTTACGGTGACGGCATGAACGTGCGCGACTGGCTTTACGTCGGCGACCACTGCGCTGCGATCCGTGCCGTGCTGGCCGGAGGCCGGCTGGGAGAAACCTATAACATCGGCGGCTGGAATGAGAAAACCAACCTCGACGTGGTGAACACCGTGTGCGCCATTCTTGATGAACTGAAGCCCGCCGCCAATAGCAAACCCTATGCTTCCCTGATCACTTATGTGAAGGACCGCCCTGGGCATGATCGCCGCTACGCCATCGATGCGCGGAAAATCGAGCGGGAACTGGGCTGGAAGCCGCTGGAAACCTTCGAGACCGGCATCCGTAAAACCGTGGCATGGTACCTCGACAATATGGGCTGGGTGGAGAACATCGTCAGCGGTGAATATCAGCAATGGATGAAAGCGAATTACCAAAATCGGGAGAAGGCATGAAAGGAATTATCCTTGCCGGCGGATCCGGCACGCGCCTGCATCCGGTGACCCTGGCGGTTTCCAAACAACTGTTGCCGGTGTATGACAAGCCGATGATTTATTACCCCCTGTCTACGCTGATGCTGGCTGGGATACGCGACATCCTGATCATTTCCACGCCCCAGGATACGCCGCGTTTCGAGCAATTGCTGGGCGATGGCACGCGCTGGGGTCTCAACATCCGCTATGCGGTTCAGCCCGAGCCGGAGGGCATTGCCCAGGCATTCATTATCGGCGCAGATTTCATCGGTAATGATCCCTGTGCCCTGGTGCTGGGGGACAATATCTTTTACGGCCACGAATTGGCGGATGATTTGCAGGCCGCAGCGCAAAAGGACACTGGGGCGACAGTATTTGCTTACCCGGTGCAAGACCCCGAACGCTATGGCGTGGTGGAATTCGATCAAGCCGGTCAGGCTCTTTCCATCGAGGAAAAACCCCTCAAGCCGAAATCCCGCTATGCGGTGACTGGCCTGTATTTCTACGATAATCGAGTGGTGGAAGTCGCGCGGTCGCTCAAGCCTTCTCCCCGAGGTGAACTGGAGATTACCGACGTCAACAGGCTATACCTGAGCCAGGGGCGGCTGGAAGTGTCAGTCATGGGCCGCGGCATGGCCTGGCTCGATACCGGCACGCATGAATCTCTCCTCGAGGCATCTCAGTTCATCGAGACGATAGAAAAACGCCAAGGTCTCAAGATCGCTTGCCCGGAAGAGATCGCTTACCGCATGGGCTATATTTCAGCGGAACAACTGGAAGCACTGGCTATCCCATTGAGTAAAAATGGCTATGGACGGTATTTGCAGGGGCTGCTGCAGGAAAGACTATTCTGATGAAGGTTATTCGGAGCACCATCCCTGATGTATTGATCCTCGAACCCAAAGTGTATGGCGACGAGCGAGGTTTTTTTTTCGAGAGCTACAATGAGAAAGTACTGGCGGAGGCGGCGGGAATTCCCGCGCATTTCGTCCAGGACAACCATTCCCGCTCGGCAAAAAATGTACTCCGGGGGCTGCATTATCAGATCAAACAGCCACAGGGAAAGTTGGTGCGAGTGATCGCGGGTGAGGTATTCGATGTTGCGGTGGATATTCGCAAGAATTCACCCACCTTCGGGAAATGGACGGGGTTCAATCTATCGGCGGAAAACAAGCGCATGGCCTGGATCCCGCCCGGTTTCGCGCATGGCTTTCTGGTCTTGTCCGACTATGCAGAGTTTCTCTATAAGACGACCGATTACTGGGTGCCTGAATACGAGCGCTGCATCCGATGGAGCGACACCGGTCTGGCAGTAGATTGGCCGCTTCAGGGCGACCCGGTGCTGTCCGCCAAGGATCAGGCCGGTGTCGCATTCCGCGCAGCCGAGGTGTTTGAGTGAAAAAAATTCTATTGGTTGGTAAGAACGGCCAAGTCGGATGGGAGCTGCAGCGCACCCTGGCTACGCTGGGTGATGTAGTTGCAATAGATCGCCAGGGAATGGATCTGGCCAACCCCGATTCGATTCGCAATACCATTCGAGCCATCCAGCCAAATTTGATCGTCAACGCCGCCGCCTATACCGCTGTCGACAAGGCGGAAAGCGAACCAGAACTGGCCATGGCGATCAATGGTGTGGCACCCGGCATCATGGCGGAAGAGGCCAAACAGCTAGGCGCCACAATGGTTCACTATTCCACAGACTATGTGTTTGACGGCACAAAAACCTCTCCTTACACCGAGGAGGATATTCCCAACCCACTCAGTGTTTACGGCAAAACCAAACTTGCTGGTGAACATGCAGTTCAGGCTGCGGGCATCCCGTATCTGATTTTCCGTACTAGTTGGGTGTACGGCCTGCGTGGCAGGAACTTTCTGCTGACCATCCTGCGGCTGGCCAAGGAGCGTGATGAGTTGCGGATCGTGGACGACCAGATCGGCGCACCTACCTGGAGCCGGATGATTGCGGAAGCGACCGGGCAGGTGTTGGGCCAAGGTTTCCAACCCTTTGTCATGAGGAGCGGCATTTACAATCTGACAGCGGCCGGCCAGACTTCATGGCATGGTTTTACACGAGTGATTCTTGAAAATGTCTCAGGCCTAATACAGCCTCTGCCCCATCTGATTCCCCTTGCTACTTCCGAATATCCGTTGCCCGCACCAAGACCACCATACTCTACTTTGTCTTCCATCAAACTTAATCAGATATTTGGGGTGGCACTGCCAGATTGGGATGCTTCATTAACGCTTTGCATGGACAAAGAAAACATAAAGCAGTGTTTTTAATTGAAGTGCTGTTAAATGCAGTAGAACGCAATGCCGATTCCCGTAGATCTTTTCGGTGGAACCGGCATGCATTTGTGGCAGGTTTTCCGCGCATTGCATCCCAATACATTCATGAAGCGATTTACTACAGAAAACCTTTGTGTACGTCATGGGGCTTGAAGGTTCAATGAGATGCGGAGTTCCGACTTATGGTTAAGTCCGGTGCTTCGCGCTTCTTGCAAATGTATATCTATCTGTATTCCAGTCGGGTGCCGCCATCGTTTGGGCGAATCCGGGGTTGACGAATTTGATCATGATTGAAGTGCAATCAGAGAAGAATATTTGGGTGAAGAAGATATTGTGTGCCTTTTAAAGACATGTACGGGCGAATATCGCCACAAGAAGGTGGGTTGAAACAATGGACGCGAGAAGAATGACACTGGCTGGTTTTTTTGGCCTTCTTGGCCAGGTATTTAACCCTGTTTTCCTGGCCTTGCTTCTGTTTTTTTTGTCGCCTATGTGGGGCATGATTTCTGATTTAACGACAATAGCGCATCCGTATTATCTTGTTTTAATAGCCATTGCAATTTATGCCGGAATATTATTTTTTGGTACAAATCATATTTACTTTCCAATAAAGGTGAGTCTCTCCAACGTAGATGTGGCATTCATATTATTGGTGTTGATTTTGGTAACGTTCAGTCTGTTTCTAAGTTTGAGTGACTTGAATACGTTACTTCCGATCATGATTGGTCGCATTTGTGCTCCTTATTTTTTTGGGCGTTTGCTTGTTAATGGACAAATAAAACAATTTATTGGATATGTGTTGTCGTTAAGCTTATTGCTTAATATAGCCCTTGTTTTGCTTGAATTGTTTTATGCGCCTTATAGTGAAAATGCTAGAAGTTTTTTGTTTTCAAAATATGTGGTGTACCAGACAGTTGGGGCTTTTGCCGGTTACCTGCTTGTCGCGACAAGTGTTATTGAGTTGTCCAATGTTTTTTATTCGCGTCTACTGAGAATTATTAATGGTTGCGCTATCGTGTCCAGCGTTTTTGTGATGGTGCATATGAGTGCTCGGGGCATGCTTACCGCATCTCTGCTGGTGATATTTTATGTCTGTTTATTAGGAAATATTAGTCGACGATATTTAACGCTTCTTGTGCTAATTACATGTGCGTTATTTATCTCGTTTATCACGTTGCCACAATCTAAATTTGAACATTTTGAAAATTTGGCGAAATTCGTATTTCCGTTTATTCAAACAACCACTACGGTTAGTAACAAATCTCTTGAAATTAGATCGTCATATATAGACGACACTATCCGTGAGGCTAAGGAAAATCCGATATGGGGTGTGGGACCTGGTAATTTTGGGGCAAATGAAGGTCAACTTAATAAGAAATTTGCTTCCCCGCATTCTACTTTTTTACAGGCAATTACAGAGTTGGGGTTGGTTGGCTTTACTGTGTTTTTAATATTCAACATTAGTCTTGGAGTCATGTGCCATAGATCAATTTCTTCTCAAAGAAATGATTTAAACAGTTTTCCGGCCAATAAGGTGGTGGCAGCCATGTGGGCATTTGCGCTAGTGCAGGATCAATTTAGTGGTAATTATTTTAATTCAATTCAATATTTTTTCTTAAGCGCTTTACTGGTATCCGCGTCAAACGCGGTTCAAGGATGTCGCTCTCGAACAACATAGATTACTCGTGAGTGTAGGTTAATGATAGATACTATAGATAAGTTGATGCGGTTGTTTACCCGCAAGCAGCGAAGGCATTTGATTTTTTTGATGCTGTTAATGGTGGTCGCGGCTTTGCTTGAGCTGATCGGGATTGGTGCGTTGGTCCCGGTTGTCGGGGTCATGCAAAACCCCGAAATTATAGAGAAAAGCCGATTCCTGTCGACACTTTCGGCTTTTATGGGTAATCCATCAAGGGAGGGCTTTTTTCTAATACTATTGTTTATTTTGTTATTTCTTTTTTTGAGTAAAAATTTATTTATCTATGTTCTTACGTCATTACAGTTTGGATTTGTTGCGAATGAAATGGCGGCTTTATCGGTCAAGCTGATGTCAGGCTATTTGAGGCGCCCTTATACTTTTCACCTCCAGATTAATACAGCGCAGTTAATCCGTAATGTTACGGGTGAGGTCAGCAGTATGTTGTATCAGGTCCTGATCCCAACACTCATTTTGTTGTCCGAGGGTATGGTGATTATTGGGTTGTTCACTTTGATAGTTGTGATGGACCCTTTGGCAGCATTCGTTGCGTTATCCGCAGGGAGTGCATTTGTTTGGTTATTCTATCGAACGTTTCGTGAGCGACTTGCAACAATTGGCAGTGATTTGCAGGTTGATGCGGCAAGATTGATTCAATACGCACAAGAAGGTCTGGGTGGGATAAAAGAGATCAAAGTTCTGTGCAGAGAGGCTTTTTTTGAGGAAGGCTTCGCCAAGCATGCTCGTGGCCATTCTCAAAACGTACGTATGTCGTTGCTTCTTAACGCCCTGCCCAGGCTGGTGCTGGAGACTCTTTTTATTGCGCTGTTTGTTGGGGTAATGCTTGTCATGACCGGACTTGGTCGAATGGCAGAGGCGCTACCACTTATGGCTGTGTACGCAGCTTCCGCATTTCGTTTGCTCCCAGGTTTGAACAGGATTATGACGTCGCTGAACCAGCTTCGATTAGGTGCTGCGTCACTGGGGACGGTTTATTCTGATATAGAGAACGATGATTTCAATAAATCGGATTCGTCTTTGCCAGCGATTCCAGGGATGCGGGATAAGCTGGAAGTGAAGAGCGTCTCATATGTATATCCTGGCGCAAATAAGCCGTCCATAAAGAACATCTCGCTGGTTATTCGATCAGGTGAAATGGTGGGTTTCGTTGGTAAAAGTGGTTCAGGTAAGACAACGCTGATAGATATTATCCTCGGTTTGTTGTCGCCTACGAGTGGCAAAGTTTTAGTTGATGGAATCCCTATTGAACAAAACTTGATGTCCTGGCAAAGGCAGGTGGGATATATACCCCAGTCAATCTATCTGACCGATGACACGCTGCGTAGAAACGTCGCCCTCGGACTATTGGACGATGAGATTGAAGACGGTAAAATTTGGGTGGCTTTGGAAGGCGCGCAACTAAAAACATTCGTTGAGGAACTTGTGGATGGTTTGGACACCTTGGTCGGCGAGCGGGGGGTAAGGCTGAGTGGCGGGCAGCGTCAGCGTATTGGAATTGCGCGCGCTCTTTATCATGACCCTAAAATATTGATCCTTGATGAGGCAACATCCGCGCTAGATAATCAGACTGAGGGTGAATTCATAAAGACAGTACGAGGGCTTCGAGGGAACAAGACGATTCTTGTTATTGCACATCGGCTGAGTACGATAGAGGGTTGTGATCGTGTTTGCCTTCTTCATGACGGGGAGCTGATGTCCGTCGGATCGTATAGCGAAGTGGTGGAGAATTTTGAAAAAGTGGGTTCTGTGGATTTACAATAATAAAGTTGATGTTAAAAGGGCCATTAAGGATTCAACTGCCGGGTTGCTATAAAGATTGGTATAATATTAAGGTTTAATAACTGACTAACTTCGCTTATATCATACCTTGCTTACTAACTCTTCTATCCTAATAACTGGCGGTACAGGTTCATTCGGCCATACCTTTGTGCCAATGACCCTGGCCCGCTTTAACCCCCACCGTTTGGTGATTTACTCTCGCGACGAGATGAAGCAGTGGGAAATGGCCAAGTTATTCGACAATGATCCGAGAGTACGGTTTTTTATTGGAGATGTTCGCGACAAGGATCGACTCGCACGCGCGCTAAACGGTATCGATTACGTTGTTCATGCGGCCGCCACCAAGATCGTTCCGACAGCAGAATACAACCCCTTTGAGTGCGTCAAGACCAATGTAATCGGCGCAATGAACCTGATCGACGCCTGTATTGACCAGGGGGTTAAACGTGTTGTGGCGCTTTCCACCGACAAGGCTAGCAGTCCGGCGAATCTGTACGGTGCTACCAAGCTGACCTCGGACAAGCTTTTTATCGCTGGTAACTCTTATGCCGGCAATGGCGACACTCACTTTGGTGTTGTTCGCTACGGCAATGTCATGGGTTCGCGCGGCTCGGTAATCCCATTCTTCCTTGCTATCGCCGAAAAAGGCGTGCTGCCAATTACTGACGCACGCATGACCCGTTTCATGATTACCTTGGAACAAGGGGTGGATCTCGTCTGGCATGCCTTTGAGGACATGGTCGGAGGCGAAATCTACGTCAAAAAAATCCCTTCCATGAAGGTGACCGATATTGCTCGTGCCGTTGCTCCCGACGCACGGCATGACATTGTCGGCATCCGGCCGGGTGAGAAGCTTCATGAGCAGATGATTGGCCCTGAGGACGCCCAGCATACCTACGAATACGCTGATCATTACAAGGTTCTGCCGGCGATTCATAACTGGAGCCAAGATCCTGGCCGTATCAATGGCGGGCAAAAAGTTGCGTCGGACTTTACTTACTGTTCGGACAATAATGCAAATTGGATGAGCGTCGATGCCTTGCGGGTTTGGATAGAGCAGAACCGCAATAAGGTTGGCAAGATCTGACGGTGATGCGCCCTCCTTACTGTTAGTGATGATTCCCTACGGTCGTCAAGACATCTCTGAAGCTGATATCCAGGCGGTAGTGGAAGTTCTGCGTTCTGACTTTCTCACTCAAGGCCCTACGGTTCCCGCTTTTGAAAGCGCTGTTGCGGGCTACTGCGGGGCTCAACATGCAATTGCGGTTAACAGCGCTACCAGTGCTCTACACATTGCCTGCTTGGTTCTTGGAGTGGGGCCGGGTGACGTGGTTTGGACCAGCCCCATTACTTTCGTGGCCAGCGCAAACTGTGCGCTGTATTGCGGCGCGCAGGTTGATTTTGTGGACATTGATCCGCACACATACAACCTAAGCGTAGAACGTTTAGCAGAAAAGCTGGCACAGGCGAAAAAGGCCGGCTGTCTGCCTAAAGTGGTCATCCCTGTACACCTTTGTGGTCAACCCTGCAATATGGCGGGGATTCATGCCTTGAGTCAACGCTATGGTTTCAAGATAATTGAGGATGCTTCGCACGCCATTGGCGGTAAATACCGGGGTGAGTCCATCGGCAATTGCCGTTATAGCGATATCGCCGTATTCAGTTTTCACCCGGTCAAGATCATAACCACCGGCGAAGGTGGTATGGCACTGACCAACGATGAAAGTCTTGCTAAGCGTATGGAACTCTTGCGTAGCCACGGCATAACCCGCGATGCAGACGAGATGACACATGCGCCAGACGGCCCGTGGTATTACCAACAGATCAGGCTGGGTTTCAACTATCGCATGACTGATCTGCAAGCTGCACTAGGTCTGAGCCAGATGCAGCGACTGGATGAAATTGTCGCCAAACGCCATGCTATTGCCAAGCGATATGACCAACAGTTGACTGCTCTGCCCGTGATCGTGCCTTGGCAGCACGCGGACAGCTATTCAGGTTTGCATTTGTACGTAATTCGTTTAAAGCTAGGCGAGATAAGTCAGACACATCGCCAAGTATTTGAAGCATTGCGCAATGAAGGTATCGGGGTAAACCTGCATTACATTCCGATTTATCGACAACCTTACTATGAAGGTTTGGGGTTCAAAGTTGGACAGTGCCCCGAAGCAGAGGATTATTATTCCGCAGCGGTCAGCCTGCCGATGTATCCAGGATTGTCTGAAATGCAACAAAACAAAGTCATCGAAACATTACGCCAAGTCACCTCAAAATGAAAATCGCTGTTATCCCTGCTCGAGGCGGAAGCAAACGCATCCCGCGCAAGAACATTAAGGACTTCTGCGGCAAGCCCATGATCGCTCATGCCATCAGCGCAGCAAAGCAGTCTGGCCTGTTTGAGCATGTCATTGTTTCCACAGACGACGAAGAAATTGCTCGCATAGCCTGCGAATGGGGTGCAGAGGCCCCTTTCACGCGCCCGGCGGAGTTGGCAGATGACCACGCTCCAACTGTACCTGTGGTCGCTCATGCCACCACTGCCTGCCAAGCGCTTGGTTGGGAAATAAGTTACGTCTGTTGCATCTATCCCGGTGTACCCTTTATTCAGATTGAAGATCTCAGTCGTGCTCTTGATCTGCTCCAAGCTAGCCAAGCTGCTTACAGTTTCCCAGTAACCGAGTTTCCCTCGGCTATTCAGAGAGCGCTACGCCGCTTGCCAAATGGCCAAATGCAACCGTTTTATCCTGAATATGAACTCACACGCACGCAAGACCTGGAACCGGCCTATCATGATGCCGGCCAGTTTTATTGGGGAAAGCCGGATACGTGGTTGACCAATAACAAAATTCATCGCAGTGGTATTGGGCTACCCATTCCAAGTTGGCGGGTTGTTGATATAGACACACCAGACGATTGGGAGCGTGCGGGAATGTTGTATGCAGCATTCAACAAATAGAGGAAACATAATGACGCACTACAAGACCGAGCAGGAAGCTTTCTGGGCCGGAGAGTTTGGAGCAGACTATAATTAGTCGAAACGACGATGCACAGCTATTGGCATCCAACCTTAATTTTTTTTCGAAAGCACTTAAACAAGCTGGTCCGATTTCGTCCTGCCTTGAATTTGGAGCGAACATCGGAATGAATCTAAAGGCACTTCAGCTTCTTTACCCAGACCTTCATTTGAAGGCGGTTGAAATCAATCCCGACGCAGTAAAGTTGCTCGCGAATTTAATTGGCGGAAGCAATATATTTGAAGGCTCAATCTTCGATTATCCGGTATCAGAGAAGGTGAATCTCTCTCTGATAAAAGGTGTTTTGATTCACATCAATCCAGATATGCTTGCTACTGTTTACGAAAAACTATATCAAGCCTCAGACCGATTTATTCTGGTGTGCGAATATTATAATACGTCACCAGTAGCTATCCCTTATCGAGGGCATTCAGACCGTTTGTTCAAAAGAGACTTTGCGGGTGAAATGTTAGAAAAGTATCCTGACCTAAAGCTTGTTGATTATGGCTTCGTCTACATCAGGGACCCAGCGTTCCCCCAAGACGATATCACTTGGTTTTTAATGGAGAAAAGGTGAGATCAATCCTTGTCCTTGCTGCACACCCAGACGATGAAGTCCTCGGTTGTGGCGGCACCCTCGCCAAATTGGCTGACGAAGGTGCAACCATTCATGTGGCTTTCCTAGCCGATGGCGTGTTTTCACGCGAGGGCGATGCGGGTGTGCAACAGGCCGAGCTTACTGCTCGTCGAGCCGCAGCCCAAAAGGCATGTGACATCCTTGGGGTGAAGTCGGTCTTTTTCGGCGAGTTTCCTGACAACCGTATGGATACCATCGCGTTGCTCGACATTATTAAACCCATCGAAGCTCTGATTGCTAGATATCACCCTGACACGGTTTTTACTCATCATGCTGGCGATGTGAATGTCGACCACCGACGCACCCACGAGGCCATTGTCACGGCCTGCCGCCCGCAGTGCGGCCATCCAGTTAAGACCGTGCTTTGTTTTGAAGTCCCGTCCAGCACCGAATGGCAACTGCCTGGTAGTGCCCCGGTTTTTTCGCCCAACTGGTTTGTGGACATTTCGAACACGCTCGACCGCAAGCTTGCCGCACTGAACGCCTACGCTGCTGAATTGCATGCGTGGCCGCATCCGCGTTCGCTTCAAGGTGTCCTGCATCTGGCGCATTGGCGCGGAGCGACTGTGGGTGTGGATGCCGCAGAGGCATTCATATTGGGACGGCAACTGGCATGAAGGCTGTTTTTCGCGTCGACGCCTCCGCTCGCATGGGGATCGGTCACCTCATGCGCTGCCTGACCTTGGCAGAAGCACTACGCGAGCGCGGTGTCCAGATACGCTTTGTTTGTCGCGAACATATGGGAAACCTCATTGCACTGCTACAGCAACAGGCCATGCCGGTTACGGTGCTACCTGCCCCAGCGGTAACCGATGCAACGTCTGGTGAAGACTACGCCGCATGGCTAGGTGCGACACAAGCTGAGGATGCCGAGCAGAGTATCGAGGCACTCAATGGCGAAAAGCCGGATTGGCTGGTGGTTGATCATTACGGGCTTGATGTTGAATGGGAGCTGAGGCTCCGACCGCATGTTGGCAAGCTGATGGTGATTGATGACCTCGCAAACCGCCATCATGATTGCGATGTGCTGTTAGATCAAAACTATTCTGAGGAAGGAGAGCGGCGATATGCGGGCTTGGTACCAGCAGCCTGCAAACTGCTGACGGGGCCGCGCTATGCGTTGCTTCGTCCCGAATATGCCGCGTACCGTAAAATTCTCCGTGCCCGGGATGGGCAAGTTAAAAGGGTGTTGGTGTTTTTCGGTGGCTCTGACCCACAGAACATGACAGGGTTGGCACTTGACGCATTGTCTCATGCTGAATTGCGCCATCTAGACGTGGACGTGGTGATCGGTGCCAACAATCCACACCGCAAGATGCTGGAGAAGCAATTGCGAGAGAGGCTACAAACCAGAATTTATGGCTCACGCCCTCATCTGGCAGACCTGATGGCACAGGCCGACCTCGCCATTGGTGCCGGTGGTGCGACGACCTGGGAGCGGATGTGTTTGGGCTTACCAACCGTAGTTATCTCGATTGCCGAGAATCAGCGGCCTGCCTCCGAGGCGCTTGAAGAAGCAAAACTCATTCATTACGCCGGACATTTTTCTGACATCAAGACGGATCAACTGACACAACTTCTCAAGAAGCTGAGCCGTGATGTCGGAAAACTTGCCGAGCTGAGTAGTCTGAATCAGCTTCAGGTTGATGGACTTGGTGCTTTGCGATTGGTGGAAGTGCTGTGCCCAAGCGCCACCAACGGTATTCGGCATCGGCCTGCATGCGAAGAAGATATCGTTCTTTATTACAATTGGGCAAACGATCCAGAAGTACGCAAAAATGCGGTTAACACCCCCTCCATTCCTTGGGCAACGCATCACGCATGGTTTGCAAACAAGTTGCATGATGTAAACAGTCACTTGTTTGTACTTGAAGTGGATGGCTTGCCGGTCGGGCAGATTCGGTTTGACAAGGCTGAGGACGAAGCGCTTATTGATTATTCGCTTGATGTGATTGTTCGAGGGCGAGGCTGGGGTTCGCGACTGATCGCTTTGGGGGCGGATATGATGCGGCAAATAGAACCGGTACGGCTTCGTGCCGAGGTGAAAGTCTGGAATGAGGCATCTTCTGCTGTGTTTCTGCATATGGGATTTACAGAAACCGCAAGTGTCTCGGGGGGGGGTACAGGTCGTTCTATCGCAATCCTGTCGGACAGGACAAGTTGGATGAATGAGTACATTTGCGAATTGCTGCTGGACTGGCTTATTGCGGGCCATCGAGTGCTGTGGGTTTACGACAAAGAATACCTGCGGCCCGGAGATTTCTGCTTTTACTTGAGCTGCGGACAGATCGTGCCTACTAACATTCTATCTCTATACCGGCACAATTTGGTGGTTCACGAGAGCGACTTACCGAGAGGCAAGGGTTGGTCGCCGTTGACTTGGGAAATACTTGAAGGCAAGAACAGAATTCCCGTTACCTTGTTCGAGGCTACGGAAAAAGTAGATAGTGGTGTCATTTATGCGCAGGAATGGATGGAGTTCGAAGGCCATGAACTGATCGACGAGCTGCGTGAGGAGCAGGCAAGCGCAACCATCAAACTGTGTAAGCGATTCGTTGATGGCTATCCGCAGATACTGGACCAAGCCCGCGAGCAAGTAGGTGAGGAGAGTTTTTATCCCCGTCGTCGTGAAGCAGACAGCGAGTTAGATCTTACACAATCCCTTGAATCACAATTTGATTTGCTTAGAGTGGTGGATAATCAACGGTATCCAGCATTCTTTCAATATGAACATAAGCGGTATTCGCTAAAAATTGAGAAGGTGGAGAAGTCGTGATTAAACGACAAGGGATATCCAGCCGCCAAAGCGAGAACACATGTGTTCTTGCATCTACTCGACCTTGGAACAGGAAGATGGCTGATGCACTTGGCGCTCGGACTGGGTGTAGCTTTGTTCTGATTTCTGATCCGACGGAGTTGACGGCTGAAAAGCTCGCCTCAATTAATCCTAAGTTCATATTTATTCCACATTGGTCACATCGCATTAAGCCGGATATTTATGAAAAATTTGAGTGTGTTATTTTCCACATGACAGATTTGCCATTTGGGCGGGGAGGCAGTCCGCTGCAAAACTTGATAGCTTGTGGAATCTATGAAACCAAGATTTCTGCGCTTCGATGTGTGGAGGAAATGGATGCCGGCCCAATTTATTTGAAAAAGTCACTTTGCCTCCATGGCTCGGCCGAAGAGATCTTTCTGCGGGCATCCGATATCATCGGAGACATGATCGTAGAGATACTTGAAAAGTTGCCCGAACCGATGCCACAAGAGGGCCTGCCGACAGTGTTCAAGCGCCGCAGACCCGAAGAAGGGGATTTGTCTGTTGTACAAACACTTGAGCAGGCGTTCGACTTGATCCGAATGCTGGATGCTGAGGGTTATCCAAGCGCCTTTATACAGGTTGGGCCATTCAAGATTGAGTTTACCCGTGCGTCAAGGAAAACAGATCAAGTGGTAGCTGAAGTGCGCATTAGCATTGCGGGCAATACCAAGGAAAGAGATAAGCAATGATCAAGATAGGAAGTCGTGAGATCGGTCGGCAACAAGCACCTTTTGTCATCGCCGAAATGTCTGGTAACCATAATCAGTCGCTCGAGCGGGCGCTGGAAATTGTCGAGGCAGCTGCCAAGACGGGTGCTCACGCGCTGAAGATTCAGACCTACACTCCTGATACCATGACGTTAGACTTAAATGAGCGTGAGTTTTATATCAGTGATCCTAAGAGCTTGTGGGTGGGCACTTCGCTCTATAAGCTCTACGGTGAGGCCTATACTCCATGGGAGTGGCATAAGTCGATTTTTGATAGAGCGCGTGAACTGGGTATCATCGCCTTCAGCACCCCCTTCGATATCACGGCAGTGGATTTTCTCGAAGGTCTGAATGTGCCATGTTACAAGATTGCATCCTTCGAAAACACCGATCTTCCGCTGATCCGTCGCGTGGCCGCAACCGGCAAACCGTTGATAATCTCCACCGGTATGGCTACAGTGGCCGAACTGGATGAGACCGTGCGCGCTGCACGTGAAGCGGGTTGCAACGATCTGATTCTTCTCAAGTGTACTAGCACTTACCCTGCCACCGCTGAGAACACCAACATATTAACTATTCCTCACTTGCGCGAACTGTTCGGCTGCGAAGTGGGTCTTTCGGATCACACCATGGGTGTCGGTGTTTCGGTGGCGAGCGTAGCGCTTGGCGCCACGGTTATAGAGAAACACTTCACATTGAACCGTGCTGATGGTGGTGTCGATAGCACATTTTCCATGGAACCTTCAGAGATGACGCAATTAGTAGTGGAGACTGAACGCGCTTGGCAGGCGCTTGGGCAGGTAAGCTACGGTGCAACAGAAGCAGAGGTAAAATCCATCCAATTCCGCCGCTCACTATATATTGTGCAAGACCTGAAAGCTGGTGATGTGCTGACACGAGAGAATGTACGCGCGATTCGGCCGGGTTTGGGTTTGCCGACGAAATATTTAGAGCAGATTCTGGGTAAGATCGTGAATCAGGATGTGAAGCGTGGGACGGCGTTAGGGTGGGGCTTGTTTTGATGGGCGTTGTTAACGTTGGCAGAAATCCCCTACTTGTACTCATTGTGGGCTGCGGGAACATCGCTGGTGTCTTTGACCAAGGACGGTCGCACCGTGATCCGCCATACACTCATGCGGGTGCATACACTCGTGATGGACGATTCAATTTGACTGCGTGCATTGAGCCAGATGACAAGCGCCGTAGTGAATTCATGGCCGCTTGGGGCGTGCCTGCTGGTTTTCGCTCGATTGAGCAAGCATTGGGGTCTGGTAGTCAGTTTGATGTCATTAGTATCTGTTCGCCGACGGACTGTCATGCACATGATCTAGAAATGGCATTGCATTTGAAGCCAAAGATGATTTTTTGCGAGAAACCCGTTTCAACATCTGTCGCAGAGACTAAAAGGCTCGTCACGGAGTGCGGCAAGTTGGATATTCCGCTTGGAGTGAACTATACGCGGCGTTGGGATCCTGATATTTCAAAGCTTCAAGCCGATATGCAGGCAGGCCGATGGGGGCAGTTGCGATCAGTGGTTGGGTATTACAACAAGGGTATCTTGAACAATGGCTCCCATATGCTGGATCTTTTGAACTTGCTTGTTGGACCCATGGATATTGTCAAGGTTGGTAAGCCCATACAGGATTATTTCCCCAACGACCCAACAGTTCCTGCCTGGTTGGAGGGGGCCCAAGGTGTGCCAGTGCATCTTGTTTGTGGTCACGCCGAGGATTATGCAATCTTCGAACTTCAGCTAGTCTTCTCACGGGGGATGTTGACCATGGAAGAGGGCGGCATGTTCTGGCATGAGCGCCGTGTTTTAGATAGCGAGATATTCAAAGGTTACCGCGTGCTTGAAGAGGGTGTTCGTCGAGCAGGGGAATATCCACGTGCCATGCTCCAAGCTGTCGACAACATTTACCGTGCAATTAATCAAGGTGATCCACTTGCGAGCACGGGGGAATCGGCTCTTGCGGCACAACATGTCTGTGAGCAAATCAAACAGCAGGCTTGTGAACCGTAGGCAAGATGCACACAAAATGTGTTAGATCAAAGGACGATCAGTATGAGTAATCCAGCAAGCACAGCAAAACTCGCCCTGTTTGGCGGCCCCAAGACTATCCAAGCCACTTTCAAACGTTACAACCCAATCGGTGTAGAGGAAGTTCAAGCAGCCAAACAGGTGATCGAAAGCGGTGTGCTCTCGCAATTCCTTGGCTGCTGGAACCCCGATTTCTACGGTGGCCCAAAAGTTCAGGAATTTGAGCGTCAGTGCGAGACCTACTTTGGCGTCAAGCACGCTGTCACGGTTAATTCATGGACTTCCGGGTTGACTGCAGCTGTCGGTGCAATTGGCATAGAACCCGGTGATGAGGTTATCGTCACTCCATGGACCATGTGCGCCAGTGCAACGGCTATTTTGCACTGGAATGCAATCCCGGTGTTCGCTGATATCGAGCCCGAGACCTTTAATCTTGATCCTGCCTCGGTTGAAGCAAACATTACGCCCTATACTAAGGCGATCATGGTGGTGGATATTTTGGGGCACTCTGCGGACATGGACGCCCTGATGGCTATTGCTGAACGGCACGGACTCAAGGTCATAACCGACACGGCCCAGGCTCCGGGTACTTATTATAAAGGCAAGATTACCGGCACGCTGGCGCACGTGGGAGGCTACAGTCTCAACTATCATAAGCACATCCATACCGGCGAAGGGGGAATTCTCGTTACCAATGACGACGAGATTGCTGACCGTTTACGTCTGATCCGCAACCACGCCGAGGCAGTGGTGGGTAATAAGGGTGTCACAGATTTGAGTAATATGGTGGGTCATAATTTCCGGCTTGGAGAAATCGAGTGCGCCATTGGCATTGAACAATTAAAGAAGCTAAAGGGTTTTGTGTCAAGTCGCCAGCGGGCCGCCGAGCGCCTAACCCAAGGGCTTATCAGCCTACCCGGTCTACGCACACCGATCGTCAAACCTGATTGCACCCATGCTTATTACATGTATCCAATGGTATTGGATATTGAGCAACTTGGTGTTTCACGTGCTCGTCTAATTGAGGCTCTTGAGGCTGAGGGTGTGGTCGGACTGGCGGCAGGCTATGCCAATATCCATCTGTTGCCCATGTATCAGCAAAAAATAGCCTATGGCTCAAAAGGATTCCCCTGGACTTCTGATATCTGCCACCGTGAAGTCAGTTACCAGAAAGGCATTTGTCCCGTGGCCGAAAGACTACACGAGTTTACCTATCTGGGTTTTGCTATGTGTATGCATGAATTGACAGATGAAGACGTGGATTTAATCGGGAGGGCTTTTAGAAAAGTGTGGAATCAAATGGATAGCCTGAAATGATTTACGAGCTTAGTAAGGATTATTTTGTTCGGCCACTGGCAGAAAGTGACCTGGATGGTGCTTACCCGAGGTGGTTCGAAGATCAGGACGTGTGCCGATATAACTCCCATGGGAAGTTCTTTAAGACGAAAGCCAATTTTAAGGAATATCTGAATGAATTAAACCGGGAAGACCGTGTTGTTTGGGCGATTTGCCACATCGAAGATGGCCATATTGGCAATCTAAGTCTTCAAGATATCTCGTTGATCAACCGAACTGCAGAATTTGCGATTCTGATAGGTGACAAGCGGCATTGGGGCAAAGGGGTGGGACTACTGGCGGGGAGAAAATTGCTTGAGCACGGGTTTAAAAAATTGAACCTGGAGCGAATATATTGTGGAACCGCCGCGACTAATGAAGGAATGAAAAAGCTTGCTGATGCTATGAATATGGTTTTTGAAGGTACTCGGCGCCTGCATTTATTTCTCGAAGGTTCGAGGGTCGATATGCTGGAATATGGAATTTTACGGGCTGAATTTGAGCAAAGCTTAGGTTCATGATTGCTGTAATTTCCCATGACGCTGGTGGTGCTGAAATTCTCAGCAGCTATGTACGACAGAATGGCCTGGATTGCCTCTATGTATTGGACGGCCCAGCACGCAAGATATTTGATCGCAAGCTAGGCTCAATTGAAGTCAGCCCACTTGAAGAAGCTATTCGTCAGTCGTCATCGATCCTTTGCGGCACCAGCTGGCAATCAGATATTGAGTTTAATGCCATAAAATTGGCGCGCTCGCTGAGCAAGCGTTCTACCGCTTTCCTTGATCATTGGGTTAACTACCGTGATCGATTTATTCGATCGGGTGAAACTGCCTTGCCTGACGAAATATGGGTAGGAGATGCCATGGCTGAAGCAATGGCTAAGAAAACCTTCCCGAGCCTCCCTGTTACATTAGTTGATAACCCTTATGTAAAGGATGTCCGGCAAGAACTGAGTGCGATTCAAACGCACCGCTTATCCTCGCCGGATTCTGTTTCCGTACTCTATGTCTGTGAACCAGTGAGTGAGCATGCACTGAAGCGACATGGTGACGCGCATTTTTGGGGGTATGTGGAGGAGGAGGCGCTGCGCTATTTTCTCTCGAACTCCTCGGCTTTAGGTAAACAGATTGAACGCATTTTGATTCGCCCACACCCCTCCGAGCGAGCAGATAAATATAGTTGGGCTCAACATGAGTTTGAACTACCGATCGAGGTGGCTGGGGCGCGTACATTGCTAGAGGAAATTGCTGACAGCGATTTTGTGGTCGGTTGTGAATCGATGGCGATGGTCGTCGCCTTGCTTGCCGGGAAAAGGGTGGTTAGTTGCATACCACCTGGGGGGAGAGATTGTGTTTTGCCGCATACTGAGATTATTCGTTTTCAGGACCTTCTGGAGGCGAATGCGGCTGTTTCCACTGAACAAAAGGTTAAGTCATGACAAATGTGAGTGATACATCGTCCGAACCCATTAAAGGGATTAAATACTGCACACGGTGTTGCGTGCCAGAAACCCAGGAGGGGGTGGAGTTTGATGAAATGGGGATTTGCACAGCATGCAGGTCTTCAGAAGAAAAAATGCACATTGATTGGACTGTTCGTGAGAAGCAGTTGAGAACAATTTTAGAAGAAGCCAAGGCTAAATCGGGAAATGGCTACGACTGCGTTTTACCGATATCCGGAGGTAAAGATAGTTTTTTTCAGGCGCATGTTCTTGTTAAGGTTTATGGGTTAAAACCACTGGCCGTGACGTTTAACCAAAACTGGGTATCAGAAACCGGATTTTATAATCTGCAACGATGTCTGGAAGTCTTCGACCTCGATCACCTTCAATTCACGCCGGCGAGAAGTTTAGTCAATCGACTGGCGAAGAAGTCATTAGATGCTATCGGTGATGCTTGCTGGCATTGCCATTCCGGGGTTGGGGCTTTCCCTCTACAGGTTGCAACACGCTTCAAAATTCCTTTATTGGTTTGGGGGGAGTCTATTTCTGAAAATGCCGGGCGTGCTTCCTACAGTTGCCCGGGGGTCAAGTTCGACCGAGATTACTTTACGAAGGTGTCAGCCAAGCTTACAGCGCAAGAAATGACTAGTGCTGAACTCAGCGCTAGGGACCTCCATCCTTTTGAACTTCCCAGCTATGAAGAAATCGAGAAAACGGGCGTGTGGGGAATTCATTTAGGTGATTACATGTTTTGGGATGATGAACGTCAGACTGAGTGGATTCGTGAAGTATACGGCTGGAGGGAAACCGAAATGGAAGGCGCTTACAAAGGGTATAAGAGCGCTGAATGTATCATGGCCGGTGTGCATGATTTCACCTGCTATCTAAAAAGGGGTTTCGGCAGATCAACGGGGCAAGCTTCTGTGGATGTGCGCAATGGACTATTGACCAGAAAAGAGGGGTTTGAGCTGATTCGTCACCACGATCAGGAGCGTCCGGAGGCATTGGATTACTATTTGAAGATCACAGGGCTGAGTGAAGCAGAGTTCTATGACGTCATGCGTGAAAAAAAGTTGGCGGATCTAAAAACTATTGATTTACCAATTCACCCCAAAGGGAAACCGAATGCGGAACGTTTAGTTCCATTTGTAGAACAAATTATTCAAAAACATCTTCACCAGCCTGACCCCAGGGTCACAAGAGATCAGGAGGACAACTGATGGGCAGTGTTTTCTTGGAGCAATCAATTCCGGAATTGATTCGAAATGTTGGGCTCGGCACCCTTTCATTCAGAGACATGGTTGATGCTACGGTTCAGGTAATAAATGACAAGGAAGCCGATACCTTGGCATGGGTGCGTTTCGATCTGGATAAACTTCGACTTGAGTCAGAACAGGCTTTTTTGAAGTACAAGGGCCGTGGGCACTTGCTTGGAATTGATGGGATACCTTTTGGCGTCAAGGATATTTTCAATACAAAGTCCTTCCCCACGCAAATGGGGTCACCGTTATGGAAAAATTTTACGCCTGGTAACAATTCCAGAGTCGTGGATTCGTTGCTTTTTGCAGGGGGACTTGTTGCAGGTAAAACGGTGACTGCGGAGTTTGCGGTGCATGCGCTCAATGAAACTCTTAACCCTCATGATTCTTCAAAAACACCCGGTACATCCTCGAGTGGCTCTGCTGCTGCGGTGGCAACGGGAATGGTGCCATTTGCACTCGCTTCTCAAACTGCAGGGTCAATCATTCGCCCTGCCAGTTTTTGTGGGGTCTGGGGGATGAAGCCCTCATTTGGGATGATTCCACGTACCGGGGTACTTAAAACCACTGATTCACTTGATACCGTGGGTTTTGTCGCTGCCCATGCTAAGAGTTTGAGAACGGTGCTGGACATCACAAGAGTGAAGGGGCCAGACTACCCGTATGTTTATAAAAATGTGGATAGGCAAGGAGTTGTTCCCAAGGCAAGCGATCGGCCATGGCGTGTCGGGTTTGTAAAAACGCACACTTGGGACACGGCAACAATCTATGCACGGAAGGCGATTGAAGATTTGGCCAGTAGAATTGGCCGTGAAGATGGATTTGAGGTTGGTGAAATTGAATGGCCCAGTGATTTACATGCGGCGCATGATATCCATTCAATTATTTACAATAAATCACTTTCCTACTATTTTCAGAACGAAAAAAAAATGGATTCCCAGGTTACGCCGATCATGAAAAAAATGATTGAGGCTGGCGAGTCTATTAGTCCAGCCGAATTTAGATTAGCTCTGGCGCGTCAGGAAAGCCATTGTGAGAGGCTGGATCAGCTTCTTTCTCCGTATGATATCGTTTTGTCGTTAGGCACATCGAGCTCTGCTCCGCTAAGGGGGGTTGAAGAGTTGCCAGATCCATCCTTAATCTGGACGCTGGGGCATATTCCGTCAGTTGCCGCCCCGGTGTTCCGTTGCCCTGAAGGCCTGCCATTTGGGGCACAGTTTGTTTCTCGTAAGTGGAATGATTATTTGCTGGTTCAGGGAATTGAAGAACTAGTCGACCGCGGCATTCTTCCTCCAGGCAGCCAGAAAATTTGCCTTCATTGATGAGGGCTTATACTACAGTTGCTCGATACTATGAAAGCACCAAAAAACAAAAGGAACCCGCTTTCTGTTTAGTTATTGAAAGGGTTGCCGTATCTATTTAAATACATTTTTCCTAACAATTGGGAGGCAGTGGCATTAATGTGCGAAGTGTCACGGTAAATAGCAGTATTTTTAATGCTTGTCACGCAGCCATTATCGCTACAAAGAATGTTGTTTGGGTCGATAATGATTACGCTTTTATTCTCCTTTTGGATTTCATCTATTGCCTCATCAATTAATTCGTGAGCACCTCGAAAATCCTCACGTGGGATATTGCAGTTAGTGTTGTCTTTTGCCCACCCCAGTTTCTTATACAAAATGCATCTAGATAAATCCACTTCAGAGCCGGCTACATCTTTAATGATTACCGGCCTTGCGCCTGTTTTTATTACGTGCAAAACCACGCTTTCCAATGACCTCTTGAAGTCATCCTTTCCTTTCTTAGCTGACCAATTACTGGCTAATACAACATACTTGAAGGACTTGGCCATTCTCAATAGCTCCCCATTTCTTTTGATGCATGACGGGGTTGTTGATGCATCGTGGACATCCCCTTCCATGAAACCATCTGCGACCGAACAGCTACCCTGAACGTGATATACAGATCCAAACCCCGCATCGGAAGTCAAGACCTCTAAAAAAGGTTTGATATGGTTGGCATGAGAGTCGCCAATTAATAACAATTGCGGGTGATTGTTTTTGTTAGGACCAAAGGCGCATTTGTCTGTTAGGTGTTTCAAAGTTACATTGGCATAGTCGTCCTTGTGAATTGAACAATCTCTGCCCAGGTCTATTTCTGAAGAATAGGATGCGGTTATTTCGCGTATTTCTGGGGAGAACCTTTGCGGTATGCCGTTACCTAGATAAACAATAATTCCGCAACTCAATGCAAAAAAAGCTGGCGTAATGAACAATAAAATTAAGGTTTTCTTGAATGGATAGAGGTATTGTTTTCTGAATGGGATCTCGACATATTTCCATGAAAAAATCGAAAGAACGATTGAAAGAAAAATCGCCAATGTGGATGAAATTGAATTTAGTTCAACATGTGTGTAACGAAGAAAAGCAAAAATTGGCCAGTGCCACAAATATAAGGAATAAGAAAGTAAGCCAATCCATACCAATGGTTTGAGTGATAAGAATTTTGAGCCAATAGAGGAAGCGTCGCGGCCAGAAAAGATTAATATAGCTGCTCCAAGGGAGGGCCACAAAGCATTAAGGCCGGGGAATCTGCTATTTTTTGTTAAAATTGTCGCAGATGCAAAAATTACAATTAAACCAATGATTGATAGCACGTTATTATGCCATTGTTTTAAAGTATATTTTTCTGAATGTTGGGTGGTGATCAGGGCGCCCAGTAATAATTCAAATGCTCTATATGGAATGAGGAAATAAGCAGATGTATTGCTTTGAGAAGAAGCCCATTCTGAAAGAATTAGGGATAATGTAAAAATTCCTATTAACAGGAAAGTGGGATTAAGTATTCTTTTGTATTTATAACAAATTATTAAGAATGCTGGCCAAAGGTAATAAAATTGTTCTTCAACTGCGAGTGACCAGGTATGTAATAACGGAAACTCTTCCATTCGAGATGAAAAGTATCCGCCCGACATCATTGAAAAAAATATATTAGAAGCGGAAAAGTATGAAGCGACTAACGAGGTTGTATAGAATTTGTAATCGAGAGGAATAAGTAGATTGGTGGCAAAAACAAAAGTGACAGCAGAAACAACAATATAGGCAGGCATCAGCCGTCTTATTCGGCCATTGTAAAAATTGGAAAGCGAAAAAACTCCTTTGTCTAAATCATTTTTAATTTTTCTTGTAATTAAATATCCTGAAATAACAAAGAAAATATCGACGCCTACATATCCGCCTTTAACAAAATTAAAACCGGCATGAAATAAAATAACCATTAATACGGCCACTGCTCTTAGCCCATCAATGTCTTGCCTATATTTTTTTGGGGGTTGGATTGGATGAGTCATTTAATGCGCAGTGATATCATGTTAATGATTATATTTATGGATCACTGAATTAGGTGATTTAGTCTGGCTTGATTTTAATAAGGCGTAGTTTCAATTAAGTGATTACTCAAAAACATGACCTATTTGGGAGCAGATTGAATGAATTCTATTCATCTCCTCTCCTGAACTTGGGTTTTGGCGCAGTAATAAAAGCTTTTGATGGCATAAAATGGATGCCGTTGGCGATTCGTAGTTACTGTGGTTTGTGCAAGCTATTTTATCCTAAATATTAATCTGGCCGTTATGGCTTTTTAGGTAAATCAAGCCAGTGAAGGGCGGCAAGTGGAGCTTTGGCAAGGGCTCAGTTGTCAATGATGATTTATTCAGGGCGTCCTGGAATTGGAAAAAACTAAATGAGCAGCGGATTGTTTTTTCGCAAAACAATGGCTTCGTGGAGCCTCTGGTTTCTACCTGTAATCTTGATGTTGGTTGGTTGGGCAACCTATTTTCAGATGTTCCCTATTGGCAATGGAGGGAGTGGTTATGATGAAGATCCTGCGTATGTTTACTTAATCAACGGCCTCTATCTTTTAGAGGGGCATATTCCCGGGCATATTGATCACCCTGGGACGCCACTTCAGATTCTTGGCGCAGCTACCATTTTTTTGCGTTGGGGGATCTCGTGGATTATGGGAATAGTCCAAGGAGATGTCGCTACGGAGGTGTTCCGTGACCCTGAGTTGTACATGGCAACCATCGGTGCGGTACTTCTGTTTCTGAATGTTGGGGCACTTTATTACCTGGGTCGACGAATTCTTCAGGTAACGGAGAGCTATCGATTGGCTCTTCTCGTGCAAACCGCACCTTTCATATTTGGCCTCCTTCTCATTCCAAGAGCGATATATCTTTCGCCGGAGGCCCTGCTTATTTTTGCTTCTCTGTGTTTGCTGGGCGTCTTGGCAGGTGATGTGTTTCGCCCTCTCGAAGATGAAACCCAACGAAACAAACTCACACCCGTGCTGGCTGGAGCTATCTGTGGTTTTGGTCTTGCAGTTAAGCTTACGTTTCTACCGATGTTGGGATTGCTTTTATTGCTGCATTCTTATCGCCGATTTTTTCAGGCTGTAGGCTATGCGCTGGTCAGTTTTATTGTTTGCGTTTTGCCGATTTTGCCAAATTTATTGGTGTATTTCAGGTGGGTTCGCAACATCGCGAAGCACACGGGTAGAAATGGGTCCGGTAGCGAAGGGGTTGTCGATTGGGGTGCAGTGCCGAGCAATTTTCTCGCCCTCTTAAAGGCATTCCCATTCCTTTACTTTGTGGTTTGTGCCTTGGCGATGGCAATGGTGTTGATGTGGTGGCGTGATCGCTCGGAGAAAAATGATAAGAGGGGGCATTTAATTGTGCCTGCCGTATTAATCTTGGTGATGCTTGTGCAAACGCTGCTAGTGATCAAGGATTTTGGTTTGCACTACATGGTTCCTGTAATGCCGGTTTCACTGATCGGCGTTGCTTGGCTCATATGGACAAATCCGGCAAAGGGATTGGTGGCACGCATGATGCCTGCTGCTCTACTTGGGGTGTGTTGCACTATCGGAGCGGTGGCGACTTTCAATATGCTGGGAGCGCTATACGGTTCTCGAGTATTAGCCGAACAGGAGCAGGCTCTTATCTCTGGAGAAATGAATAGGCACAAGGATCCTTTTGTTATTGGAACATATCGAAGTTTGTTGCCAAAAAGTGCAATTTGTTTTGGTCTGTTTTATACGAGGGGGGAGCTTACCGAGGCGGCAAGGCCTTTTCTGGAAAATTTTGACGAGTACAATATGTGGAGTAAATCAATGTTCTTATCCTCTCCTGAACGTATCAATCAAATTATTTCCACTGGAAAAGATGTGCTGCTGGTATCACCTAATTATTATCCGCAGCCTGATGCGTTTATCTTGGAGCCACTTGTTAATGTGTCGAACCGGACTCTTTATCGCGTAATTAGTATGCACAATTCAGTCCAATAATGCATTTCATATTCAGTAATGCGGTTGTTAAAAGCGTAGTTAAATTCTTGCTTAAGCTGTTAATTTCAATTGGTCTTGTCGTGTTAATCGGGAGATCTGTCAACATACAAGAAATTGGCATGCGTTTGATGAATGTGGATATAAGTTCTATTCTGATGGCTGCTGTGATTATGGCCAGCCTTGCCATATTTCCGGCTATACGCTGGAAGATATTAATTCAACATGGAGGCGAGGTATTTAATCTCAGTACGGCTTATCGGCTCGTTATGATAGGTAATTTCTTCGGGCAGGCATTGCCATCCACCATTGGCGGTGATGGAGCTCGTGCCTGGTACGCCCATAAGCTCGGCATCCCACTGTCGGTTGCGGTTAATAGTGTATTACTGGATAGGCTGATAGCGTTGGCGGCATTATTATTGCTCGCGCTTTTTTCGATGCCATGGCTTTGGACCATAGTGCCTACAAATTTCGCATGGTGGGCAATGAGCTTGATATTGCTTGCTACCGTAAGTGGCATTCTATTGTTGCTTGTGGCGACGCTCATTCCTGAGACGTGGAACCACTGGCGAATAGTCAGGGCCGGGCTAAGATTAGCCGATTCCTGCCGAAGCTTACTTGAAAGTAAACGGGAATTCTTCCAGGTCATTGGGTTGTCCCTGTCTGTACATTGCTTGGTTGCCGTTTTTGTCTATGCCCTCGCAAGGGTAGTGCATGTTCCGGTTGGAATCGGAGAATGTCTTCTTCTGATTCCTTTGGTTATGCTTGTTTCTATGATCCCAGTCAGTGTGGCTGGCTGGGGTGTGCGGGAAGGGGCGATGGTTATTGCATTTGGGTTTTTTCATATTTCGCCGGGGGACTCAATGCTGGTTTCAATTTTATTCGGAGTTGTAGTTGCTCTTGCGAGTATTCCAGGTTTGTTTTTCTGGATGATGATGGGGCGAAGATTTGGAATGGGAAAAAAATAACATGCAACATGAACCAATATTGTCATCAAGAAAGACGGCTATTCGAGACTTGGCTAATGATGTAGCCACCAATCGAGCTAATTGGATAGAAAAGAATGCGTTCTTCTATAAAGAAGATTACCGCTATATGCGTTTTTTGGTACCGGAAGGATTGCGGGTACTTGAATTAGGGTGCGGAACGGGGCAGTTGTTGGCAGAACTGAAGCCTTCCCATGGAGTTGGGGTGGATTTTAGCCAGAATATGGTTAATGTAGCAAAGGTAAGCTATCCTCATCTGGATTTTAACATTGGGGATATTGAAGATGCTGAATTCATGTCTACGCTTGTTGGCCCATTTGATGTGATTGTCTTGTCGGACACCATCGGTTCATTGGAGGATTGTCAGGCAACCTTATCTAATCTGCATCGTTTGTGCACATCCGATACGAGAATCGTCATCGCCTACTATTCAAAAGTATGGGAGCCGTTGCTTGCACTTGCTCGGGGTGTAGGCCTAAAAATGCCGCAAGAAGAACAAAATGCGCTTTCAACTGACGATATTGCAAACCTGCTTAAACTTGCAGATTTTGAGGTAATAAAGCGAGAGTGGAGGCAATTGATTCCCCGAAGGCTTCTAGGGCTAGGCATACTTGTTAACCGTTATTTGGCACCTTTTCCAGCAATCCGAAGAGCATGTTTACGCAATTATGTGGTCGCTAGACCGTTACGTGGCGCCGAAGTGAGGAAGCCTTCTACTACTGTACTTATTCCGTGCCGCAATGAACGTGGAAACATAGAGGATGCCGTTCGTAGAATCCCTCGATTCTGCGAAGATATGGAAATCATTTTTGCCGAAGGGCACAGCAAGGACGGAACACTTGAAGAAATTCAACGAGTGATCGCGGCCTATCCTCATCTTGATATCAAGGCTGTTGTGCAGGATGGAAAGGGCAAGGGGAACGCCGTACGTCAAGGGTTCGAGCGCGCTCGTGGTGACATACTGATGATCCTGGATGCCGATCTGACCATGCCTCCCGAGGCATTGCCGAAATTTTATGAAGCAATTGTTTCCGGGAAAGGCGAGTTCATTAATGGTTCGCGCTTGATTTACCCCATGGAAAAAGATGCTATGCGTTTTCTCAACTACCTTGCCAATCACACTTTCTCATTGTTGTTTACTTGGCTGCTGAACCAGAGATTTACGGATACGTTGTGTGGCACCAAGGTGTTGAGCAAGAAACATTATCTCAAGATTGCTGAAAATCGAAAATATTTTGGTGAGTTTGACCCGTTTGGCGATTTTGATCTTATTTTTGGGGCAGCAAAGCTCAACTTGAAAGTTGTTGAAATCCCAATCACCTATGCCAATCGAAAATATGGTGAAACTCAGATATCAAGGTTTGAACATGGATGGCTGTTGTTGAAAATGGTGATATTCGCATTCAGGAAATTAAAGGCGTTTTGATGTCGATTGAAATACTTAATGAGCACCGACTGCTTTGGAACAAAAAGCCATCCTTACGTGCAATTTACTCCGATTATTATCGCCGGATCGTCAAACAGTGCATTCCTGGGAGAAGTCTTGAAATAGGTGGTGGGACAGGCAATCTTAAGGATTACCTCGGAGAGGTAATATCGACAGATATTGTTCCAAATCCTTGGTTGGATGCGGCGGCGGATGCTCAGTCTCTTCCTTTCGAAAATGAGAGTTTTGCAAATATTGTTGGTGTTGATGTTTTGCATCATTTAGAACGCCCGCACAGATTTTTGGCTGAAGCCGAGCGTGTTCTGCAGCCGGGCGGTAGAATTATCTTGGTGGAACCGGCCATTACTCCGATGAGTTGGCCTTTCTACAATTTTGCTCATCCTGAGCCCGTAAATATGCGTGCTGATCCCCTTGCGGAGGGTCCGCTGGATCCGAATCGACATCCATTCGATGCCAATCAGGCCATCCCGACCCTGTTATTCAAGAAGCAGCATGCGCATATGGAAAAAACGTTTCCCAAGCTAAGATTAATTAACATGGAACATATCAGCTTCTTTGTTTACCCATTTTCGGGCGGGTTCCGTTCATGGTGTCTCGTACCGTCTTTTCTTATAGCACCCGTACTGCAGTTTGAAAATATCATTGCTCCCCTGGTGGGAAAATGGATGGCATTTCGGTTGTTTGTCGTTGTGGAAAAGAGGGGGCGTAATTAAAACGCCTGATTTGAAGTGATCATTTTGATTTTTTATAAATAATTATTAATTATTGTTTGATTACTAAAACAATGCCAGAAAGAAAACCAGTTATTTCAGTAGTGATCCCTGTGTATAAGGCAGAGGGCTGTCTGGAGGAACTGTATCGCCGACTCGTTGCTTCTCTAGATAAAATTTCTCCTGATTTTGAGATTGTCCTTGTCGAGGATTGTGGGGGGGACCGTTCATGGCCAATGATTGTTGAACTTGCTCACCACGATAGTCGCGTCCGCGGCATTCAGTTCAGTCGCAATTTCGGTCAGCACTATGGCATCACCGCCGGACTAGATCATTGTAGAGGTGAGTGGGTTGTGGTTATGGATTGTGACCTGCAGGATCGCCCTGAGGAAATTCCTCATTTGTTCGCCAAGGCCCAAGAGGGCTACGATATCGTGCTGGCGCGGCGCGGGGCGAGGCAAGATCCGCTACTCAAGCGCATCACCTCATTGCTGTTTTATAAAATATTCAGCTATCTGGCGGATATGGAATACGATGGAACAAGCGGTAATTTTCGCATTATGTCGAGTAAAGTAGTGGCAAGTTTCCGTCGTATGGGCGAGCAATTGCGCTTCTTCGGCGGACTGGTTCAGTGGTTGGGGTTTCCCACGACCAGCATAGATGTGGAACATGCCGAACGGTTTGAGGGAAATTCTACTTATACTTTTGCCAAGTTATGGAAACTGGCTGCTGAAACCATCATTGCCTATTCCGACAAGCCATTGCGTATTGGTGTGCGCTTTGGCTTTGGCATGGCGGCGCTGGCGTTCTGTTATGGCCTATACATATTATTGCGCGCGTGGTTTTATGGTTCAACAATTCCCGGTTGGAATAGTTTGATCGTGTCAATTTATTTCATTGGTGGCATCATCATCGCGATGCTGGGAATTATCGGTGTTTATCTCGGCAAGGCCTTTGACGAAAGCAAGAAGCGACCATTGTATGTCGTCAGGGGGACAACTTTTGATGAACATCAATGTCACTGATTAAGCCGACCCCGTGGGACACGGTGGTGTTTGGCGTACCTACTTGGGAGTTAACCGAATATTCGGAAAAGGCTCTGCAGCAAGCGACGCAAGAAGTTGGTCATTACACTATCAAAGTCGATCCATTGGTGGATAAACGGCTGTTGCATGAGCATGGCTTCTATTACTGTGACACATTGATAGAACCGCATTGCAGCTCAACGCGGTTACGTGCTGTGCAACACCCAGAGGCTAAGATCGCCAAGGATATAGATGTCAAACAGGCTTTGGTGATATGTCATGGCGCTTTCTCGCATGGTCGTTTTCATCGCGATTTTAATCTACCTATGGCAGCAGCTGATCTGCGCTACGAAAACTGGCTGAAGCAATTGCTCGAAGTGCAGCAGGTTTACGGGTTGTACTGGCAGGGGGAACTGGCAGGCTTCATCGGCCACAGCGGCAACAATCTCGTGTTACACGCGCTAGCGGAAAAGTGTCGCGGCAAGGGGCGGTCGAAGTATTGGTGGAGCGCGGTGTGTGGTGAACTCTTGAGAGCAGGGCATTACGAAGTAAAGAGCTCGATTTCCGTCTCCAATCTCGCCGTACTCAATCTTTACGCTTCACTGGGCTTTATCTTCAGAAATCCACAGGACATTTATCACCGGATGACATCGTGAGTAACTTTCAATGAAACGTAAATTGCCAAATCCATGCGACGAATTAATTCGTTATGGTTTAGTGGGTGTAGCGAGCAATTTAACTATTTATTTTGTTTACTTACTTGTTACCTATCGCGGCGTTGAACCAAAAACAGCAATGACTTTAGTGTATGTCATCGGTGCGTTTATCGGCTTTGTCGGTAATAAGAAATGGACATTCGCCCATCGCGGTGACTCCATCAGTACTGTTCTGCGCTATGTGCTGGCTCATTTATTTGGATATTTGTTCAATTTCCTAATTCTTTTTACCTTTGTTGATCGTCTTGGTTATGCCCATCAATGGGTTCAGGCTGTAGCGATAATAATAGTCGCCGGGCTTCTTTTTATGGTATTTAAATATTTCGTTTTTCGCGAAAGCATAAAATATAGCCTAATAGAAAAAATATGAATATTGGATTCAAGGCGCACTATTTCAAAGAATTGGCGGAATTAGAGACGGGGAACTTTTGGTTTCGTGCCAGAAATAAGCTTATTCTTTGGGCGCTACACAAGTATTCGCCAGGACTGACATCCTTCCTCGAAATTGGATGCGGAACGGGGTTTGTTATTTCAGCTATCTCAAAACGGTTTCCTGATGCCAAGCTCTCGGGGAGTGAGTATTTGGAAGAGGGTTTGGCGTATGCCAGGCATCGTGTGCCTAGCGCCAAATTCACTCAAATGGATGCTAGGCACATTCCATGTGAATCAGAACTGGATGCTATTGGTGCCTTCGATGTGTTGGAGCACATCGAAGAGGATGAGGTTGTGCTCCAACAAATTTGCAAAGCGCTTAAGCTTGGCGGTGTTGTGTTTATCACCGTTCCACAACACCGGTGGCTGTGGAGTGCGGTTGATAAATATGCCTGCCATGTCAGGAGATATGGCGCTAATGAATTGCATCTAAAGGTTTGCAGGGCTGGGTTTGAGATTGTTAGAAGCACTTCGTTTGTCAGTTTGTTACTACCAGCGATGTATTTATCGCGATTGTTCAAACGGGATAAAATAGACGTGAGTATGGATGCTATGGCTGAGCTTCGTATCAATCCCATCCTAAATCGAATTTTTGAATGGTTTTTAAATTGTGAGTTGGCACTGATCCGTGTTGGTGTTGCCCTGCCAATGGGGGGCTCCCGGTTGATCGTGGCAAGAAAATTATGAAGGACATTCCATTTAATAAGCCTTATATGACGGGCAACGAGCTATTGTATATAAGTCAGGCTCACGCCAAAGGGCATCTTGCTGGTGACGGTGATTTCACCAAAAAGTGTCATGCTTGGCTGGAGCAGCGTATTGGTTGTCAGAAGGCGCTCCTGACACATTCCTGTACGGCTGCCCTGGAAATGGCGGCAATTCTTGCGAATATTCAGCCCGGCGATGAAGTAATCATGCCGTCTTATACTTTCGTCTCTACCGCCAATGCTTTTGTGCTGCGGGGTGGGGTTCCCGTGTTCATTGATATCCGGACCGACACGCTGAATATTGATGAATCGAAAATAGAGGCTGCAATTACTCCACGGACCAAAGCTATTGTGCCTGTACATTATGCGGGTGTTGGTTGTGAAATGGACGCCATTATGGCGATCGCCGAAAGGTACAACCTGATTGTTATAGAGGATGCCGCTCAGGGCGTTATGTCCAGCTACAAGGGGAAGCCTCTAGGGAGTATTGGTCATATGGGGGCAGTCAGCTTTCACGAAACAAAAAATATTATTTCGGGTGAAGGGGGCGCTCTCCTGATTAACGACACTCGCTTTGCCGAACGTGCCGAAATTATTCGGGAAAAGGGTACAAACAGGTGCCAGTTTTTTAGGGGGCAGGTGGATAAGTATACTTGGGTAGATATTGGATCCTCATACTTGCCAAGTGAGTTGGTGGCGGCATTTTTATGGGCACAGATGCAAGAAGCGGAGGGGATTACTCAGCGACGTTTGGCGATATGGAATACCTACCACGAGGCTTTTTCGGAAATTGAATTAAAGGGACTGGTGCGCCGTCCTGTCATTCCGGATTCTTGCCAGCATAATGCACATATGTATTATATGTTGCTGCCAGATTTGGCTGAGCGAGGTAAATTCATTGCCGATTTAAGACAGGCAGGAATAAGTGCGGTTTTTCATTATGTGCCGTTACATAGTTCCCCAGAAGGCAGTCGTCAAAGTCGGATGGCATCAGATGGCATGGATGTAACCCAGAATGTCAGTGACAGGTTGGTCAGACTTCCTTTATGGCTGGGGATCGAGGGGGAGCAAGAAAAGGTTATCCAGCAAACGATCAATACTGTAACTATAATTTAGCGCTTAATATCTTGAACTATTATTTTATACCGCATTTAAATCATATTTCGTTTTTCGTTAGAAATTTAGTCGGTTTGATATTTAACAGACCGTTATTTTCTGGGAATTATTTATGAATTCGTCGTATTTTTATGATTATTATCGAAAACATCGGCGCATTGATTTGGTGGTTTTACTTGCAGCAATAGCCTTTGTATTGTTTTTGCTGAACTATCATAGATTGATCATTTTGAGTCCTTGGCAGTTGGAATATCGCGAGGGAGCAATGTTAATCCAGGTTGATGGTCTGTTGCGAGGTATGAGTAATTTCTCAATAGAAAATATGCCGCGCTACTTTAATCCATACGGTAGCCTGTTCAATGACATATCCGCTTTAATTGCTTCTGTTTTAGGGAATACTTTTCCAGTTCTGCGGCTTGTCAGTGGTACGGCAATCATTTTGTCGTGCATTGTGGTTTGGTTTGTTGGGTATAGGCTAAGTCGTGATGCTGTTTTTTCTTTTATTTTGACGATTGGGTTTTATCTTCAATCATTGTATTTTGTCATTCCTCAGGCTAGACCGGATGCCATAGGCGCATTGTTTTTCATCCTGGGATTTGCCGTCGTTGAGTTGATTCCTTTTGGCCTATTGTCTGCAACACTTGTGTTTATATGCGCTCTGGCCGGTGGATTTTTTGCCAAAGCCTATTTCATCGTAATTGCACCTGTCGCTTTTTCTTATTGGATCTTTTTTAAAGATTGGAAACGTGGGTCAGTGTTCGCACTGGTTTTTGGATCCTTGGGAATATTGGCTATATTTATCACCAATTATTTTAGCCCGGGATACATTTCAAGCGTCTTGTTTACGACGTTAGCTAATTCCCATGTGACATATACTCCCGAAACTTGGGCGTATATGTTGAAGCAAGGCCATGAGTTCATGCTAATAAATAAAGGGCCTATTGCTGTCATGCTTGTGGTGGTCTTGATAGCGGGATTCAATTGGCTAAAAGGCAATGGGAAAAGAGTTCATTTATCCAGCTCATTTTCACTTTATGCGTTAACACTTTTAGCGATAGATTTTGTTTTCAGTTTAGGCCATGGCATGGGGAATTATTTAACCTACATCTTTGCATTGTGTGTGCCCCCTCTTCTTTTTTCAGCCGCTGCTTGCTGGCCAAATTTTAAGCAGTATGGGGATACGAGGCTTTCAGTAGGGCGATTGTTATTGCTTGCAACGTTTGTCTTCGCTACACATAAAGTGATAGGAAGCTCTGATGGAATTGAAAAATGGGGCGAGCAGTTTGCTGAAGTTTCGGCCGAGATGAAAGGTTATTCTAGTATCTATGGCTCACCTTTGGTTGCAGGCTTGATTCTCCAGTCTGGGCAGGCAGTGTTTGATACTGGGCACAATCAGTACCTGGGAGCCATTACAACGTACCCGAATTTATTCAACTTGGGGATCCCACAAAAAACTGTTGCCGATGCCTATCTTCATTATCAGCAAGAGGTGAGTGAAATGATTTCTCACGGAGCGTTTGATCTTATTGTGTTAAATTCGGAGGATACAAAGAATGATATTCTTAAGGAACAAAATAGCAATTATCAATGGTTAAAGCAAATGAGTATAAATGCCTGGCATTTAAACTTTTGGGTGCTGAAACAATGAAATGAGTCATCTCGGTTCTTGTCCTGTTGCCGCCACTTAACGCTTCCGACAATGGGCGTTATTCCGGATATCCAAATAAATTGGGCAAGTCAATTCCATAGTGCCAAGTCAAATGATCCAGTTTCTGAGAAAAGTTGTAAGCCGACTGTTTTACCCAATCAACCCATATTGGACTGCATCCATTTATGGATTTGGTAAGTGGATTAGGCGATATGGGTATTATCCACCTATGCTCCCGTTGTGTATCTATACGGATCATGGACCAGGAGATACTGGGCCATCTGATCATGAAATCAGGTCAACGGCCCCCGTTCAATTTTACCATTCTCCGGATGGTGTGGTTCGCTGGCGTGCGAACTACACGAAGCCGTGTTTTGTTTTATATTCGCCATTCGTTTTTGCGAGAAAGTGTTTGCAGATAAATCGACACGATGATGCTGAAGGCACATTGTTTTTTGTCGCGCATAGTACGGAGTCTATTTCTGATCTTAAGTCCGTTGAAATGTACCATCAAGAACTGTCACTTCTCCATGAGCGATTTAAGCCGGTTACCATATGCATGCATATGCACGATATCAACAAGGGACTTGGCGCATATTACAAAAAATTGGGGTATACGGTCGTTTCTGCGGGGGATTCATTAGACCAAGCATTTGCCGAGCGCTTTTATCGAATTCTGGCACGGCACAGATATGCATTGTCGAACATTTTTGGATCATACGCCTTATATGCCGTGGAAATGGGGGTACCATTCGGCCTATATGGTTCTCCCCCGAGCTATTTTAATGTCTCAGATGAGAATGTTGAGCGAGGGGAGTATAAAAGCTACCAATCTACTGAATACTATAAAACAGCAGTAAAATTATTTGCTGGATTGCCTGAAGAGCAAATATCAAAGGAAGCTCATGATTTTGTGGTTCGCTATCTTGGGATTACTGACGGAATAAGCCGTTATGAAATGGCTAAAGTGCTTTATGGTAGTTTTTTTCGATGGGGTTGCGATCGGATGCTCTCTGTTTTAAGTTTACGGAAATAAATTTAGAGGCTTATGTGGATATTGCTAAACAATTAATGGATTTGAGCCCACGGAAAATCATCAATCGAACGAGGCGTTTGTTTGGTGCTGAGTCAAATGGTATTGAAGCTTGTGACTCTATTGAGAACCTTTTGGGGCTTGAGCAGTTCAATGGCTTAAGAAAAATGTCGCGTTTTAGCCACGGGATGGTGGAAATAGGGGATACGAAAATATATTTTAATGACCCGACATCTCTTGTAGGGATGCTGAATGAAATTTTTGTGCGTGAAAATTATCAATTCTCATCTAACTCAGATCAGCCATATATTTTAGATTGCGGCGCGAATATTGGTATCGGTGTTATATATCTTAAAAAGAGATTTCCTAAGTCAGTTATTCACGCATTTGAGCCAGAGCCAGTCGCTTTTCAATTCCTAAAAAAGAATATTGAGGCTAATAAACTCGATAACGTTTATGTGCATAATTCGGCTGTATGGATTGAAAATGGAGAAATCGAATTCTTTTCTGATGGCAGTTGGGGAGGGGGGATTTCAGAAAAGCCGGGCTCGAAGTTAATTAAGGTGCCTACGATTGATATTAATAAATTTCTTGATAGGCATGTTGATTTTCTGAAAATGGATATTGAAGGTGCTGAATCCAAGGTGATCCCACATTTGGCAGATTTAATTAAGGAAAATGTTTCAAGATTTTTCTTTGAGTGGCACTCCATGAAGGATTCAAAGCAAGATCTTGGTCAGATACTTTCGATGTTCGGGGAGGCGGGGTTTCGTTATCACATCAAAGAGGCTGCTATTCGCCCCACCCCTTTTGACTATGTACCGGGGGGGCAGATGGATTCTCAACTGGATGTCTTCCTGCAGAGAAGTTAGAAGCGGCTAACAGATTTGAAAGCGAAAGATATTCGGGGAACTCCTGCGCTACTATCAATTTGTGTGCCCGCATATAATGGATTGCCACATCTAATTGGGTTGCTCGATCAAATATTGAGCTGTAAAAGCTTGGCTTTTGAAGTGGTGGTTTCGGATGATGCCTCGTCAGATGGTACTTGGGCGTACCTGGTTTCCCGGGCGATCGGTGAGCCACGTCTTCGGGTACATCTTAACGATCAAAATCTCGGTATGGATAGGAATTTTGCAACCGCGGTTTCGTTTGCTCATGGCCGGTTTGTCTGGCTTTGTGGACAAGATGATCTCATTTCACCAGAAGGTATTGGGTATGTTCTTGATTTGCTGAGAGGTGACAGTGTTGACTTTGTTTACATGAATCACACGGTCAAACTTGAGAATAACGTGGTTCCAGTGATCGCTAGATACCACTCATTTGACGCGGATAAACGCGGAGAAGGACTAGCGGATTTTTTGAAAATAACCGGTGGATCTTTGCCAACTTTTTTGCCAACGTACATTATCCGAAAGACGCTTTGGGACTCAGTTGATGTAACCAGATATTTCAATACTTACTATGTTCAGGCAGGGGTTTTTCTTGAAGTGGCCCAAGAAATTCGGTGGATTGCAGTATCTCAGGTATATGTTGTCGGTTTGGTTCTCAGTAATGGATGGCAGGAAAATACTCGTCGCTATGCCAATATTATTGTGGGTTATTTTTTGATGATAAACAGAGTCTCCAAAAAATCCCCATTTTGTGAATCGTATATAAAAATGGAGCAGTATCGTCAACATTTTTTGATGCTGGTTTTTGCTTTACTAAATTGCCGCCGAGAGAATATTCAACTTGATGCTGAAAGATTGAGCGAGCTCCGTAATTCGCTTGGGGGAAGTCGTTTGCAGAAACTGTCCATCGATTGGCTTCTGAAGTCGCCAAGAATGGTGGTTGTTTCGGTTTGGATGATATTGAATATTGTAAGAGGGGTTCGGCATGCAATTGCTCGCACCGGTAGTATTATTCGTCTATAACCGCGTAGAGCATACGCGTCAAGTTATTGATGCCTTAAAGTGTAATTCCGAAGCCAAAAATACACCTCTAATTGTCTTTTCTGATGGGCCTAAATCCCCGGCAGATTTAGATTCCGTTTCTGCTGTGCGAAATTTGATAAGAATGATTGATGGATTTGATCGAGTTGATATTATTCTCCGAGATCGAAATCTAGGTCTAGCCAATTCAATCATTTCGGGAGTTACTGATGTTATAGAAAGATTTGGCAGAGCGATTGTTCTAGAAGATGACTTGATAGTGTCGCCATATTTTCTTCGATATATGAATGACGCGCTGGATCGATACGAAAATCAATTCGAGGTTGTGTCAGTTCATGGCTATTCTTATCCAGTCAGTGAAAAATTGCCGGAAACTTTTTTTATACGGGGAGCCGACTGCTGGGGTTGGGGGACTTGGAAGCGAGGGTGGGAGATATTTGAGCCCGATGGTAAAAAACTCTTAGCTGAATTAGAGCGAACTGGACTTGCACATAAATTTAATTATGATGGAGTTTACTCGTTCACTGGGATGTTGAAGGATCAAATTGCGGGTAGGAATAACTCGTGGGCCATACGATGGCACGCCTCGGCTTTTCTTTCAAATCGGCTTACCCTTTACCCGGGGAGGTCGTTAGTGAAGAATATTGGCTTTGATTCGAGTGGGACGCATTGTGGGTCGAGCGAGGGTTATGATGTTAGCTTGGATATGGAGGCTATTCCTCCGATGCAAATTCCAATTGAGGAGTCCATCTATGCGAGGGGCTTGATCAAGAATTATTTTAGAGAAACCCACGGTGGATGTGGAAAACGTGTGGCTAGATATATGAAGCGTTTTGTAAAGTGTGTTTTAAAAAGATAGATTGAGTTTGTGTTTAAACTGCATAAATCCAGAGAAAGAATCCTGTGACATTAGCTGAACAAAATTTGAATATGGTTGAGCGTATTTACCATGAAAACACGTTGCTTGCCATCATCGTTCGGGCCTCTTTCCGTCAACCAGGCATCTCCTTTTTCACCGAGAATGATTTGTCTCAGCAATTGGCCTTTATGCATCATCCTGCGGGCAAGAAAATACAGCCACATGTTCATAACCCCGTGCCGCGGGAAGTGCATTATACCCAAGAGGTCTTGTTTATTCGTCGAGGTGTTCTGCGTGTCGATTTTTACGACATCGCACAGCATTATCTAGAAAGCCGTGTACTACAAGCTGGAGACACCATTTTATTGGCTACAGGAGGGCATGGTTTTGAGGTGATTGAGGAGATCGAGATGCTCGAAGTTAAGCAGGGACCTTATGCCGGGGAGGAAGATAAGACACGTTTTGATGGCGTTGATCTGTCAGGGTTAGTGGTAAAGGGGGTTAAGTCGTGAGCAATTTCATCCCAGTCAATGAACCCCTGCTTGATGGAAATGAAAAAAAGTACTTGTGTGAGTGCATTGATACCGGATGGATATCATCCGAGGGACCTTTTGTACAGCGTCTTGAAAAGGAATTCGCGGCTAGAGTGGGACGTCGTTTTGGTATCGCCGTAGCTAATGGTTCTGTAGCCTTGGATGCTGCAGTTGCGGCTTTGGATCTAGGCCCTGGCGACGAGGTGATACTGCCCACCTTCACGATAATTTCTTGTGCGGCAGCAATTGTGCGCGCGGGCGCAACCCCGGTTCTGGTGGATAGCGAGTCGGACACTTGGAACATGGATCTGAGCCAGGTGGAGCAGAAAATCACATCGCGTACCCGTGCCGTGATGGCCGTACATATTTTCGGCCTGCCGGTAGACATGGATGCCTTGTTAGCCATTACACAACCACGCGGCATAAAGGTGATCGAGGATGCGGCACAGATGCACGGCCAAACGTGCCGTGATCAGCCCTGTGGCAGTTTTGGCGACATGAGCACCTTCAGTTTTTATCCCAACAAGCATATCACCACTGGTGAGGGTGGGATTATTGTTACTGATGATGAAGGGCTTGCAGAACGCTGTCGTAGTTTGCGTAATTTATGTTTCAAACCCGAAAAGCGTTTTGTCCACGAAGAGTTGGGCTGGAATTTTCGGATGTCCAACCTGCAAGCCGCAGTTGGCTGTGCCCAACTCGAACGTTTGGATACATTCATCACGCGCAAGCGACAAATGGGCTGCCGCTATGATGAATTGCTCGTCGGTGTGCCCGGCATTCAGAAGCCATTGGTTCGTACTGCGTGGGCAGAGAATATTTACTGGGTCTATGGCTTGGTGCTTGATGATGGGGTGCCCTACGATGCAGAGGAGGCGATACGTCGATTAGCGGCACAAGGTATAGGGTGTCGTCCATTTTTCTGGCCTATGCATGAGCAACCGGTTTTTCGACGCATGGGCCTTTTTACTGGCGAGAGTTATCCGGTAGCCGAGCGACTGGCGCGCCGAGGTTTTTATTTGCCGAGTGGCCTTGCGCTCACTGAGACGCAGATTCGTCGCGTTGCCGATGTTACAAGGGGAGTGCTTGTATCGTGAACATCTTCGCAAACTATGCTCGCTATTACGATCTACTTTATCGTGATAAGCCATACCAGGAAGAAGCCGAATATGTTCAACGATTGATTTTGTCGCATGTTCCCAACGCTTCTGCCATTGTGGAACTGGGTTGCGGTACTGGTGCTCATGCGGAGTATTTGGCGAGTGCAGGTATAGAAGTGAATGGGGTTGATTTGAGCGAATGGATGCTGGAACGTGCTGCGGTACGGCGAGTACAGTTACCAGATGATGTGGCGCAGCGCCTGCATTTTTCTCACGGCGATGTGCGCGATGTCAGGCTGGGCGTGCGGGTCGATGCTGTGATTTCTCTGTTCCACGTAATGAGCTACCAGTCAGAGAATGCAGATTTACAGGCTATGTTTATTACTGCTCGTGAGCATTTGCGGCCCGGAGGTGTGTTTATATTCGATGTTTGGTACGGCCCGGCAGTTCTCGCAGACCGCCCCGTGGTCCGTGTGAAGGAACTTGAGGACGATGAGGTGGCTATAACCCGGATAGCCCAGCCTACTCTGCACCCAAGACGTAATCTTGTTGACGTGCATTATCGCATTATTGCTTGCGAGAAGAAGACGGGGTGCTACTCTGAAACTGAGGAAACACATCGGATGCGTTACTTCTTCTCTCCGGAGATCGAATTGCTGGCAACGCAGGCTGGTTTTAGCGTTATTGATGCGCACGAGTGGATGAGCGGACAAGTTCCCGGTTTCGACACTTGGGGCGTGTGTTTTGTCTGTCGGGCATGAAACGAATCGGTATATTTCTCGGGAGCGATCCGGGCAGTGGCGGCATGTTTCAATACAGCCTTGCTATGCTGGAGGCGTTATCAGCGCTGCCACGCGATCGCTACGTGATTGTCGTCGCATTCTTTAACCCTGCGTGGCGGTCCTATATCGAACCATTGGATTTGCAGATTTTGCCTCTTGGGAGGTCGGGACGAGAGCCGCTTACTATAGGCAGAATTTGGCGCGCTGCCTGTTTGCCAATGGAGCCATGGAGGGCATTTCTTTGGCGTCTCGATCCTGTGGCACGAGTGTTGTGGAACGAGAATTGTGACCTTTGGATTTTCCCCGCCCAAGATCACTGGAGCTATCTGGCACCGGTTCAGGCATTGGTGACAATTCATGATCTAATGCATCGATATGAGTCGCGGTTTCCCGAAGTTTCGCGTTTGGGCCGACATTTTATTCGGGAATATCGTTTTAGCAATATTTGCCGTTTTGCAACGGCGGTGTTGGTTGATTCGGAAGTTGGCCGTCAGCACGTGGTTGATTCCTATGCCCTGAGCATTGGTAAGCTCTTTCCCCTACCTTACTTGCCCCCACGTTATATTTTTTCCTCGGTGACTCCAGGCGGCTTTGATGATAGGTATCAATTGCCACCTCGCTTTTTGTTTTATCCGGCGCAATTCTGGGCACATAAAAACCACGACAGGCTGCTACAAGCAGTAGCGGCTATTCGACATTCATGCCCGGATGTTTTTCTAGTGTTGGCGGGGCCGAAGTGCTACGAGTATGAAAAGCTTGTTCAACGTGTTGCCGACTTGAACCTCCATAATCATGTACTCTTTACAGGTTACGTTCCTGATGCTGATCTGCCGGAATTCTATCGACGCGCGCGGGCGTTGGTAATGCCGACATTTTTTGGGCCAACTAACATTCCGCCATTGGAAGCGTTTGCGTTAGGATGCCCGGTTGCTATCTCCGGTATATATGGCATCCCAGAACAGGTTGGTGATGCTGCGCTGTTGTTTGATCCCCGGTCGGTTGAGGATGTCACTGATGCTGTTGAGAGGCTGTGGAGGAATGATGGTCTTTGCGATGAATTGCGCGATAAAGGTTATGCCTGTTCCAGACGATGGCAGCAAGATGATTTCAATAAGTGTCTTCAAGGTGTTATCGTCAGGTTGCTTCATTCCGAGGGGCATATGGAGCGCACCATAACGTCGGAGGGCGCAGAAGACTGCACAGAGCCAACAAGCAAGGCATCGATGATGCTTCGACTGTAATGCAAGTGGAAGAGGGCTGTTGGTAGGGGTGGTAATGATTTTGATGGGCGAATGCTATCTCTAAGCAGAGGTGTTTTTTTATTGTATGGACGGTATAGATATTGTGTTGTCGCAAGCATGAGGATTTCGATTATTACGGTTGTTTACAACAATGTAGCAACAATCGAGAACACGATTCTTTCCGTGGCAGCCCAAAGTCATTCGGGAACAGAGCATATCGTTGTCGATGGCGGCTCCACTGACGGCACCCTGTTGATTATCGACAAGTACCGAGATAAGTTGGCAATAGTTGTGTCGGAACCTGACTGTGGAATCTACGATGCTATGAACAAGGGTTTGAAGCTGGCATCTGGCGATGTGATCGGTTTCCTGAATGCGGACGATATTTATGCGAACGATGGCGTGTTAGAGCAGGTTGCGCAAGTTTTGGGAGATACCTCTGTCGACGCTTGCTATGCCGATCTGGTTTATGTCGACTGCAAGAATCCAAGCAGGATAATTCGCTACTGGAAATCTTGTGATTACCGTGATGGCCTGTTCGAGAAGGGGTGGATGCCGGCGCACCCAACATTTTTCGTGCGCAACAAAATTTATGAAAAATATGGGGGGTTTGATCTGGCGTTTAGGTTGCAGTCAGATTTCGATCTGACGATGCGATTTCTTTGGATGCATCATATCAAAGCGGTATATGTCCCTAGAGTATTCGTTAAAATGTGTATTGGCGGGGCCAGTAGCAGGCCAGGGAATATTATTAAAGGGAATCTCGAAGCGTGGCGTGCGTGCAGGAAGAATGGACTCAAAGTCGGGCCATTTTTTATTCTTGCCAAAATCATGTCGCGAATACCGCAATTCTTTTCCAGACTGGAATAATTGCGCATGATTCTGGTTACTGGAGCAAATGGTTTTGTCGGAACGGCGTTATGCCATCAACTGATAGCACTCGGAGCAAGTGTACGTGGTGCGATACGCCGGTTAGAGCGGTCTGTCTCGTGTATAGAAGACATAGAGCTTTTCCAGGTTGGTGAGTGTGATCCATTCGCGGATTGGTCTAAAGCGTTGGACGGGGTTAGGGCTGTAGTTCATCTCGCCGCTCGTGTGCATGTGATGCACGAAAAGGCTACCGATCCACTAACTGAGTTCCGTTCAGTCAATGTGGAGGGTACTTTGAACCTCGCCAACCAGGCGGCTAAAGCGGGTGTTCGGCGATTTGTTTACCTCAGCTCTATCAAGGTCAATGGCGAGAAAACGCTGCCAGGGCGACCTTTTGCTGAGCGGGACGTACCCGCACCGCTTGACCCTTATGGCGTTTCAAAGCATGAGGCTGAAGAAGGGTTGCGTAAGCTTGCCCAGCAAACAGGTATGGAAGTAGTGATTATCAGACCCCCGTTGGTATATGGTAAAGAGGTGAAGGCCAATTTCTTGAATATGATGCGATGGTTGTATAAAGGCGTGCCATTGCCATTCGGTGCGATCCATAATCGTCGTAGCCTGGTAGCGCTCGATAATCTGGTCGACTTTATCGTTGTATGCCTTGATCATCCCGCAGCAGCAAACCAGACATTTTTGGTCTCGGATGGGGAGGATACCTCCACCACCGAATTGTTAAGAAGGATGGCGATAGCATTGAATGTTCCAACGAGGTTATTGCCTGTTCCGCAGAAATTGTTGGAAGTGGGCTTTAAGATGGTTGGAAAAAATGATCTGGCCCAAAGATTGTGTGGTTCTTTACAAGTGGATATTGCGAAGTCATGTACAGTGCTGGATTGGAAACCATTGATCTCTGTTGATGAAGGGTTGCGCCGCACAGCGGAGTATTTTCTGCGAAGCCGGGGTTGATCTTGGTGGCGCCTTAATAGAAGTGTTAATTTATTCGCTCCGTTCAGGCTAAGCTGGTCGAAGCCCTTTATAACATTGTGATTTACATAGAATGCCCTTCGACAGGCTCAGGGAGAGCGTATTTAATCAGCGTTTCCCTATTGAATTGATCAAGCATATCTCGGTATTCAAAGATAAAATTGCCCCCATTTGACTCATGCTCGTCCTGCCAATGACTCCCTTGCCCTTTCCGCCTGTCTACCCCGCGCTGTTATTGTCATTTGTATCGACATTTGTGGTGCTGATAGTGATGCTAAAAAGGGGTTGGGCTGGTTTCGCTATTGATCACCCAAACTCACGCTCGCTGCATGAGGCGCCTATACCGCGTACCGGTGGACTGGCTTTGGTGGTGGGGGGGGTAGTGGGGGCGGGCGTATTGCAGTCTCAGTTTTGGCCAGCGCTGTCGATTGCCGGGGGTCTACTGATTGTGTCGCTTTGGGATGACGTGCGTGGCCTGTCGGTAGTTTGGCGATTTCTTATGCATTTTTTGGCCGCATGGGTATTTGTCGCGATTTACGGTTTACATGACTTGGGGTTTGTCGGTGCTATCATGGCTGTGCTGGCGATAGTCTGGATGACTAATCTCTATAATTTCATGGATGGCTCAGACGGCTTGGCCGGGGGGATGGCGCTCTTCGGTTTCGGTTTTTATGGGTTGGCTGCATGGCTGCAAGGAGATGTGGCATTCGCTGGGCAATGTTGGAGTGTGGCTGTGGCCTCATTGGCATTTCTGTTTTTCAACTTTCATCCCGCGCGAATTTTCATGGGTGATGCAGGCTCGATTCCTCTGGGTTTCCTCGCCGCCGCATTTGGCTTGATGGGGTGGCGTGCTGGATCTTGGCCGGTATGGTTTCCCGTGCTGGTCTTTTCCCCTTTTATTCTGGATGCCAGCGTGACGTTGGCAAAACGCTTGCTGAGTGGAGAGAAGGTCTGGCAGGCTCACCGTGAGCACTATTATCAGCGCCTGGTACAGATGGGCTGGGGACATCGTCGTACAGCACAGGTCGAGTATGTGCTGATGGTGCTGGCAGGTGCCAGTGCCGTTTGGGCGAATGGGCAGGATGATTCTACTCAGTGGGCTATTAGTATTTTCTGGGTGCTGGTGTACCTGCTCGCCATGTGGCTGGTGGATACTAAATGGTCGCGCATGCAAGGGCAGTCTAGATGCTGAAAGTAAAAAACAAGCTGTTGTTAGTGGTCGGCCATGATGTGGCGGCAACATTTCTGGCGTGGGTGCTGGCTTATTGGCTTCGGTTCAACTTCGCCATTTCCGAGCCCTACATGCAATCGATGTGGAATACGCTGGTCTGGGTTGTTCCGCTGCAGACATTCATTTTTTGGCGCTTTGGCCTGTATCGCGGGGTGTGGCGCTTTGCCAGCCTACCGGATTTGAAGCGGATTATTATGGCGGTGGGCGTGGCTGGGTTGAGTGTACCAGTGGTGCTGTATATGGTGCATGTTCCGGTTGCAGTACCGCGCTCGGTGCTGGTGCTGGACCCATTACTACTGGTGATGGTCGTGGGAGGTAGCCGTTTTGTCTATCGGTCATGGAAGGAGCATCACCTGTACCGGTTTGCCGATGCAGAGCGACAGCCTGTTTTGGTTTTAGGGGCAGGAGAGATTGCCGCAGGGTTGGTAAAAGAATTGTCTCGCAGCAAAGAATGGCGGGTGGAGGGGTTGCTGGATGATGATCCCGCAATGGTTGGTCGATTGATTCAGGGGGTCAAGGTACTGGGCCGAGTGGACGAGTTGCCGAAATGGGCGGGGCGATATGATGTCCATGTTGCGATCATTGCCATGCCTTCGGCTTCCCACCAGGCGCGCCGCCGTGCCGTAAAGCTTTGCAGTTCGGCAAATGTGAAGTCGATGACGGTGCCGGCCTTCGACGATCTTGCTAGCGGCAGGGTGACGGTGTCGCAGATTCGGCAGGTTGAGCTTGACGACTTGTTGGGCAGGGATCCAGTGACACTCGACGAAGAGGGTTTGCATGGATTGCTGACAGGCCAACCTGTCATGGTGACAGGGGCGGGTGGGTCGATCGGTTCCGAGCTGTGTCGCCAGATCGCGCGTTTCGAGCCGGCATGTCTAGTGTTGTTCGAGTTAAATGAATTCGTTTTGTATCGTATGGAGCAGGAATTTGCGGAAAAACTCCCCCAATTGCGCATAGTATGCGCAATTGGTGACGTGAAGGATGAGGCACGCCTGGATCAAGTCATGTGCCAATACGCCCCCGCCGCAATTTTTCATGCTGCTGCATACAAGCACGTGCCGCTAATGGAGCAGGAAAATGCTTGGCAGGCTGTGCTCAACAATGTACTTGGCACCTGCACTGTGGCGCGTGCCGCGATGCGGCATGGGGTGAAGAAATTTGTTTTGATCTCGACTGACAAGGCGGTGAATCCGACCAATGTAATGGGTGCAACCAAGCGATTAGCCGAGATGGTTTGCCAAGGGTTGCAACAGGAGGGGGGCACTCGCTTTGTCATGGTGCGTTTCGGTAATGTTCTGGGCAGCACGGGTAGTGTGATTCCAAAATTCCAGGAACAGATTGTGCATGGCGGGCCCATTACCGTTACCCATCCGGAAATCACGCGCTATTTCATGTCTATTCCTGAGGCTGCTCAGCTGGTGCTTCAGGCTGGATTGATGGGGGAGGGTGGCGAGATTTTTGTGCTGGATATGGGTGAGCCGGTCAGGATTGTGGAATTGGCTAAGGATATGATCCGGCTATCCGGTTTTTCGGAGGGTGATATTCCCATTGTATTCACCGGCCTGCGGCCAGGGGAAAAGCTTTATGAAGAATTGCTGGCCGATGATGAGCATACGTTGCCGACACCTCACCCCAAGCTGCGTATCGCCCAAGCGCGCACGGCAGACGGTGTTTGGCTCGATGCGCTGTTACAGTGGACGGGAAGCGGGGAAATGCTATCGGAACAGGAAGTTAAACAGGGACTGAAGAAGTGGGTTCCGGAGTACTGCAGTAGCAAAAATTCATGAACTTATTCGCGGCCCGCTAGCCTCGAAGTCGGTCCGCAGTTTTTCAAAACCGCCCAGCGCTTCACTCACGCTAATATCTGCTACATCCAGGCTGGGTGGCTGGATTAGCACATGTGGTACGCCCCACGGGTGCCAGTGCGTCGCGCTGGATTTTCCAAAAAAACACAGGATGGGTTTGCCCAATCCCGCAGCCAAGTGCATGGCGCCACCATCGCTACAAATTACCGCATCGCATAAAGATAAGCCTGCGACTAGCTGGGGCAGCTGTTGAGTCGGAAATGGCAGCACGGGGAGAGTGTCGACCTGGCTGATAATGTGACTTGCGTTGGCGTCGTCGCCGGGATGCAGGGGGTTGGTGTCGTCGCCAGGCGACCAGAACAACAGAAAATTGGCTTGATAATCTGCGTGAAGTTTATGAATAAGCGCCGCAAAGCGATTGGTCGGCCAGCGCTGGCTGGATTTTCTGGCGCTGATGTGGACTCCAATCGTGAGTTTCGATTCCCATGCTTGGTTTTTTAATAAGTCTCTGGCGTGACATATTTCGGCCGCGTCCGGGAAAACCTGAGTTGCCGGTGGCTCCCCGGTAATCCCGAGGGGTTCGAGCAGTCGAAAAACGGCCTCGGCTTCATGAATCGGATGGCGAACGGTATGGGGGATGGCTATGTCGATACGAGAGTTTTGCGTGTTTCCATTTCCAGTATAGCCGATGATGTGCTTGGGCTTAATCCACCCAGCTAGCTGGAGTGAGCGGGGTTGGAATCCTGGGCTAGCAAGAATGGCATAATCAAACTTCATTCGTCTCAACTTGATAATTAAGCGGAGTCGTTGCCAATAGGCCGATAGCTTGCCCTTCCAGCCAGCCTGGTGCTTCGCCTTGGCATACCAAAAAAGCTGTTCAATTTCCGGGTTGTTCTCCAATACCGCCTTGTTATAGCTATTTACCAAAGCGTAAATTCGCGCATCGGGAAAGTGTTCCCTTAGGGCCGTAAATAAGGGAGTTGTGCAAGCCAGGTCGCCAATATTGTCACGGCGAATAACCAGAAAAGAAGAGGCCATTTTACGTTGAACTTTCGACGCGCATTGTGCTTCGCGTCCCATAGCCGAGCAGCATACCCACAAGCGACCAAAAAAGCAGTCCATCGCCGCGCCAGAAAAAGTCATCAGTCATGTTTTTGGTAACGAACGAGGCTATCAGGGCCAGGCCACAAATGCCGACAAGGCGGGTCTCCTCGTGTGGAGACTGGTAGAAACGCCAGAATGTCCGGATCAGGGCGGCGAGAAGTATGAGCAAAGCTACCAGGCCTGGTAGCCCCATTTGTAGAGCGTAATTCAAGAACACGTTGTGGGCATGGGCAAAAAATCCGTCCGGCCAATCTGGCGGTTTTGTATAAACATTATGTGGTAGATCACGCCCGAAACCCACCCCGGCCAGCGGCCGTTCGGCGATATGCTCTGTCCAATACTGCCAGATTTGATAGCGTTCGCTGTGACGGAATGATTCCATAACATGATCGAGCGGGCTGCTCTTCGAGTTAATAGACGCGGATGCGGCTGATGCGGGGTGATCCTTGGACACGTTGACAAATAAAACGCTGGCTATGGCTAGAACAGTCGCGAGGCTGACCAGTGATCTGAGTGAGATGGACTTGCTGCGGTTAAATGTGAGCAGAGCCAGGAAGACAAGCAGTACGACGCCTGCGGCTAGCCAGAACATTCGATTAAGGGTGGCATAACCGGCAAAAAGAAAAATCGGTAGAAGCAGCCACGTGGGTTTGAATGGGATCCGACGTTGTGCCGGTTGGAGCAGCAGGTAAAGGAGAAATGGAAATGCCAGGCTGAGGTAAGTGCTGTAGGTGCCGGGGCCGTGCTGCCAATCCAGGTCATAAGCGGGGTAACTCCCGAGTTGCCAGATTTTGACGGCAGCGAGAGTGGCCGTGCCGGTCACGCCGGCCATTAACGCCCACAGCAAGATATGCCATTCCCGTTTTCCTGATGTCAGGATGAAAAAGGAAACAAGGCAATCATGCCATAGCCGATTTCGGTCTTGAGTTCGTTGAGGGAAAATAACGGATCCAGGGACCATGTCAACGATAGCCCTGCGATGCCAGCCCATAGGGCAAGAGGGAGCTTCAGTGGTAGCGGGGGTGCGCCTGGTTTAAAGAGCATGCGCAGAGCGATGGCGGCAGCCAGAAACAGGCAGAGGAAACGTAGCGCTATGGTGTGATTGAGTGGAAGGATGAGCAGGAACAGGGCGGGGGGTAGCAGCTGCCAGCGAAATTTTCCCATGTCGCTATTAATTGAGTTTTCCAAGAAAAGAGACATTAAATTTAATCACCACCAGATTTTTTACGTAAATAGAAACAAGCTGTATCGCCATCCCTTAGCGTGTTCAGTAATTCGGCAAACTTCTCGAATTGGCATTTTTCCTTACCTGAAAATGGCTTTTTCTCCGGTTTCCGGAATTCATTTTTATGATCCTTGTAGGGAATGCCTCTCAAGTATTGTTCACTATTCTGGAATTGGCGAATCGTGGAGTCATAAACAACTTCCGTCACTTTGAAGCCGGCCTGCGCAGACAAGATATGCAAGCTTTTGACTGTGTGCAAGTAAATGTGACGCGGTGCGTCCAGAGCCGTCCAGTCAATGCCGTATTTTCTCCATGCATAGCAATCCACGACAGGGACTCTGATTAGTACGCAGCCCTCCGGGTGAATCAAGCCATGTAGTTTTTGTAAGGCTCCAAGCTGGTCGGGCATGTGTTCTAGGGAATGGTTGAGCATGATGAAGTCGAATGTTCGATCAAGTTCATTCAGTTCTTGTTTGTAAACCCGAACGCCGTTTTCGTAAGTGATATCTTCTGCGATGAAGGGATCAACGCCGGTCAAGTTAAGAAATCCCTCGCGCTGCAATTTAAGGAGCAGTCCCCCCGCGCCACAACCTACATCCAGTATTTCGGAGTTGAAATTCACTCCCGCGCGCTCCAGCCAGTCGAAGTGTTCCTGTTTGGTGGACAGCGATGCCAGCAATCCACCGACGAAACTGCGTTGGCCCAAAAAATGCCGGCTGCGGATTTTGCGTAGTTGCAGCAACAGTGCGTTGTATTCTTTCCGGGGCGGCTCCTGATAGGAGTAATAGGCATCCTCTGGATAGTATTTCGATAAATCCTCCGGAATTGCCGCGAGCTGCAGGCAGCCGCAATGAGCACATTTGATGTATTCGAATTCATCACGGAAATTGAACCACATTTCCCGCGCCAGGTAGGAAACATTTCCCTTCTCGTTCTGGCAAATCCTGCAAATGTTCATTGGATGAACTCCCCCGATTTTTTAGGTGCGTGATTCTCCTGCCATTCCCGAATGACATGAAGCAGACTCGCCGCTCGCCGCTCATAGGTGTGGTCGCGCATTACCCGCAGATGGGCGGCTTCGGCGATGGCTCGAGCTTCACCGGGGTGGGCGAGATAATGACGGACCCTGGCAACGCAGTCTTCCAGGTTGTGGAAATCCGCCCATTCCGTGCCAGGTTCGAAATCGTCGCGGGCGTGGCGGCGTTCGTCGCTCAGCAGAAATCCGCCGCAGGCCGGTACGCCGTAGCAGCGTTCCGGCAGCCCCCAGCTTCTTTCCCCTCCGTGGTCTGCGGCCGCTCCCGCATTCAGGTTGATGCGGCTGCGTTGGATGATTTCGATCTGTTCTCTTATGGGCAGGTTCTCGGCATGCCTGAACAGGCAGTTAATCCCGATACTGGATAGGCGACGCCCCAGTTCCGTGAAAAATTCAGCGCGCGCACGATGCTCCCGGTAACGTTGCCCATCCAGGTTGCCGACGAAGGAAACGTCGTGGCGGAAGAAATCCGGGCGGCGCATTTCTTCCAGCGTTGTTCCGTGCAGATGGTAGTGCCGGGTCCAAGCCGCATTGGCCTGGTAGACAGTTTCCGGCGCAAAAGTCAGGGTTGGCTGCAGGGTGTGGGAGGCGTAGATGTCGAGCGGGCGCAGCAGGCTGAACAGCCATAGTCGGCGGCGTCGGACTCCCAAGTGCCAGGGAGCATCGCGGTCGATGCCAATCAGGGGGATGCCGTGCCGTTTCAGTTTCGTCTTCAGGCGCCATGTCAGCCAAGGCTGCCGCACGCCTTCGTAAAAATTGATGATGCAGGCATCGGTTTTCTTGAGTTGCGCCTCAGTCGGTTCCCATACATTGTCGAAGAATGTGCAATCACAGGCCTCAAAACCTTCCTTGAGTGGCGTAAAGCCTTTCCTGAAGTTGAAGATCAGCTGCATGGCGTCACCTCCAGAAGGCGGCTGGCAGCGTTCATCGCCCGTTCCACACGCTGCGAGAATTGCGCGAGGGAAAAGCGTTCGAGGTGCGACGTCGCCCGGCGCGGATCGGGAAATATTTCGTCCGCAGAACGGAGTTTGCCAAGCAGGCGCGCTAAGTCGCGGCCGTCATCCTGCCGCGGGTCGGTGAAGAAATAGCCGGTTTCACCTTCGACCACGGTTTCGGTGAAAGGCGGGGCGTTTACTGCCAGCACTGGTGTGCCGCAAGCTTGGGCCTCGATCACGTTGAGACCGAGCGCTTCCTTTTCCGGCAGTCCGGTGAGCAGAAAATCCAGTTGCGGATAAATCGCGTTCATGTTGTTCTGGTGTCCCCACCAGCGCACTTGGTTGGCGATGGGTTTGAGGCCATTGCGCAAGTCGCGCACCGAAGCGTAGCCGCCGCTGCCGAAGATCTCCAACTTGACATCTGGGAACTGCCGGATGACAGGGGCGAGGATGTCGAACATCAGCGGAAATTGCTTGATCGGCGTTAAACGCGAGACGATGCCTAGCGTCAGGCCTTTTCTTTTCTTGAAATACTCCGCTGGCTTGAGTGCGAACCAGGCGGGGTATAGGTGGCTCAGGAGGCGGTCGCGCACCTTGCGGGTGTCCCACTCGTAAACCGATGCGGCTCGGATCGCCGTTGCTTGTTCCATCGCCGGGCGGGTCAGATCGGCCACGCCGTAGAGGGGCTCTGCATAATAACTGTCGATACCCGCCGCGCGCAGGCTGTCGATGACATGGCCGGAAACAGCGAAAATAAGGTGGTAGGGCCTGAATGGTTCCGGATTCCGGTTGTACAGCGGCATGTGGGCGAAACCGGCGAGGACATGCTTGCTGGCGAGCGTGCGGGCCAGTCTGCCGATTGTGGGGGAATGGGTGATGAACAAGGAACGTTCAGTCGGCAGGTGACCATGGATTTCCTCATAGCTACCGACCGGGACGAGAGAAACGCCGGGCATGTCCAGTTTCCGCCAGAAGCCGGCGTTCCTGTGGACAAAGAGTGTAACTTGCCAGCCAAGCTGCTGCAGTGCGTGGCTGAAAAATCGGGTATAGATTTCCCCGCCGCCGAAGCCTTGCTGCAGGTTGATTTGGTAGCAGACCTTGTTCATCTACTCACGTACTCCCAGTTCTTCGATGGCCCGGCGTACATCAGCCACCTGAATGCCGTCCATGCACGCTCCGGGAGTGGTGCATTCACGCTGGTTGCGCCCGCACCGCCTTACCCAGACTATGGTTCGTCTGAAAAACACGTGTTGATCCCGGCAAGGAAAATTAGCTACCGTGACGGCACGGTATGGACTGTTTTTCCAGAACTCGCCTGCGCCGCAGAGGACCGGAGAACCCGGTCCAAACAGGGTCACCGTTGGGGTGCCGACGATGCGACCGAGGTGGGCCGCGCCCGTGTCAGGGCAGACCAGCAGTCTGGCGTGGGCCAACAGGTGCCACAGTTGAGCCAGATCGAGCTGGCCGGCAAGCGAAAGATGTTTTTTGTCCGGATCGATTTCGTCGACAACACATTGTTCGCCCGGGCCGCCGCTCCAGACAATCTGGAGTCCGCATTTTGTCAGGAACTCGGCCAGAGCGCGCCACTTTTCCGGATTCCATAGTTTGAGTACAGTGCTTGCCCCTACGTGCAGGACGCAATATGGCTGTGTTGGCAAGGCGAAAGGGCGGCAGTCCGGTGTTGGCCAATCTTCAGTCATGTAGGGTGCCGGTGGCGGGCCGTCTATCAGCGCGGCCGCCATTTCTCCCCATGTGGCGGGCGTATCTGGATAGGGGGTGAGCTGATCCATCAGCCAGTTTTTGCTTGCGGGGCGGTCGCCCGCGAAGCCTGCTACCCAGCGTGCGCCCAGGGCGCGGGCAAGCCAGCTGTAGCGGTTGTCTCCCGGGACGATGGCAAGATCGAATCCGCGTAGCTGAAACAATGCGCGGAGGCTCCTGTGGTTGCGCGGGTCATAGGCAAGCGCTTTCACACCATAGGGCTGTTTCTGGTAGAGGGGCGCGGTAACGGGTGAAGCCGTCAACAGGATTTCCGCCGTGGGGTAGGATGCACGCAATTTGGCCAGCAACGGGGTCAGCAGCAGGGTGTCGCCTAGCATTTGGGGGTGATGGGTGACCAGGATGCGGCGTACGTCCCTGGGTAGATGCCGTTGCCCCAATGTGAGCAACGATTGCCATAGGGCTGCGACAACAATGTGGAGGCGTACTGGGAAGCGGCTGGACATCGCTGTTAAAGTTTTACTACCTGCAGTTCGAATCGAAGTGTGCTGGCACGGAAAATGAAGCAGTATTTTTTTTCGAAGGCCTCTGGACTTAGCGAAAAGATCATACGCCCGATGAGGCCGAGCAGACCGCCGCCGAAAGATAGGTTGCGCCGCACGACTTTCAGGCCGCTGCCGACATAGTGGCGTACCGACATTTTCTCGAAATGGTCGAACGAGAAGTACGAAAGATGATGCAGATGGGTCGGGTCTTTCCACGAAGACAATGACGTGAAGTGGGGAGTGATAATGGTGATTTTTGCGTTGTTTCGTGCCGTACGCACGATTTCCGCCATCAGGGCGGGAATGTCGGGAATATGCTCGATCAGGTTGTCGAGATAGAACTCGTCAACCGAGTTGTCGCGGAACGGCAGAGGTTGAGTCACATCGCATAAAACCCCCGCAGCCTCGCAAGGGAAGCGATCAACACCAATGTAGCCCTCAAGGCGCTTGTTGCCGCAGCCAAGGTTGATTCTGAGTGGTTTTTCGGTTGTTGCAGTCATTTTTTCAGAGCCCCCTGAAATACGACTTCCATTTTGTCCAGCATGGTGTCCATCCCGAACTTTTCGCGGGCAGTAACCAGAGCCGCCTGCGCGAGTTTCTGGCCGAGCGGCTGGTCAGCCAGCAGGCGCTCCAGGGCAAGTCGCAACGGGTCCGCCTGGCGCGGCTCGACGATCAGGGCGGTGTGTTCGTGCTGTAATGCATCGAGGATACTGCCCACCGGCGTGGTGATAATCGGCAGGGCGCACAGCATGGCTTGCAGCAGGGCTTGGGGCACGCCTTCGTTTGCGTAGGAAGGCAGGACAAAAATGTCCATGGCTTGCAGCCAAGGCAGCACGTCGCGCTGGTTGCCGGGCATGATGACACGCTCTTGCAGGCCTAGCTCGACCACTTTTCTCTGGAGGGCATCCCGCTGCGGGCCGCCACCCACGATCAGCAGGCGGGCCGCAGGATTTCCCAGTGCCGCGAAGGCATCCAGCAAATAGACGTGGCCCTTCCAGCTGCGGAGCGTGGCGACGATGCCGATGATGGCACACTCTTCCGGTAGCCCAAGTTGTTGGCGGGCGAGTGTTTTGTCGCCGGGCTTGAAGCGGCTTGTATCGATCCCAGTGGGAACGGAAGTGATGGTTTCCGGTTTGTAGCCGTTGTCGTCGATAAGCTGTTGCCGTAGTTTTTCGCCGGTCGTGACGATGTGGTAGGTCGCGCTCTGGTAAAGCCAGCGCGTTGCCTGATTGTTCGGGATAGCCGCAGAAATGTGGCGGGTACGCACGATCGGTACCTGCGCTCCTGGCAGCAAGGAGGCCAGCGCTGCCAGCCAGGTATCCGTCGAGCTGTGGGTATTGAGAATATCGGCGGGATTATTTCGCAGCCAGCGATACAGAGCCAGGACGCCACGCAGGTTCTTCCTGCCGATTGGCAGTGCCACTGCGGGAATGCCGTGGAGTCTGGCTTCCTCGTATATTTTGGCCTCCGCCGGGCATAGCAGCGTAACCTGATGGCCACGCAGCATCATGCCGGCCGCTTCGGTGAGAATACGAATTTCCTGACCGCCCCAGCCCAGAGAGGCCTCGGTATGGACGATATTCAACTTGGAAATGACCATGATTAGACGCCGGCCTGCGGCAGATGCTCCTGCGCAAACTGGATATGATAAAGATGGGCATATATCCCTTTTCTTTCCAGCAGTTCACTATGGCTACCGATTTCGGCGATGCGGCCCTTTTGCAGCACCACGATGCGGTCGGCCCTTTCAATAGTCGAAAGCCGGTGTGCGATGACGATGGTGGTACGCCCCTCCATCAAGGTTTCCAATGCTGCCTGGACGTGGCGTTCGGATTCGGTGTCGAGGGCTGAAGTGGCTTCATCCAGGATCAGGATGGGGGCATTTTTTAATATTGCGCGGGCAATGGCCAGGCGCTGGCGTTGGCCACCCGACAAGCGCACGCCGTTTTCGCCAATCAGGGTCTGCAGGCCTTGCGGCATGCGGAGAATGAATTCCATTGCATGGGCAGCTTCGGCTGCGGCCACGATTTCCGCCTCGTTGGCGCCGCGCATGACGCCATAGGCGATGTTGGCGGCGACAGTGTCGTTGAACAGGGTCACATCCTGACTGACTACGGCGATATTGGCGCGCAGGTCGGAGAGCCTGATGTGTTCGACGTTATGGCCATCGATCAGCAGCTGGCCCGAAGTGGGGTGGTAGAAGCGCGGGATGAGATTGACGAGCGAGGTTTTGCCGCTGCCCGATGGTCCCACCAGAGCAATGGTTTCGCCCGGTTCAATGATAAGGGAAATGCCATCCAGCGCCGGCGATTCTTCTGGTCGATAGGTGAGGCCCAAGTCACGGAATTCGACCCGGCCGATGGCGCGGGGGAGCGTTTCAGCGCCACTGTCCGGCTCGGATTCCTGGTCGATCAGTTCGAATACGCTTTCTGCAGCAGCCAACCCCCGCTGCATGCTTTCGTTAACGCCGGTCAGGCGTTTCAGTGGCGTTAGCAGCATCAGCATGGCGGTGATGAAGGACACGAATCCGCCCACCGTCGTCTGATCGGCGGAAGACTGCTCGATGGCGATATAAATGATGACGGCCAATGCCACGGCGGCGAAGAACTGTACCAAGGGTACCGAGGCTGCTGCCGCGATGGTCTGCTTCATGTTGTAGCGGCGCACCTGGTTGTTGGCATCGAAGAAACGCTTCGCTTCATATTCCTGGCCGCCGAAGACCTTGACCACCTTGTTGCAGCCTATCGTTTCCTCCAGTACCTGAGTAATGTTGCCCATGGACCGCTGGGCTTCCCTGCTCATCGCCCGCAGGCGGCCGCTGAATGCCTTGACGATGAAGGCGACGATGGGCGCGATGACCAGACTGACCAGGGTTAGTTTCCAGTTGAGATACAGCATCCATCCCAGAAGTCCGACGATGGTCAGGGAGTCGCGCACCAGCACAGTGATGGCGCTGGTAGCGGCGGCGGTCACTTGTCCGACGTCGTATACCACTTTTGAGATCAGCGCGCCGGTGCTGCTATTGTCGTAGTAGGGGATGGGCAGGGCGATAATTTTTCGGAACATCTGGTCGCGCAGATCCATCACCACTTTATTGCCGACCCAGGCAATGGCATAGGATCCCGCATAGGTGAGCAAGCCGCGCAACAGGAACAAGCCTATCAGGGCGACTGGCACCAGCCAGGTCATTTGAATGTTCCGGTTGACGAAGCCGTTGTCGAGCAGGGGCTTCATCAACGCCGGGAATAGGGGTTCGGTTGCTGCCAGCGCTACCATGCTCACAATGGACAGTGCGAAAGTGCGCCAGTAGGGCAGGACGTTTTGGAGTAAGCGCAGGTAAAGTTCCCTGCTGTTCATTTCTGGATGGGGCATAACCTGCGAATTATACGCACTATTCTGCGCTAATCCGAGCGTCATTGAGCAAATCCCGGTAAAGGGCGAATAGGCGACTGCTCATCGCGGCCGGAGACAGCGCTGCCACAGTGTCTCGTGAGCGCGCGCTGTAGGAGGCAACGCCCTGAGTGGCAATTTGTCGCATCGCTGAGACAAGTCCTGCGACATCCAGCGCATCGTAGACGAAGCCATTTTCTCCCGTGCGGATTAATTCCGCTGCACCACTCTTGGTGCTGGTGATCACCGGCAGCCCACAGGCAAAAGCTTCCAGCGCAGCGTTAGGGAAAGGGTCGTAGAGCGTGGGCAAGACAAAAGCGTCGGCTGCGCCATAAAATGGTTTCACATTTTCCTGTCCGTCCAGAAACCGGACTCTGGCCTCAACACCCAATTTATTCGCCAAGCGGCGAAACTGTTCAAGTTTCTTGTCCTTGCCCACCACCAGCAAATGAGCGGATGCAGGCAGGTCGGCCAAGGCGCGAAGTGCCGTGGCCAAGCCCTTGCGTTCGAAGCCGGAGCCGACGAAAAGAAAGACAGTGGCGTCGGCGGGAATATTGTTTTGCGCGAGCACCGCAGTGCGGTGGAGTTCCCGTAGTCCGGGATGGAACGCATCCAGGTCAACGCCGCTGTATATGACATGCAGCTTTTCTTCGGGCAGTCCGAAATAGCGCTGGATTTCCTCTTTGACCATGCTCGAATTGCAAATTACTGCCTTGAGTTGCGTGCTGGCGAAGAGTTTTTTTTCCGCAGAGAGCACTTGGTGATGGTAGGGGTTGAGCGCGACGCCGAGTCGGCTCAGCGGGCCGAGCACACGCCGGCGCTGGGTCAGCCACTCGCGATGAACGCCATCGCCGGCGCGATAGATGTCGCAGCAGCTGATGCGCTCGTGCGACTGTACCAGGTCGAAATTCTGGTTTTTCAAAGAGCTGCAGACACAGCGGGCGAAGCTCCAGTCGCGCCACAGGCTGCCGAGATAGAAGGGGTTGCAGATCAGGGGGGCGAATTCTTCCCCACCAGGCCAGCGACGGGTGACGATGGTCAACGATGCGCCCTCGGCACGCAGGGCGCGCACGGCATTGGCGACGAAGCGCTCCGCCCCGCCGAAGGGGGTGTAGCGTTGGCGGACGAGAGCGATCTTCAGCAGTTTTCGCGCCCTTGCAACAGTAGGCTGTGCACGGCCTCCAGCACTTCTGCTACGCTGATGGTCTGGAGACATTCGCTGAGTTTCCCGCCACCGCAGCCATCGTTGCCGCAAGGGCGGCAGGTGTGGTTTGAGATAATGATCCGGTGAGGAACTTGCCATGGACCCCATTCCGGGTCTCCGCTAGGGCCGAACAGGACCGCCGTGGGTGTTCCCATGGCGGCGGCGATATGCATAGGGGCGGAATCTACACCGATGAAGGCTTGTGCCTTGGAGGTGAGGGCCGCAAGCTGTTTGAGCGACAGGCGACCAGACAGGTCCGTCACGGGTGTGGATAAAGAGGCCGTGATGCGCTTTATTGCGGCCATTTCATCGGCGCCTGGCCCGGCGGTCAGCACTACGCGATGCCCTTCACGCTGCAGAGCATCGATCAGTGCGCTCATTTTTTCCTCGGGCCAGCATTTGAACTGCCAGCGCGAAGTCGGATGCAGATGGAGAAACGTCTTTCCCCGCAAACCCTGTTGTTCGAGTTCCTTGTCGATGAACGCCTCTGCTTCCTTGCCGGGAACCAGAGTGAGATGCCGCTCCTGCCCGGCGGGATAGACCCCGATGCGGCGCAGCGCGTCCAGATTGAGTTCAACACGGTGGCGCCAGAATCCGATGGGAATGGGGTAGAGGTGGCTGAAGCTGTTGTACCAGAACCTGCCTTTTCCGCGCAGTTTCTCGGCCACTCCATAGCGTGCACCAAGCAGCCTGGTTAACCAGGCTCCCCGGTTGTGTTCGGTCAGGTGGATGACCAAGTCGTAGCGTCTCGCCCGTAGCGCTGACAGCAGTTTCCATTCGGCTTTGGCCTGGGTCAGGATGCCAGCCGATTTCCACGTCCTGTCGATGGCGTGCAACTGGCTGATGGCGGGGTGAAGGCTCAGCATCTCCGCAGTGTCCTGATAAACCAGTGCATCGATTTCCAGATGCGGCGCGTGGTTCTTCAGCACGCTGAAAACCGGAGAAGTGAGCAGCACGTCGCCGTGGTGGCGCAGTTTGATGACTAATACGCGACTAAGCGTGGACAGGTCGATGGCGTCTTTTAGCATGACGCGAACAATAGCAAAAAACCACGCAAAAGAAAAAGGCGGCCTAAATATCAGGCCGCCTGCGTAGATTTTTGTACTTACTTGAATCGATATTCTGCCGACATAAATAAAGTCCGATCTGGCGCTGGATATGCACTGAAAGTCGCACCTGATTTGATGGCGTAGCTGAAGTATTTTTCGTTAAACAGATTCTTCACGGTTGCGGCCAGACGCCAAGGGCCGACGTGATGGGCGAGTTTGGCATTCACTACCGTATAACTGGACATTTTGCGACCGAATGTGTTGGCTTGGTCATTGTCGAAGTACTGTTCCCCAATATACTGAGCATCTGCGCCCAGGTTGGTCCTCGGCGAGATGCGCCATGACACCCCAAGGTTCATTGCATGTCGTGGTACGAGTGGCACGTTTTTCCCGGTTACATCCGTTCCGTTATAAGTGCCCTCACGAAATGTTGCTTCGGCGTAAGTGTAGTTTGCGAACACATCCAGGGTGTCTGTTGCTCGCCAGTTTGCCGCCAGTTCAAGCCCCTGTCTTTGTGTGGGTGGGAGGTTGATGTTTGCCCCGAATGGCGGGGCCAAGGTTGAAGGCAGGTATGAGATCTCGTTGTTGAGGCGGATCTGATAGAATGAGGCGCGCAATGTGCCAGCCGCGAGCCTTTTCTCGAAACCGATTTCCCGGTCGTGCGATGTTTGTGGTTCCAATAAAGAAATCTGGAACTGGTTTTCATCAACGGTTGCGATACGGAAGCTTTGGTCGAGCTTGGCAAACAGAGCCAGTCCTTGGCTCAATTCGTGACGCAAGCCCAATTCGAAGGCGCGCGGAGACTTCGTCTGGCTTATTGTGCCGACGGAGGACTCTACCTGGTGGAGGCGTCCTCCCAATGTGATGCGGGTAGCGGTAGACAGCATGGTCTGGTTCTGGAAATAGAAGGCTTGATTTTTCTGGCTGGCCAGCGAGGTGGAATAAGTGTTTTTGGAGTTGTAATCCCAATCATCCAAATCCAGCCCTAATACCAAATCGTTGCGCTGTCCCAGTAGAGTGTGTTCAAGTTTCAGGCGTGGATTAAAAGCTGCAACATTGACTTTCGTCTCGATACTATAACCGGGAGCATAAGACGCCTTCGCATTGCGTTCACGGTAAGAGAGATCGGCAGTCAGTTCGGCGTCTCCGATCCGAGTGCTGCCATTGAGGTTGAGGTGGCCGCCCGTTCGCGTGCTCCAGTCATTCGGGGTGGCGGTGCCGCGTCGGTCAGTCTGAAGTTGCGATTCGGTCCGGGCGCCGGGCAGACGCAGGTTTTGGTCGTCCGCGCCGAATTTTAGCGCCCATTGTGTATTTTCCGTCGTGAAGCGGAAGTCGCCTTCGATATTTTCCTGTGTAATCTCATTGTTCTTGCGATAGTTGTCGGAATCATAACGATTGGCATGAAGCGCGAGGCTGAGATTGTCGCTGCCGATCAGACCGCCTGCGCGGAGCTCGGAGGTATTGTATGTGCCGTAACCAGCGCTAACAAAGCCTTCGCGTTGGTCAGGTTTAGGCGTCTTGGTGATGATGTTGATGGTACCACCGGTGGCGCCGCCACCATAGAGGACTGCGCCACTGCTGCGCAGGATTTCGATGCGTTCGATTGAATCCATGGGGATGGCTGACCATTTTGGGGAAACCAACTCGATTTCGCTGAGCCGCTGACCATCAAGCAGCACCAGGGTGTTCTGGCCTCCTGTGATGCCGAAGCCGCGCATATCGATTTGGGCGTCTGGGCTACCGCTGTTGCTCCTCGTTTTCACGCCGGCAAAATGTGACAAGAGTTCCGGTATGGTGGTTGCAGTGCTGCGCGCGATATCCTCGTGCGTTATGACCTGTATGCCAAATGGCGAGGTTTGGCTTTGCGACAGGAAACGCGTCGCCGTGACGACGATTTCATCGGCAGTGTAAGTGGGTATTTCTTCGGCGCACAAAGGAACAGCGATTGCCAGCAGTGGCAAGGCGAGGAGGGATTTCATTTCGGACTCCATGTGACGTATGCATCCCCGCATACGTTTAGGGTTTAAAAAATTGCCGGGCCGGTCTCCGGGCTCACGAGTTTTGACGCATCGCCTTCCCATGAACATGTTCACAGTGGCGTGGTTGATGCGTCCACACTCGCTTACCGTTGCGGGGGCAGCACAGGGTTTGCGCAATGGCGCGCACCTGTTTCCCGTTTAACCCATTTGCGGTGGAAGCAAAGGGCACCTGGCAAAGGAGGCGACTATTTTACCTAAATTTCGGAAATAGTCATGTGGAGTGGTGATTAAACGTGCTAATGAACATTCAGAAGTTTTTGTTAGCGGTTGACTTAACAGGATTTTCCAACATATAGTGTGGGCTATGGAAGCGGAACTGAAGGCCCTGGAAGACAAAATTGCACAGTTAGTGCAGTTATGTGCGCGCTTGCGCACAGAAAACATCCACCTGCGGCAGCAGTTGGCTACTGCGCAAAATGAAGGTAAGCATCTGACCGAAAAGATTAATGGCGCGCGTGGCCGGCTTGAGTCGCTACTCGATCAGATCCCCGGGGATGAAGCATGAGTGCTGACGTCAAAGGCCTGGATGTAACCATCATGGGGCGCGAATTCCGTGTCGCCTGCCCGGAAGATGAGCAACAGGCGCTGCTCGATTCTGTGACCTTCCTCGACAAGAAAATGCGCGAGATCCGTGATGCGGGCAAGGTTATTGGTGTCGAGCGCATCGCCATCATGGCGGCGCTGAATATTGCCCACGAATTCCTGGGCACCCGTCTGGCCGGCAGCTTTGACATCGGCGAATACAAGCGTAGAATGAATTCCATGCAGGCGCAGATCGAGCAGGCAATGGCCGATCAGGACGAGTTGTTCTAGCTTCTCGTTTGTCGCACGTTTTTCGAGTTGCTCCCTGCGGTGTTCGTTAAGACTATATATTCTTTGACCGATTCGCATAGTCTGGTTGCGGCTATACCGAGTGCTGTTGTGCGCATCCCTTCCCGGATGTGCCTGATGTGCTCAGGCTGCGACCACCTTGAACCTTAGGTTCAAGATGCTGGTCTTGACGGCACTCGCGGGGGCTTTATTTCTTCCCATCAGGTTTCTCCTGACAGCATGAACAAGAAACAGCTGCGCACGGTGTTGCGTCGAGCGCGTCGAGCGCTCTCCCCTCCGCGGCGCCGACATGCCGCCGAAGGATTGCGGCGGGTAGCCTTGGCCCACAACTTGCTGCTCAGCTGTCGGCGTATCGGCTTCTATTCCCCGACCCACGAAGAAATTAACCTGATGCCTTTACTTAACCATGCCTTGTGGCTGGGCAAGGCGTGTTTCCTGCCGATCGTGCCGCAGCGTTTTCAGCGCCGGCTCGGCTTCAGCCAGCTGACCTCGTTGCCGCGCTGGTATCTTAACCGCTACGGCATACACGAACACTGGACGCCACGTCCGGTGCGCGCTTGGCAGCTTGACCTGCTGTTCGTTCCCCTGGTCGGTTTTGACGAGGCCTGTCATCGTCTCGGCATGGGTGGCGGTTTCTATGATGCCAGCCTGGCCTATCTGCGGCGGCGCAAGGTATGGCGCAAGCCACTATTGGTTGGCGTGGGCTACGAATGCCAGAAGGCTGACGAGATCCCGTCGGATCCCTGGGATATGCACCTGGATGCGGTGATTACCGAGCGAAGAATTTATTGGGCGAAGAAAAAAGGGCAAACATGCGTTACTGGCTGATGAAATCCGAACCTTCCGATTGCAGTATCGACGACCTTGCCAAGTTACCCGGCCAAAGCGTGGCGTGGTACGGCGTGCGCAACTATCAGGCGCGCAATTTCATGCGCGACCAGATGAAGGTCGGCGATAAGGTGTTTTTCTATCACTCCAACTGTGCCGAGCCGGGTATTGCCGGGTTGGCCGAGGTGGGTCGGCTGGCTTACCCGGACCAGACCCAATTCGACCCGAAGAACAAATACTTCGACCCCAAGGCAACGCCGGAGACCCCGCGCTGGTTCAATGTTGATGTCAAGCTGGTAAAGAAGACCCGGCTGGTCAGCCTGAAAGAGCTGCGCGGCCACCTGGAACTGGAACGGATGCGTACTTTGCAGAAGGGCAACCGTCTGTCGATCACGCCGGTTGATCCAAGCGAGTGGGAATTCATCATCGGGCTGCTCTGACCCCATGGAGTTTTGGCTGCTTTATTTCGTTACCGGCATCTTCGCCGGTTTCCTTGCCGGGTTACTGGGCGTGGGGGGTGGGTTGGTCATCGTTCCGGTGTTGGTCTTCATCTTTACCGCACAGCATTTTCCGGTCGAACAGGTCATGCACGTTGCACTCGGCACTTCGCTCGCCAGCATCATGTTTACTTCGGTTTCCAGCCTGCGAGCCCATCATGCCCATGGCGCGGTGAACTGGGCAGTAGTGCGCGGCATCACGCCGGGTATCATCGCCGGCACTCTGGCCGGAACGGTCGTTGCCGCGCAGCTTTCCACGACCTTCCTCAAGGTCTTTTTTGTCGTGTTCCTGTACTACGTAGCCACCCAGATGGTGCTGAACATCAAGCCCAAGTCTTCCCGCGAACTGCCGGGCATGGTGGGTATGTTTGGTGCCGGGGGCGTGATTGGAGGGGTATCAAGCCTGGTCGGCATTGGTGGCGGCACGCTGTCGGTGCCTTTCATGACCTGGTGCAACATCAGACTGCATCAGGCGATCGGCACTTCTGCGGCAATCGGCTTGCCGATCGCTGCGGCGGGCGCGGTGGGGTATATCGCCAATGGCTGGAGGGTAGAAGCGTTGCCCAGCTATAGCCTGGGTTTTGTCTATCTGCCGGCGCTGGCGGGGCTGGTCGTGGCAAGTGTACTGACTGCGCCATTCGGTGCGCGCCTGGCGCATCGCCTGCCGGTGGCCAGGCTGAAAAAAATCTTTGCCCTGCTGCTGTATGTGCTGGGCACGCGGATGCTGCTGACCCTGTTCTAGAGATTTTTCAGTTCTTCAAAACTGAGCTGGCCGGATAAAGGGGGGCTGCGGTCTTTGCCTTTTACTGCATACATGGCCTCGTCAGCGATCTTTATCAGCTTCTCAATATCTTCGCTGTCGTCAGGATAGATGGCCGTACCGACGCTGACGTCTATGTTGAGCGTTTCTCCATTGATGTGGAACGGTTGAGCCAGTCTATCGCTGATTACCTCGGCCGCTGTTGACGCACCCTGATGCGTGGTGATGGTTTCGAGGATGACGACGAATTCATCCCCGCTCAATCGGGCGACGGTGTCGTCCTCGCGCACACTGTCACCTATTCGTTCTGCGACCATTTTTAGCAACTGATCGCCAACCCCATGGCCGTAGGTATCGTTGATTTGCTTGAATTTATCCAGATCTAGGTACAGCAGAGCCAGCCTTGTATCGGATCGGTGCGCGCGGGCCATGGCATGTTTGAGACGATCCATGAACAGGTTGCGGTTGGCCAGTCCGGTCAGGGCGTCGTGAGTCGCCAGGTAGGCAAACCGGCTCTCAGTCTGGCATCTTTCCAGTTCGCTACGGCGGTGTGCGAGCATAAATCTGAGCAGATAGCCAAGTAACAGCAGGGTAATGACAAGGATTGCCGTCAACTGACGAAAATCAAGGGCTGGCCAGCCCAACTGTTGTTCTGCCAGCAGGATGAACGGCTGGGATTGCGCCTCCAGTTTGCGTTCATAATGCAGCCTGGGGAAAAGAAAGGTTTCCAGGTTGCTTCGACCTTGGCGCTCGAAATTGATCAGTTCACCCTCGGGGTTGTTAGCTGGGAAATCGGCGTGGTAGAGCCTGACGAGCAGCCCGGGAGTGTCTGCTTTGAGGGGGGGTAGAATGGATTTGGTTTTGATTACCAGCGAGGCGAACAGGTGTTTTTCGTCGCCGGATTTTGCGTCAGAGGCATGCAGTGGCACCACGGGTCGGAACATGACGTAGGCCCAATCCCCTTCCACCAAACGGAATGGATGAGTGGCAACGGTATGCCCTTGACGGGCCGACGCGCTCATGGCCCGACGCAGGAAGGGTACCGAATCCATGTCCAGGCCCAGGGTGCCTCTGGATTCATGAGGCATGGGTTCCATGAATACGATGGGGTAATACCAGGGCTTGTCATTCGTGCCTTGCCAAGAGCGCCCGGAGTCATAGGAAAAGCTTCGTATCTGAAATTCCGGCAGGCCTGAAGCGCGTTTCTCGGCGATAAAACGCGGCAGATTCTTGTGGGCAACACTTTCTATCACCTCGATCTGGGCGATTTGGGGGTGGCGGGCGCGCACCAATTGCGCATAATGGGAGATTGGCGCGCCGTTATTCAGGGTGCCGGATACGCCCAGAAAGGCGGTAATGCCTTCAAGTGCCGCTTCGTTGGTCTGTACGCGGTTGTCGATCTCGCTATAAAGGCTATTGGCGTATTCGAGGAATTTGAGCTGGGCACTGCGGAGGTCGTTGGCGATCGAAGATGCCGTAATGAAGCTCGCCAGAAAGAACCACGCCCCGAACAGGCTGAAATAGACGCCCATGTTCTTGCGAACCACGCAACCGCTAAGCGAGAGCTTATCTTCCGTGGTTAAAGGATCTTTCTTGTGTGAAGGCAAGTTGTTTTACCGTGGGATTATGGTCTTGCCGAATGCGTAAGCATGACGGGCAGTGGACACATTAAACGGTAAAAGCGGTGTTTCTGGCTATAAGGGAAACCCCTAAACTGTAATCTGTTTAATCTCCCATATTGGTGCCGACATGTCGCGCACTCAGTACCCAGGGGTGATCGGGGGGGACGGTTTTGACTTTTCCTGCAACTTCTTCCAGTTTCACGGCCTTGGCACCATCTCCCTTGGCGGCAACCATGACGCCATAGTGACCCTGATGAATCAGGTCGGCGCAGGCAGTTCCGAGTCGTGTTGCAAGCAGACGGTCGGCTGCTGAGGGGGTGCCGCCGCGTTGCAGGTGCCCGAGGATGGTGATGCGGGATTCGAGCCCGGTCAGCAGTTCGAGCTGTTTGGCGAGTCGCACCGTTTTTTCGGCGTACTGGGTTTCCGGAATGTCCTCTGCCTCGGCTTTCTTGGCAGCCTTCTGTTTTGAGCTGGCTTTCTTCTTCTGCGCGGCCAGCATGTCCGAATGTTCCTGCTTAGAAATCGCGCCTTCGGCGACGGCGACGATACTGAATGGCTTGCCACGGCGACTGCGCTCGCGAATCGCTTCGGCCACACTGGCCACATCGTAAGGAATTTCGGGAATCAGGATGACGTCGGCGCCGCCGGCGATTCCTGCGCCCAAGGCCAGCCAGCCTGCCCGGTGACCCATGATCTCTACCACGATGATGCGATGATGGCTGTGCGCCGTGCTGTGGAGGCGGTCGATCGCGTCGGTTGCAATGCCCAGCGCGGTGTCGAAGCCGAAGGTGATGTCGGTCAGGGCGACATCGTTGTCGATGGTCTTGGGCAGGGTGATGACGTTGATGCCTTTTTCCTTCAGGCGCAGGGCGTTTTTCATGGTGCCACCGCCACCCAGACAGACCAGGGCATCGAGATGGTTGTCCTGGTAGTTGCCGACGATGACGTCGGTCATGTCCAGCAGCTTGCCGCCAACCGGCATGCGATGCGGCTTGTCGCGGCTGGTGCCGAGTATGGTGCCGCCACGGGTCAGGATGTCGGACAGTTCCCCGCCGTCCAGTCTCATCACGCGGTTTTCCATCAGCCCACGGAAGCCGTCACGGAAGCCGATAATCTGCATGCCGTAATGGTTCAGGGCAGCTTTGCCGACTCCGCGGATTGCCGCGTTCAGACCGGGGCTGTCGCCACCGGAAGTGAGAATGCCAATGTATTTGGTCATGATCGGGATGTCCTGTAATTGATAAAGGATATGATCATCCACAATTGGCGGCAGGTCAACGCCCGATTATTATTTGGTCAACGCCATGAACAGTTGTGGCAGACGCTCGGGCAGGCGCTGGATGTTGTCGATCACGGTGTACTGTTTGCCGAAAATATCGGTCACATATTCGTCCGCTTTCGGGTCGAGGTTGATGCAGTAGGTGTAGATGCCCTTCTGATCCAATTCCTTGACGGCCTGCCGGGCGTCTTCGATCAGCACACGCTCGTCCTTGGTGTCCACGTCGGAGGGTTGACCGTCGGTGAGGATCAGCATCAGTTTCTTGTCCGCCTTCTGTGCTTCCAGGTAGTGAGCGGCGTGGCGCATGGCCGCACCCATGCGGGTAGAGTAGCCGGCTTCCATTGCCGCCAGTCGCCCCTTTACTTCATCGTTCCAGTGTTCACTGTAGCCCTTGATGTGCAGGTAGCGCACGTCATGCCGGGTGTTGGAATGGAAGCCGCCGATGGCGAAGGGATCGCCCAGCTTGTCGATCGCCCAGGCGAGCAGCGAGACAGCTTCCTGGCTGAGTTCAAGTATGGTTTGCGCGGTTCCCGCTACTTTTTCGTTAAGGGATGCGGAGAGGTCAAGCAGCAGCATCACGGCGATATCGCGCCCGCTGGTCTTGTGACTCATGTTGATACGCGGGTCGGGGTTGGCGCCGCTCTTGAAGTCGATCAGGGAGCGCAGGGCGATGTCCAGGTCTAGTTCGCTGCCTTCTTCCTGATAGCGGATACGCATTTTTTCCTGCGGCTTGAGCAGGTCTAGCATGCGTTTCAGACGCTTCGCCAGGGCGGCGTTCTTGGCTAGCAGTTTGTCGATATCGGCCGCCTTGCCCTTGGGGTGCAATGCTTCATATACGCTCACCCAGTCCGGGCGGAAAGTCTGGCTGAGGTAGTCCCATTCGGGGTAATGGCGCGGGGGCAATCCCTTGCGTTCTTTTTCCTCCAGCTCGATCTTGCGATGATCATCGAACATCTCTTCATCGTCGCTCTGTTCGTGAAATCGCCACATGTGCCGGTTGTCGTCGCGGTAGTCCACCACGGTATTATCGAAATACATCTTGGCGAGCTGGTCGCTCTGGCGTCGGGTTTTGGCGACGTAACTGATGGCGAGATCGGCAATTTCCTCGGTGCCAGATTTTCCTTTGGCCATGATTTCATGAAAGCGGCCAACAAAAGTATTCAGGTCGGCATCTTGATAGCCGTGTTGCGTGTCGAGCAGGGCGCGCGACAGCATGGCCAGGCGATGGCGCAGGCAGGAGGTGGTTTCCGGGTTGCATGCGTTTTCGACCGGCTTTGGGTGTAGCGAGGTAAATATGCGGCGCAAGCCGGGATATTGCTGCATAACAAGGTGTTCGATGCGGGCATCCTCGAAGAACTCGATGGCCATGCGCTGGAAGGGGCTGAAATTGTCGGCAAAAATCGCGGTGGTCCAGCGCTTGTGCCCGATGATATGGGCCAGTGTGGCGCGATAGCGGTCAATGCCGGCAATACCGTTGAAATCGTCGTAAACATCCGGCATGCGGATGCCGAGCTTGTCATAGTAGGGCACAGGTTTGCGCAGTTCGTCGAAACCAAGCGAGTATGGCACCAGGTAATCATGGTGTTCCCACAGTCCGCGCAGATAGAGATCCAGTTTGCGTTCGACATCTACCATCAGGGTGCCGTGGCGCTCGCGCTGCATGACGGCCTTGCTGTCTGCAGATTGCAGGCTGAAGTAATCGATCTGGCGTTCCGGATGGTCACCATAATTGCGGATGCCGTACTCTACCCAGTTTTTTAGTCCTTGCAAGGAAATCTGGCTGAGCAGGTAAGGCGCCTGGGCGTAGAGTTCGGGCAAGCCGGGACTGGCAAAGGTAGTGTGGATGCCGTGAATCGAGCCGGTAGTCCGGTTCATGACGTCCAGTGCCAGATCCAGGTATCTCTGCATTCGCTCCTGCGAATGCAGGCGGCGAGCGATCGCTGCCAGCGTTTGCAGGAACGGCACGATCGCCTTGCCGTTGGGGGATTTGTACATCTTGAGGATAAACTCCATCACCGTCGGCAGGGCCGTTTCACCCAGCCTTTTGGCGGCCGATGGCCATTCCTCCAGGAAAATCAGCACCGGCTCAACGCCACGTCCCATTCTGCACAAAAAGCCGGCGGCTTCCAGATAGGCGGTAATGCCCTCCTTTGACAAAATGGACAGAGCTTCCTCCATGCAGTCATCGAAGACATCCTTGACCTGGGGAAAGCCGCAATTGAGTTGCTCGCGGTAGCCCTTCATCAAGGGATGTTCGTACTCGGCGTTTACTTTAGGCATTTTCACGGAATCCCAAATAGCATGTCATTGCGAGCAATGACGAGGCATTATCGTCAGGCAAATATTGCGTCGATTGCGTGATCCAGCGTATCGCGAATGTCCGCGTCGTCGGTGATTGGGCGCACCAGTGACATGCGGCAGGCATCACGGGGCTCCACACCGCCCTTGATCAAGGTGGCTGCATAGACCAGCAGGCGGGTGGAAATGCCTTCATCCAGGCCATGCCCTTTGAGGTTACGCGCGGTGGTGCCGATTTTTACCAGTTTGGCTGCCAACGCTTCGTCCGTTCCGGTTTCCTTGGCCACGATGCTGGTTTCCAGTTGGGCATCGGGGTAGTCGAACTCGAAAGCGGTGAAGCGCTGTTTGGTTGATTGCTTCAAATCCTTCATCAGGTTCTGGTAGCCCGGATTATAGGAAATCACCATCTGGAAATCGGGGTGCGCTTCGAGAAGCTCGCCTTTTTTATCCAGGGGCAAGGTGCGGCGGTGATCGGTGAGCGGATGGATCACTACCGTGGTGTCCTGGCGCGCTTCGACGATTTCGTCCAGATAGCAGATCGCGCCGATACGCGCTGCGGTGGTCAATGGGCCATCCAGCCAGCGCGTGCCGTTGGCTTCAAGAACATAGCGTCCGACCAGATCGGAGGCGGTCATGTCTTCGTTACAGGCTACGGTAATCAGCGGTTTGTTGAGTTTCCACGCCATGTATTCGACAAAGCGCGATTTGCCGCAGCCGGTCGGCCCTTTGATCATCACAGGCAGCCGGGCGGCATAGGCCGCTTCGTAGAGTGTCACCTCGTTGGTTTGCTGTTGATAGAACGGTTCTTTGTGAACCTTGTACTGGTCTTTGGCGGTCATCATTTTCTCCTTATCCGTGAGGCAAGAAAGGTTTCTTGACCCGGAAAAAAACGCCCCCAGCAAAGTGGGGGCGCCTTTTAGTGCATTGCTTTGAAACCTGAGCTTACTTGTGCACGCCCAGCTTTTCGCGCCAGCCTGGGAAGATCTTGTCGGCGTCGCCCGGGAAGGATTCGAACGCGCGGGCAAATTCCTTGTGCTCTTTCGCGAATTCAATCGGATCGGCACCGGCTTTCCAGCACTCATAGGACTGACGCAGGGAGATTGCGCCTGCCGCTGGGCTGTCGATGTGACCGTAAGAACCGCCACCGGAGGTGTTGATCACGTTGCCGTGGCCCAGGTTCTCGAAGAAGCCAGGCAAACGCAGGGCGTTCATGCCGCCGGAGATGATCGGGGTGGTGGGCTTCATGCCGTGCCACTCCTGATGGTAGTAAGGGCCGTCCGCTGAATCGCGCTCGATCATGTAGGCGATGTTGCGATCATCCTTGCCACCTTCCATCTTGCCGTAGCCCATGGTGCCGACGTGGATGCCGGAAGCACCTTGCAGGCGGGACATCTTGGACAGCACGAACGCGGTGTAGCCACGCACGGCAGAAGGTGACGTGATCGCGCCGTGACCGGCGCGGTGATAGTGCAGGTATTGACCGGGGTACTGACGACGAGCGGTGGTGATCATGCCGGGGCCGCCGACGTAACCATCGACCAGGAATGCGACTTTGTTTGCATCCGGGCCAAAGGTTTCCAGAATGTAATCGGCACGGGCGAGCATTTCGTAATGGTCGTCAGCGGTGATATTGGCGGAAAACAGTTTGGCCTGACCGGTTTCGTCCATGGCACGCTTCATAGAATCGTAGACCAGCGGGATTACTTTTTTGGTTGGGCAGAATACTTGGTTGCCTTGGGGTTCGTCGTTCTTGATGAAGTCGCCACCCAGCCAGAACTGGTACGCAGCTTTGGCAAACGGTTCGGGACGCAGGCCCAGCTTGGGCTTGATGATGGTGCCGGCGATGTAACCGCCGTTGATGCGGGGGCGACCCAGAATGTCCCACAGGTCGGTGATGTCTTTGGCCGGGCCGTCATACAAACGCAGCATGGACCAAGGCACATAGAAATCCTGCATCTGCAGATGCTTCACATCGCCCATGCCCTGGTTGTTGCCGATAGCCAGCGTCAGGAACGACACCAGCATGGCACGACCGTCGGTCACGTTGCGGTCGAACAGGTCATTCGGGTAGGCGACCTTCATTATGCCCTTGGCTTCGTCGATGAAATAAACCAGTGCGTCCACGCCCTTGGTGAAATCATCGGTGGTAGAAACTTCCACGTTGGTGCCGGTGGATGATTCGGCGGCAATGTGTGCGGCCACTTCCAGGTAACCATAGCCAGTGGCTGGCTGCATGTGGTAGGCGACGAGTATGTGGTTGTCACCCTTGATCAGGTCTTCTTCTTTCAGACTCAGATCGGCATAACGATTCGATTGATCCATTGTTAGCGTTCCTTTGTAAAAAATCTGTTGTATAAGAAATCTAGCTACTGGGTACCACTATACGAATGATTTACCATAAATAATATTAAATAATTATTATAATAATGATCAGTAAATACTTATGATTTATAATCTGTAGACATGGACAGTGTATCCAGGTATTCCTTGCCGGAGACTGGCGACCCAATTGCCCGCTTAGTGGCTTACGCTAAACCAGAAAATTTACTGGAAAACTGCGCTTTCATTCCATTTTTGAATAAACAAGCATAAGATTGGCAAGGCATTAATTAAAACAACATAAGTAAATATTTATTATTCAAGCATGTTACATGTCACTTTACGCCAGCTTCAGGTATTTGAGGCGGTTGCCCGCCATCTCAGTTTTTCCCGTGCGGCCGAAGAACTGCATCTGACTCAGCCAGCGGTTTCCATGCAGATCAAACAGCTCGAGTTGAATGTTGGTTTGCCCCTGTTTGAACAGATCGGCAAGAAAATATTTCTTACCGATGCCGGCAATGAGGTTTACTACTACAGTCGGAGTATCGCCCAGCAGTTGGCCGAGGCGGAGGCCGTGCTGGGCGAGATGAAGGGGGTGAAGCACGGTAAGCTGAATATTTCAGTGGTCAGTACAGCTAATTATTTCGCGCCACAGCTCCTGGCCCTGTTTTGTCAGCGCAACCAGAACGTCACGCTAAGCCTGAACGTGATTAACCGCGAGGTGCTGATCAATCAGCTCGCCAATAACGAGATGGACCTGGGTGTCATGGGGTTGCCGCCGGATGGCCTGGACATCGATGTCGAACCCTTCATGGAAAATCCCCTGGTGGTGATTGCCCCGACTAGCCACCCTTTGGCTCGCGAGCGGCATATCCAGCTAGCCCGGTTGGCACAGGAAACTTTCATCGTGCGCGAAGAGGGCTCAGGTACTCGTAGCGCAATGGAACGGTTTTTCCTGCAGCATAACCTGACCCTATCCACTGGTATGGAGATGAGCACCAACGAAGCCATCAAGCAGGCGGTGCAAGCCGGCATGGGCCTGGGCGTAGTGTCGATTCATACTCTCACACTGGAACTGGAAACCAACCGGTTGGTGGTGCTGGATGTGGAGTCCTTTCCTATCCTGCGTCACTGGTACGTAGTTCACCGTAAGGGCAAGCGGCTGTCGGCCGTGGCGCTCGCATTCAAGGAGTTTTTGCTGCAAGAGGCGGCGCAGGTGATGCAAACGGTAAAGGAATAAAAAAAGGCGGCCGTAGCCGCCTTTTTTCAAGAAGTAAAATGCTTACTTCACTACGGCTTTCAGTTCACCCTTGGTGTACATAGTAGCGACACGGTCGAGCATGATTGGCTTGATCTTGCTGGCTTGGCCGGCGGAGCCGAAGGCAGTGTAGCGCGCCTTGCAGATTTCCTTCATTGCCACTGTGGCGGCGGCAAGAAATTTGCGCGGATCGAAGTTTTTCTTGTTTTCCGCCAAGTACTTGCGTACTGCCCCGGTGGAGGCCATACGCAGGTCGGTGTCGATGTTTACCTTGCGTACGCCGTGCTTGATGCCCTCGACGATTTCCTCGACCGGCACGCCATAGGTTTCACCCATTTCACCACCGAAATCGTTGATGATCTTGAGCCATTCCTGCGGCACCGAGGAGGAGCCGTGCATTACCAGGTGGGTATTGGGAATGCGAGCGTGGATTTCTTTGACGCGGCTGATGGCCAGCACGTCGCCGGTGGGCGGGCGGGTGAACTTGTAGGCGCCGTGGGAAGTGCCGATGGCGATGGCCAGGGCATCCACGCCGGTCGCCTTGACGAATTCGGCCGCTTCATTGGGATCGGTAAGGAGTTGATCCATGGTCAGCACGCCTTCGGCGCCCTGGCCATCCTCTTTTTCACCCATACCGGTTTCCAGGGAACCCAGGCAACCCAGTTCGCCCTCGACGGACACGCCGACGGCATGGGACATTTCCACTACCTTGCGCGTGACTTCGACGTTGTATTCAAAGCTGGATGGCGTTTTGGCGTCTTCCAGCAGGGAGCCGTCCATCATCACGCTGGAGAAACCTGAGCGGATGGCGTTGATGCACACCGCCGGAGAAGCGCCATGATCCTGGTGCATGACGACAGGAATGTGCGGGTAGGCTTCGATTGCGGCGTCGATCAGGTGGCGCAGGAATGCTTCACCGGCATACTTGCGCGCGCCGGCGGAACCCTGCATGATCACCGGGCTGTCGCACTCGTCGGCGGCCTGCATGATTGCCATTACCTGCTCCAGGTTATTGACGTTGAATGCCGGCAGGCCGTAGCCATTTTCTGCGGCGTGATCGAGAAGTTGACGCATGGATACTAATGCCATATTTCCTCCTGCTATAAGTAAATTAGTTGCTGCTGGTTAATCGGATCTTTACGCCTTGCTGGTGCATCGAATTTCGCCCACTTTGACGATTTTCATGGTGTTGGTTCCGCCCGATTTGCCGATCGGTTCGCCGATGGTGATGATGATCAGGTCATCGTCTCTCACCGCACCCCGGCGGCGCAACTCATCCTCGGCCTCATGCAGGACCTGCTCGCGCTCCTGCGTGGCCGGCCTGAAGTTAACCGGGTAGACGCCCCGGAACAGGGTGAGTTTCCTGCGTGTACCCACGTCGGATGAAAGTGCGTAGATCGGCACATCCGTGTAGATGCGCGACATCATCAGCGGTGTCGCGCCGGATTCTGTGAGTGCGGCGATTGCCTTTACTTTCAGGTGGCTGGCAAGGTAAGTAGTTGCCATTGCGATGGATTCATCCACCCGGGAGAACTGCATGCTCAGGCGACGCTTGCTGAATTCGGTTTCATATTCCTTTTCAGCCTCGATGCATACTCGGTCCATGGCCGCCACCGCCTCGACCGGGTACTGGCCAGCGGCAGTTTCGGCCGAAAGCATCACTGCGTCGGTGCCGTCGATTACCGCGTTGGCCACGTCGGAAACCTCCGCCCGGGTAGGGATCGGGCTGTTGATCATGGATTCCATCATTTGGGTGGCGGTAATCGCCAGCTTGTTCTTTTCACGCGCCATGCGAATCATGCGTTTCTGCAGGGCGGGCACTGCCGCATCGCCGACTTCAACACCCAGGTCGCCACGCGCTACCATAATGGCATCCGAGGCATCGAGGATTTCATCCAGATTGGTGATGGCTTCGGCACGTTCGATCTTGGCTACCAGCATGCTTTTGCCGCCGGCTGCCACCATCAGCTTGCGTGCCAGTTGCATGTCGGCACCATCGCGCGGGAAAGACACCGCCAGGTAATCCGCTTTGAGGGCCGCGGCGGTTTTGATGTCCTCCATGTCCTTTTCGGTCAGCGCCGCAGCGGACAGGCCGCCGCCCTGGCGGTTAATGCCCTTGTTGTTGGACAACGCACCACCTTGCTTGACTGTGCAGATGATCTCGTTGCCGCGTACTTCCTCGACCCAGAGGACGATCCTGCCATCGTCCAGAAGCAGTGTGGTGCCTCGACTGGCATCACGTGGCAGTTCCTTGTAGTCAAGGCCTACCCTTTCCTGGGTGCCTAGTGTGCAATCGCTGTCAAGAATGAATGTATCGCCGTTTTTCAGCGTAATTTTTCCGTGCTCGAACTTGCCGATGCGAATTTTAGGGCCTTGCAGATCAACCAGTACGCCTATCGTTTTGCCTCTGGCACGAGCCATGGCGCGGACCATTTCGGCACGATCGATGTGATCTTTTGGATTGCCATGGGAAAAGTTGAGGCGGACAACGTCCACCCCGGCTTGCATCATAAGATTCAGCACTTCCGGGTCATTGGAGGCTGGGCCGAGTGTGGCGACAATTTTAGTTTTACGTTGCATAGAATCAGTTTTGAGCCCTGAGTGAAAGTTCTGAGTCAGAGTGCTGAATGGGATTCCTCGGCACTCAGTACTCAGCACACAGCACTATTGTTTAGCGCGTTGCTCCAGAATTTCGACGGCGGGCAGTTTTTTTCCTTCGAGGAACTCAAGGAAGGCACCGCCTGCGGTGGAAATATAGGACACCTTGTCGTATATATCGTACTTCTGGATGGCGGCGATGGTGTCACCACCGCCAGCCAGGGTGAATGCCTTGGTTTCGGCGATCGCCATGGCGATCGCCTTGGTGCCTGCGCCGAACTGGTCAAATTCAAACACCCCGACCGGGCCATTCCAAACCACGGTGCCGGCCTTCATGATGATGTCGACCAGTTCCTGGGCAGATTTCGGGCCGATGTCGAAGATCATGTCGTCATCCGCTACGACGCCGGCATCCTTGAGGACGGCGGGCTCGTTGGCGTCGAATTTCTTGCCGCAAACTACGTCGACCGCTATCGGGATGGAGGCATTGCGGGCGGTCATTTTCTTCATTAATGCCTGGGCAGTGGGAACGAGGTCGTCTTCACACAGCGACTTGCCGACATTTTTGCCGGTGGCCTTGAGGAAGGCGTTGGCGATGCCTCCACCAACGACCATCTGGTCCACTTTCTCGGACAGTGCCTCAAGTACAGTCAGCTTGGTGGAAACCTTGGAACCGCCAACGATGGCGACCATCGGGCGGGCGGGGCTGAGCAGAGCCTTGGTCAGTGCCTCCAGTTCTTCAGTGAGCAGAATGCCGGCACAGGCGACGGGGGCAAACTTGGCTACTCCGTGGGTGGAGCCCTCTGCACGGTGGGCGGTGCCGAATGCGTCCATGACAAAAATGTCGCACAGCTTGGCGTATTTCTGCGTGGTCTCGTCGATGCTTTTCTTTTCGCCTTTGTTGAAACGTACGTTCTCCAGCAGCACCAGTTCGCCGTCGGCGACGTCGAAACCGCCGTCAATCCAGTCCTTGATCAGGCGTACGGGCTTGCCGAGTTTTGCGGACAGTACGTCGGCAACCGGCTTGAGCGAGTTTTCCTCGGAATACTCACCTTCAGTGGGGCGGCCGAGGTGGGACATGACCATCACCTTGGCGCCGGCCTTGAGGCAATGCTCGAAGGTTTTCATCGACGCGGTGATGCGGGCATCGGAAGTGACTTTGCCATCCTTGACGGGCACATTTAGGTCGGAACGGATCAGGACGCGCTTGCCCTTGAGGTCCAGATCGGTAACGCGGATAACGGACATGGTTGGTTCTCCAAAAAAATTAAGGTGTAAGGGATAAGTTGGCTTATGCCTTACAGCTCACGACTGTAGTGAGGAGTCGGGAGTGAGGGGTGAGGAGTAAAAGCGAGAGTGAGGTTTGCTCCTCACTCCTCACTGACCCATGATTACTTCGCTACGTGCTGAACCAAACGCATCATGTTGCAGGTGTAGCCGTACTCGTTGTCGTACCAAGCTACGACCTTGACGAAGGTGCTGTCGAGGGCAATACCGGCTTCGGCGTCGAAGGTGGAAGGGGCGCTGTTGCCAACGAAGTCAGTGGAAACCACCTTGTCGGTGGTGTAGCCCAGTACGCCTTTCATGGCGCCTTCAGACGCGGCCTTCATGGCCTTGCAGATGTCGTCGTAGGTAGCAGCCTTGTTCAGTTCCACGGTCAGATCAACCACGGATACGTCAGAGGTTGGAACGCGGAAAGCCATGCCGGTCAGCAAGCCTTTCAGCTCGGGCAGTACTATGCCTACAGCCTTGGCCGCACCGGTCGAGGATGGAATGATGTTTTCCAGAATGCCACGACCACCACGCCAGTCTTTCATGGATGGGCCGTCTACGGTTTTCTGGGTAGCGGTTGCAGCGTGCACGGTGGTCATCAGGCCGCGCTTGATGCCCCAGTTGTCGTTCAACACCTTGGCAACAGGAGCCAGGCAGTTGGTGGTGCAGGAAGCAGCGGAAACGATGGCTTCGCCAGCGTATTTGGTGTGGTTCACGCCGTACACGAACATCGGGGTGTCGTCCTTGGCTGGAGCCGACTGAACAACTTTCTTGGCGCCGGCGGTGATGTGCGCCTGGCAGGATTCTTTGGTGAGGAAGAAACCGGTGCAATCGATCACGATGTCAGCGCCGACTTCGTTCCACTTCAGGTTGGCTGGATCACGTTCGGCGGTCAGACGGATTTTCTTGCCATTCACCACCATGTTGCCACCGTCAACAGCGATATCGCCATTGAAACGACCATGTACGGAGTCGTACTTGAGCATGTAAGCCAGGTAGTCAGGCGCAAGCAAGTCGTTGATGGCGACGATTTCGATGTCTTTGAAGTCCTTCGCTACAGCGCGGAACACCATGCGGCCAATACGGCCAAAACCGTTGATACCTACTTTAATTGCCATGTTTATTTACTCCTTTAAAGATATGTTGAAAACAGAAAGCTGTCGCGGGGTCGCTGGAAATTTTGGCGCCCCAGCGCGACTTAAAATAATTACAGAATGCCTTTGGCCGTATTGACGACGTTTTCGACAGTGAACCCGAAGTGCTTGAACAACTCAGGGGCAGGGGCGGATTCGCCAAAAGTGTGCATGCCGACTACGGCGCCACGCAGACCCACGTACTTGTACCAGCCGTCGGTCACACCAGCTTCAATGGCGACCTTGTGAACGGTAGGCAGCAACACGCTGTCTTTGTAGGCCTGATCCTGACGGTCGAAGACGTTGGTGCAAGGGATCGAAACCACGCGGGTCGGAATACCTTGCTCGTCCAGCACCTTCTTGGCGTCCATCGCCAGTTGCACTTCGGACCCGGTAGCGATCAGCACCATCTTGGCGTTAGCGGCATCAGCCAATACATAACCACCCTTGGTGATTTCTGCAATCTGCGCGTCGCTGCGTTTCTGGAAGTTGAGGTTCTGGCGGCTGAAAATCAGGCAGCTAGGGCCGGTTTTCTTGTCTACAGCAGCAACCCAGGACACAGCAGATTCAACGGTATCGCAAGGACGCCATACATCCATGTTAGGGATCATGCGTAAGGTTGCGATCTGCTCGACAGGCTGGTGGGTCGGGCCATCTTCACCCAGACCGATGGAGTCGTGGGTGTACACATAAATTACGCGCTGCTTCATCAGGGCGGACATGCGCAGAGCATTGCGGGCATATTCCGAGAACATCAGGAAGGTGCCGCCGAACGGCAGCAGACCACCGTGCAGAGCCATGCCGTTCATGATGTGGGACATGCCGAATTCGCGCACGCCGTAGCTGATGTAGTTGCCAACACTCTTGCCCTTGACATGGTGGCAGCCTGTCCAGTTGGTCAGGTTGGAGCCGGTCAGGTCGGCAGAACCGCCGAGGAATTCGGGCAGTGCAGGAGCCAAGCCGTTGATGCAGTTCTGCGAGGCTTTGCGAGTGGCAATGGTCTCGGCTTTTTCGTTGGTCTTGGCGATGAAGTCGGCAGCGTGTTTTTTCCAGTCAGCAGACAGATCTCCAACCATGCGGCGCTTGAATTCAGCAGCTTCTTTAGGGAAAGCGGCGGTGTATTCTGCGAACTTGTTGTTCCACAGGGTTTCCAGTCCCTGGCCCTTGGTGCGGCAATCCCAGCCTTCGTAAATGTCTTTGGGAATCTCGAAAGGACCATGGGTCCAGCCCAGGTTGGCACGGGTGGCGGCGATTTCGGCATCGCCCAGGGCGGCTCCGTGCACGTCGTGCGTGCCTTCCTTATTTGGGGAGCCCTTGCCGATGATGGTTTTGCAGCAGATCAGGGAAGGCTTGTCGGTCACTGCCTTGCAAGCTTGCACTGCGGCGTCGATTGCCACCGGGTCATGACCGTCCACATTAGGAACTACATGCCAGCCGTAAGCTTCGAAGCGCTTGGCGGTGTCATCGGTGTACCAGCCTTCGATGTGGCCGTCGATGGAAATGCCGTTGTCGTCCCAGAAGGCCATCAGTTTGCCCAGACCCCAAGTGCCGGCCAGCGCACAGGCTTCATGGGAAATGCCTTCCATCATGCAGCCATCGCCGAGGAAGGTGTAGGTGTGGTGATTGACGATTTCATGGCCGGGCTTGTTGAATTCGGCAGCCAGCAGTTTTTCTGCCATCGCCATGCCGACAGCGTTGGTGATGCCTTGGCCGAGCGGGCCCGTAGTGGTTTCTACGCCGACGGTATAGCCGTACTCAGGGTGACCCGGGGTCTTGGAGTGCATCTGACGGAATTTTTTGATTTCTTCCATCGGCAGATCGTAGCCAGTCAGGTGTAGCAGGGAATAAATCAACATCGAGCCATGGCCGTTGGACTGCACGAAACGGTCGCGATCAAACCACTTGGGGTTGGCCGGATTGTGGCGCAGGTGATGGTTCCACACCACTTCGGCAATTTCCGCCATGCCCATGGGAGCACCCGGGTGGCCGGAATTGGCTTTCTGTACAGCGTCCATGGAAAGGACGCGGATCGCGTTCGCGAGTTCTTTACGAGTTGCCATTCTCTGTTTCCTTTTTCTGCTAGGGGCTATTCAAACCTATGATTATTACTCACGAGCCGGGCTAAGGGCAATAGCAGATTTTTATTGTCCCAAGAATTATTTTTATAGATAAAAGATATAAGACCTTGTAAAAGCCGTCATTTCAGTCGTCAGCGCTCATTGCCTTTCCCTGATCCAGGCTTTCCATGCGTCAAATAAATCAGGGTTCAGCGCAGCGATGACTGAACGCTGCCAAGGATTGCCGGCGCCGAAATCGTCCTCGGTCAGGGTGCACATGGAGCCGCCCGCCTCTGCCAGGATCAGCGAGCCGGCAGCGTAGTCCCAAAGTTTTTGTCCGCCGTGCAGGTAAAGGTTGAAACGCCCTGCCGCCACGTAGCACCAGTCAAGCGTGCTGGCGCCGAAGTTGCGTTGCGAGGCGAATGGAGGCGATGCCACCAGTTTCTGCGCCAGACTTGGCTTGAGGCGCTTAAAGTCGATCGCTGCCATGGCCCGGTGGAATTCGGGCGCGCATTCCTTGAGCGGCATCGGTTCGCCATTGAGGTAGGCGCCCTTGCCCCGCTCCGCCCAGAACATTTCATCTGCCACCGGGTCGTAGACCACGCCCAGTACGCTCTGTCCGTCCCGCATCAGGGCAACGGAAACCGCGAAAAAAGGCAAGCCGTTGAAGAAATTGGAGGTGCCGTCGATCGGGTCGATGCACCAAAGGCCATCTTCTCCGGCACGCCACAATGCTTCCTGCTGCTCCGGCAACATTTCCTCGCCCAGCACCGGGTAATCGAGGATCTGCTTGAGTGCCGCAACCAGAGCGGTTTGTGCGGCGATATCTGCTTCGGTGAAAATGCTGCCATCGATCTTGCACTGGTGCGCGACCTTAAGATAGCGCGGCATGATTTCTTGCTGCGCTACCTTCCTTACGGCATCGATGACGGATTGGAGCATGGTTGTTCCGGTTATGGGTGATGAGGAATGAGTGATGGGTGGTGCTCATTCCTCATCACCGTTTACTCATTTCCATTTAATCGAGCAACCCATGCTCGGGATTTGCTCTGCCGGCCCCTTGCCGGTCAAGGCGACTTCTCTCATCGCTTCGAACAGGTCGCGCCGGGCGTCGGTGGGCGCAGCTTCCTTGCGCGAAGCATCGAGCCGGCCGCGGTACTGTAGTTCCAGATCGGCGTTGAAGCCGAAGAAGTCCGGCGTGCATACGGCGCCATAGGCTTTCGCTACTTCCTGGGTTTCATCCCACACATAGGGAAACGGGAAGTCGAATTCCTGCGCGGCTTTTTTCATGTTGTCGAAGGAGTCTTCCGGGTAGTCGGCCGGGTCGTTCGACATGATGGCGATGGTGTTGACGCCGATCTGTTGCAACTCCCGGCAGTCGCGCACGAGGCGGTCGCGAATTGCCTGGACGTAAGGGCAATGGTTACAGATGAACATGACCAGCAGACCCTTGGGTCCGCGCGCACTGGCCAGGTTATAGCGTTTGCCGTCCACCCCGGGCAAGTCAAAATCCAGGGCTTTCCAGCCGAAATCGCAAACCGGTGTCTGCAAACTAACCATTTTTTCGATACTCCTGCTTGATGGATGCCAATTGATTTAGTTTATCATGAGAGCATCTTATATATAGTGCAGAAACAAGATGACCACTCCCCGCTTTTACTGCCCGGAAATTTTAGCCCAAAGCGCCATGGCCGAACTGCCGGAGCAGGCCGCGCATCATGCTGCGCGGGTTTTGCGTCTTCAAACCGGCGACAGGCTTAGCGTGTTCAACGGGTGCGGTGGAGAAGGCGAGGCGCGCATCACGGAAATCGGCAAGCGTAATGTTACCGTGGAAATCGAGGGCTGGCATACCGTCGAGCGTGAATCGCCGCTGAAAGTTCAGCTTGCCCAGGCGATTTCGGCCGGTGAAAAAATGGATTTCACCCTGCAAAAGGCGGTGGAACTGGGCATAGGCAATATCCAGCCACTGGCGAGCGAGCGCAGCGTGGTGCGGCTGTCGGGTGAGCGGGCGGAAAAGCGCGTGGTTCATTGGCAGGGCGTGGTGATTGCGGCCTGTGAGCAGAGCGGCCGCAACCAGGTGCCCGAGGTCGCTCCGATACGTCCGCTGCTTGATTGGCTGGGACAGCAGGATGGGCCGGGACTGCGCCTGATGCTGTCGCCTGTTGGCGAAGTCGGGTTGCGTGACCTGCCTAAACCCACTGGCAATGTCACTTTGCTGATCGGTCCTGAAGGCGGTCTTTCCCCATCGGAAGCCGAGATGGCGCAGCGTTACGGCTTCACCCCGGTGCGGCTGGGCGCGCGCGTCCTGCGCACCGAGACGGCGGCACTGGCAGCTTTGGCGGCGATGCAGACGCTATGGGGCGATTTTTAAGAGCCAAGTCTATATAAGCCCGGTGTACGGGTTGGCGCTAGGTGAAGGGATTGGGGTACACTTTACCCTTGCGATGGAATGCTTTGATTTGATAACGGATTAGCTTTCGATGCCTGTCGGTACACAGCACTCAGAACTCAGAACTCATTTTGTGGCGTGGTTTCGCTCGGCCGCGCCCTATATCCATGCCTTTCGCGGCAAGACTTTCGTTGTTGCTTTTGGCGGCGAGGTGGTAAGCGAAGGCCAGTTCATTGCGCTGGCTCATGACATCAATTTGCTCAACAGCCTCGGCGTACGGTTGGTGCTGGTGCATGGCGCACGGCCGCAGATCGAGGAGGAACTGACCGAGCGCGGCGCTGCGATTCGCTATGCAGGGGGAATGCGCGTCACTGACGATGACGCCCTGAAATGTGTCAAGGAGGCCGCCGGTACGGTGCGGGTGGAGATCGAGGCGCTGCTTTCCATGGGACTCGCTAATTCGCCGATGGCGGGCGCCGATATCCGGGTGGCCAGCGGCAATTTTGTCACTGCCATGCCGATGGGGGTGCTCGGCGGCGTGGATCTGATGCACACCGGCGAGGTGCGCAAGATCGATGCAATCGGCATCCGGCGCAGGCTCGATGCCAACGAAATCGTGCTGCTTTCACCGCTTGGCTATTCGCCTACTGGCGAGGTGTTCAATCTGTCGCTGGAAGACGTGGCAACTTGCGCCGCGATTACGCTGGATGCAGACAAGCTGATCTTCCTGATGGACACGGCTGGGGTAGCCGGCGAAGGCGGGGATTTGCTGCGGCAACTGACCACGGCGGAGGCGGAGGCGATTCTTGCCGCCACTGCCACACTGTCGGCGGACGTGGGCTATTACCTGCCCTGTGCGGTGCGTGCCTGCCGTAAGGGCGTGGCGCGGGCACACCTGATCAGCCGCCACATTGATGGCGCATTGCTGCAGGAACTGTTTACTCATGAAGGCATCGGCAGCATGGTCAGCGAAGATCCGCTGGAAACTTTGCGCGATGCCACGATAGACGATGTCGGCGGCATCCTTGCGCTGATTGAGCCGCTGGAAACCAACGGGATTCTGGTGCGGCGTTCGCGCGAGTTGCTGGAAATGGAAATCGACCGCTTTTCCGTGCTGGAGTATGACGGCCTGATCATCGGCTGCGCTGCGCTGTATCCGTTTCCGAAAGAAAAGGCGGCAGAACTGGCATGCATGGCGGTGCATCCGGATTACCGCGGTGCCGGACGAGGCGAGGCGTTGCTCGAGTACATGCAGGTCAGGGCGTTGGGCAAGGGTTTCAAACAGTTGTTCGTGCTCACTACTCGCACTGCGCACTGGTTTCTGGAGCGCGGCTTCACCGAGGCAGGCGTGGACAAGCTGCCTAAGGCCAAGCAAGGGCTGTACAACTATCAGCGCCGCTCCAAAGTGTTCATGAAAAAACTGTAGATCATTTTCTTGTAATAATTTAAGCGCATTTTTTAAAGAAGTAACACTATTTTGAACGGAGTAATGAAATGGCAAGAACAGTGAAATGCGTCAAGCTTGGCCGTGAAGCGGATGGGCTGGATTTTCCGCCCTATCCCGGTGAACTCGGCAAGCGGATTTGGGAAAATGTTTCCAAGGAAGCCTGGGCGGCCTGGCTTAAGCACCAGACCATGTTGATCAACGAGAATCGCCTCAACATGGCCGATGCCGCCGCGCGCAAGTATCTGGCGGAGCAGGTGGAGTCCTACTTCTTCGGTGCCGGTGCGGATACGGTGTCAGGTTTCGTGCCGCCGAAGCATTAGAAACCAGTAATGAGCAATGGGTAATGAAAACCCTGGTTCCTCACCCATTACCCATTTGACTCACCTGGCTTAGGATAACCGCTCTCATGACCGCCCCCCACGCTCAGGAATACTACCTCAACCGCGAGCTCGGTCTGCTCGCCTTTAACCGGCGGGTGCTGGCTCAGGCTGAGGATGAGCGCAACCCGCTCCTGGAGCGGCTGAAGTTCCTGTGCATCGTCAGCAGCAACTTGGACGAGTTCTTTGAGGTCCGCACCGCCGGGCTGAAGGAGCAGATCGCCCTCCATGCCACCGCAACGGGGCCGGACGGCATGTCGGCGCGCCAGGCATTCAAGTTGGTCAGCGAGCAGGCGCACGAGTTGGTGGAGCATCAATATCGGCTGTTGAATGAGGGGGTCCTACCCGAGTTAGCGCGCCACGATATCCATTTTTTGCGCCGAACCCACTGGCACGACGGCCAAGCTGAATGGATCAAGGATTTCTTTTTTCGCGAGTTGATGCCGGTACTTTCTCCGATCGGCCTCGATCCCGCCCATCCATTCCCGCGCGTGCTGAACAAGAGTCTTAATTTTGCCGTTGAGCTGGAAGGCAAGGATGCTTTCGGCCGCGCCTCCGGTGCCGCCATTGTGCAGGCGCCGCGCTCATTGCCGCGGGTGATCAAGCTGCCGCCCGAAGTGGCCGGCTGCGAGCATGGCTTTGTCTTTCTTTCCTCGATTATCCACGCTCATGTCGGGGAGCTGTTTTCCGGCATGGAGATCAAGGGCTGCTACCAGTTCCGCGTCACCCGCAACTCCAATCTGTTCGTCGATGAGGAGGAGGTTAAAAACCTGCGCGAAGCGCTACAAGGCGAGTTGCCGCAACGTAATTACGGCAATGCTGTGCGCCTGGAGGTGGCGGACAACTGTTCGGAGGAAATGGCCGGCTTCCTGCTGGGACAATTCGGTCTGACCCAGGAAGATTTTTACAAGGTCAAGGGGCCGGTCAATCTGGTGCGGCTGATGCAGATTCCGGACCGGGTCGATCGGCCCGACCTAAAATATTCGTCCTTCATTCCGAGCATCCCGCCTGCGGTGGCGAAGCAGCCTGACATGTTCCAGGCAATCAGAAGCGGAGATATTCTGCTGCACCAACCTTTCGAATCTTTTTCCCCGGTCGTCGATTTCATCCAGCAGGCAGCTAACGATCCTAATGTGCTGGCGATCAAGCAGACCATCTACCGCACCGGCACCGATTCCGCACTGATGGAAGCGTTGATCAAGGCAGTGCACAGCGGCAAGGAAGTCACCGTAGTGGTGGAGCTGCTGGCCCGCTTCGACGAGGAAGCCAACATCAACTGGGCAGGGAGACTTGAAGAGGCGGGCGCGCACGTGGTGTACGGCGTCGTCGGCTACAAAACCCATGCCAAAATGCTGCTGGTGGTCCGGCGTGAGGAAGACGGGTTGCGCCGCTATATCCATCTCGGCACGGGTAATTACCATCCGCGCACCGCCAAGTTGTACACCGATTTCGGTCTGTTTACCTGCAACGAGGAGATCGGCAGCGACGTCAACGACATCTTCATGCAGCTTACCGGCCTGGGCCAGGCAAGCAAGCTTCATCATTTGTTGCAGTCGCCGTTCAGCCTGCACCGCAAAATGATCGAGTCGATCCAAGCCGAGGCGGAGAATGCGCGTGCCGGAAAAAAGGCATTTATCGTTGCCAAAATGAATTCCCTGCTCGAGCCGCAGATCATCAGCGCGCTGTATGATGCGTCCAAAGCCGGGGTCAAGGTCGACCTGATCGTGCGCGGGGTATGCGCCCTGCGCCCGGGGATCCCCGGCGTTTCGGAAAATATCAGGGTACGTTCCATCATCGGCCGCTTCCTCGAGCACTCACGCATTTTTCATTTCTACAATGCGGGTGCGCACGATATCTATCTGTCCAGCGCAGACTGGATGCAGCGCAATTTCTTCCGGCGGGTCGAAATCTGTTTTCCGGTGCTGAATGCGAAGCTGAAGAGGCGCGTCATCAAGGAAGGGCTGGAGCCCTATCTCAAAGACAACTGTCAGGCCTGGGAAATGGATGCGGAAGGCAATTACCGGCGCAAATGTCCACGCAGCGGCAGCAAGGTAGTCTGCGCTCAGATGGAGCTCATGCAGGCGCTTCTCAGCCACTGAAATAGCCACTCCGCACGGCGTCATACTGCTGTCACAATACAAGCTTAGCATCGCCCCCTCATTATGAAATATGCCGGAGGAAGGGCGATGCCAGTACCGTCAAACACCCATTTAAGATTTCCCTGTGGCTCGCCGGGAAACTCGAAGTTTCAGGCAAAGGCTGCCAGCCACATGGCCATGGCATCCCCTGTGCTGTCTCAGGATACTGCGTGTCGTTTTAAATCGGCGATCTGGGATGAAAATGAAACGCAGGCACGCCTGTGGTTGCAGGAAATCATAGCGCAACGCCGACTAACCGCCTTGTTTCAGCCTGTTCTCTTGATGGGCAATGGCGAGATAGCCGGTTACGAGGGGCTGATTCGCGGTCCTTCCGATAGTCCCTTGCACTCGCCCCACAATCTGTTCAGTGCCGCAAACGAAAATGGGCTGGTTGTGGAAGTGGAGCACCTGAGCCGTCAAGTGGTGCTGGAAAGCTTCGCCCGGCTGAACCTGCCTGGCAAGCTGTTTCTCAACGTCAGTCCGGAATGCCTGTTGCAGCATAATACCCGGCATGGCGAAACGCTGGCCTACATCCACAAATTGGGATTGAGACCGGATCGAATAATTATTGAGTTGACGGAAAACCAGCGCACCTATGATTATAATTTGCTGCGCGAAGCGGCGAAGCACTACCGTGACATGGGGTTCGAAATCGCCATTGATGATCTGGGGGAGGGATTTTCTAGCCTGCGCCTATGGTCGGAGCTGCGTCCCGAATACGTCAAGATAGACATGCACTTCATCCAGGGTATCGATCAGGATCCAGTGAAATTACAGTTTGTCAGCTCGATCCAGCAGATCGCGGAGAGATCCGGTACCAAGGTTGTTGCCGAGGGCATAGAAACCGAGGCAGAGCTTAGGGTGATCAAGGATTTGGGGATTGCTCACGGCCAGGGTTATTACATCGCTCGTCCCAGCGGTCAACCGGTCACGGTACTTCCTGCCGAAGTGGTCAAGGTGTTGGAAAAAAAGATGGCCCCCGCTCTTTTGCCGAGCTGCAAGGCCAGCCCAAAGACGGTTTCCGTGCTCAAACTGTTGCGCGAGTGCCACGCAGTGTCGCCAGACCTTTCCAACGAAATAATTTATCAAATGTTTATTGGCGACCCCGAACTGCAGGCCTTGCCTGTTGTAAAAAACGGCTTGCCGGTTGGCCTGATCAACCGAAATGCATTGATCGATAAACTGGCCCGCCCCTACCAGCGCGAACTCTATGGCAAGAAACCTTGCTCCCGGCTGATGGACACTGCTCCGCTGATTGTGGAGAAAGACATGAGCATCCAGGAATTAAGTCACACTATTGTGGAGGCGGACCGGCACCACCTGTCGAACGGCTTCATCATCACCGATCACGGACAATACCTCGGCATAGGAACCGGCCACGATCTGGTGCGCGAAATTACCCAGATGCAGATCAGCGCCGCGCGCTACGCTAACCCGCTAACCATGCTGCCTGGCAATGAGCCGATCAACGAGCAGATCGCCATGCTGCTGCAGGGCGGGGCTGAATTTTGTGCCTGTTACTGTGACCTGGACCATTTCAAGCCATTCAATGACGTCTTCGGCTACCATAGCGGCGACAACGTTATCCAGCTTACCGGGAAAATACTTTCCGAAGTGTGCGAACCGGATCAGGATTTTATCGGCCACATCGGTGGCGATGATTTCATAATCCTGTTTCAAAGCGCAGACTGGGAAGTCCGTTGTCAGAGGGTATTGGAACGTTTTGAGAAGGCCATTCTGGATTTCTTCAGTGTCGAGGATAAGGCACGGGAGGGTTATATTGCCAAGGACCGCCATGGCGAAGAAGTGTTCTATCCGCTGACTAGTCTTTCCATCGGTGCCGTGCAGGTCGAACCCTGCAAGCAGTCATCGCACCATAAAATTTCAGCTGCGGCAGCCGAAGCAAAAAAACAGGCCAAGGGAATTCCCGGCAATAGCCTGTTTATCGAGCGTCGTGCCAAATGTTCATAAAGAGTCAAAACCACTGTAGGAGCGGCGCCCTCGCCGCGATTTGCGACCGCATTCGCGCCGGGGGCGGCACTCCTACAGGTACGAGCATTCCAATGAACAATTGGGGTTGAATATGACCAAAAAACCGATCCGGACTTTGCGGTCAGTCGATTCGAGTCAGACTTTACCTGATGAGGATGACAAGACGCTCTACGTCATCCACGAGGCGATCATCGGCACTTTCGGTCTGCCGCCGGACAAGATGTTCGTCAGCATCAAGGGGGACCCGACCCTGCGCGAAACAGCGTCGCTGCGCCCTCGCCAGGAAAGCCGGATCGACCTGGAAGCGGGAAAGGTGCTGGAAACCTGCGAATGGTTGCTGCGGAAAACCGGTTGTTTCAGTATCTACGTTGGCTTTAACAGCAGCGAAGTGCGTACCGAGTCAGTGTTCAACCCGTTTAATTACGAGATTCACGATGCCATCGCCCTGATCCAGCCGGGTTATGTGGAGCGCCACTTCGTGAAAGTTCCCTATCAGAAAAAATTGAAAATCATCGGCAATGTGCGCAATCTGGTGCAGACCGGTCCGTTGCGGGAATATCTGCCGCCTCATTGGCGTACGCTGATGGATCGCCAGCGTGAGGAATGGAAGCCGATGGCGAAAAAAGACATCAAGCAAGTCGTTCAATCGCTCAACCGCCTGCGCGGCATAGAAGGATTCTATTTGCGCAACGCCGCCATTTCCCTGAGCCAGGGTATCGTGTGCGCCTCCTTCAACTGCGACGGAACCTACATCGTCGCCGCAGAGTATTTCCCCCAGTTCGTGGAAGAAAACACCCCCTGATTTCCGAAGGAAATCAGGGGGTGTTTCAGTGCAGACTTAATGCGCGCAGCGCGTTATGTCGAAGGTAAAACATCACAGAGATGACCTGATCTACCCCAACCTGATGCAGACAACCTACGCTACGACTGTGAACCAATAGATTCGCTTATGCAAAATTGCGCCATCGTTAACTGGTTGGCATGGATAAAATTCACAAAACCGTCATAAATGTTTAACGAAAATAAAAATATCATAGCGACTTCGTAATAGCTCGGAACCCAATCCGACATGAATATATATAATAATAACGACATGGTTTTAAAAGAAAAAAAGCATCTAACACTGGAAGGTGAGGATCAGGATCATCTGGTTTCAATCATCAACAGTTCGTTGCGCGTGGCGAACATGCACCATTTTTTTTCCTGGAGCCAGGGGGCGATACAATTTCTGCTGCCTCATGAAATACTGGTATGCGGCGTTGCAACGGAGGCGGGTTTGCCGATGCGGTTCATGCGATTTTCCAGTTCTCGCTACTTCGACGAGACGCGCTTTTCGGAGGTGTGCGAGCCAGGTGAAGGGCTGTTGCCGCGGATGATATTGCATTCGAACAAAACCGGTCATGCCTGCATGCTGGGAACGGGCGCGCCTCAAAGGTATTTTGACGAGGCCTTGCTGCCTCTGCTGGAGCGCTCCGAACTGCGCAGTGCCGCAGCGGATGGTCAGCGCGGCCTGAATGGGCAGCTGAAAAGCTATTTCTGTTTTTCCAGAGTGGAGATTCCGCTCGGAGCGCGCGTCGAATATCTCCTGCAATTGCTGGTTCCTTTTCTCCATACCACGCTTTCACGCGTCATATCCAATGAAGAGCCGGATGTCGGTACGGATGGCGTGCAGAACGTGCCTTCTGTGACAGCGCGCGAAGTGCAGGTTCTCCATCACATCAAGCTTGGCAAGACCAATCAGCAGATTGCCGAGGAGCTGGCTCTCAGCCCGCTAACCGTCAAGAATCACGTGCAAAGAATCCTGAGAAAGCTGAATGCCAGTAACCGCGGCCATGCCGTTGCGCTCGCCATCAATTTCGGCGTGCTGAAAGCGCAATGAGCCGGGCTTCTTTCTATCCGGTGCCCGGAAGTCTTACCCCCATTTGGACTCTACTAGCCAGTCACGTTAAAACAGTGCCCCCCCTTTTTTAAAAGGGGGGCAGGGGGGATTTAACGGTGGTGGCAATCCCCGGCTCTGCCAAATCCCCCTCAATCCCCCTTTTACAAAGGGGGAGGCGGCCTGTCCGTGTTCATGCTGATGGGTTCGACCAGAAATCCCCAGGGATGCTCCACGCGTCACCCGAAATCGATTCGGACTTGCCGCTCCTGCGGCGGGTTTACCTATATCGGCGTTCTCATTGCCGTGGTTTTCATCGGAGTTGCCCTGGCAGCAACTGGAACGGTGTGGCAACAGACCCGGCAACGCGAAAAGGAGCGTGAGCTGCTGTTCATCGGCAACCAGTTCCGTCAGGCGCTGGAGGGATATTATGAAAATCCTCCACCGGGCAAAGCCAAGAAATTCCCCCAAAAGATCGAGGACCTGCTGCAGGATGACCGCTATCCTGGCGTTAAACGTTATCTACGCGTGATTTACCGTGACCCCATGACCGGGAGCCCTGAGTGGGGGTTGCTGAAAGGTGCAGACCAGGGCATTGTCGGTTTGTATAGCCTGTCCGACGGCGAGCCGATCAAAACCGCTAACTTCGATCCTGAGGATGTTGGGCTAGTCGGCAAGCATCGTTACTACGAATGGCGCTTCATCGCGAAAGCAGGGGTGATCGCCGAAGCGGGGGTCGCAGCAAGCAATACGATAGGTTCTGATGTCGTAGTGCAGGTGTCGGGCCAGTCTGATGCTGTGCCCCAGGCTGAAGTTCAACAGAATTTGCCTACAACTGAGTCTTTGCCACACACGCAAGCAGAACCTCCAGCGGGGACACCCCCTCGCGCAGTATGCCAGGCCGAATTTGTCAGCGCGCGTGCTCGTTGTCCGGCATCAGCCGGTAATTGTGTATTTATTGCGCTCGCGCAATACACGCGGTGTCTCAAATAGGGGGGATACGCGTCAGGATTTACCCTCCGGGTATGATCCGTTCGGATCAATTGATTGTCTTTCCTAATTCACCTCATTGTCATACTCCATTGCTAATCTAGCTCGCTTGATCCAATTGCCTGGAGGGCGGGGGAAAAGCCCTGACCTCGCTATTCGCCAGCTGGATTAATAAATCAACGGCTTTCCTGGCAACGAACTTTATCTGGAGTTTATAGCATGACCAAAAAAATGTTACTTCCCGCGCTCATCGCCTCCCTGTTTGCCGCTTCAGCGGCCAATGCCGCCACCACCCTGATTGCTATAGGCAGCCTGAGCGGCAACGCTTTCGACCTGTCATCCGAAACCCATGGCTTGCTCGAAAATGGTGTTGCCGGCAATCTTCTCGGCGGCGTTGGCTCCGGTTTTGCCTGGGCGGGGGGCAGCACTTTTATCGCCCTCCCGGACCGCGGCCCTAATGCGCTTGCTTACAATCCGCTGGTGGCTGATACCACCTCCTACATCGACCGTTTTCATACCATCAATTTCAGCCTGACCCAAAATTCCGGTCCCGGGCTGGCTTACAATCTCACCCCTACATTGACCAAGACCACGCTGTTGTCCAGTGCTAGCCCGCTCAACTACGGCACCGGCGCGCTGGGTACCGATTCCACGTATACCCTGGGTAGCGGCGTGCCGGCATTGAACGCAACCAACAACACCAATTACTTCACCGGTCGCTCGGATGGATTCAATTCCGCCTTGCCCTCCAGCAACGCCAACAATGCCCGTCTTGATCCCGAAGGTATACGCGTTTCCAACGATGGCAAGAGCGTTTTCGTTTCTGACGAATATGGTCCCTATGTCAGGCAGTTCGACCGCGCCAGCGGGCAGTTGATCAAGTCTTTTGCCCTGCCGGGCAATCTGGCAGTGGCCGTTCAGGGCCCCACCACGGCTTCGGAGCTTGCGCCAAACAACACCACCGGTCGGGTAGCCAACAAAGGCATGGAAGGCTTGGCGATCACACCGGACGGCAAGACCCTGGTCGGCGTGATGCAGGCGCCATTGCTCCAGGATGGCAGCAAACAGCTCCGGATCGTCACTATTGATATCGCGACCGGGGCCACCAAGGAATTCGGTTACAGGCTGACAACCGGCTCAGGCGTAAGCGAAATCGTGGCCATCAACGATCATGAATTTCTGCTGGATGAGCGCGATGGCAAGGGCTTGGGTGATGGAACAGCTGCCGTCGTCAAACAACTGTTCAAGGTGGATATCACCGGTGCCACCGACATCAGCGGTGTAGCCAACATGACCTCATCGACCCCCGCAGTGAGCAAGACCCTGTTCCTGGATGTGGTCGCAGAGCTGAATGCAAAAGGCATCGCCAGCACCGCTATTCCCTCCAAGCTCGAAGGCTTCGCGTTCGGCGAGGATCTGGCGGATGGCAGGCACACGCTGTGGATGGCCAATGATAATGACTTTGATACCGCCACCTCAGGCGATAACAAGTTTTACGTATTCGCAATCGACGCAAATACGCTGTCCACCTTCCAGGCACAAAACATCACCCCCTCCGCCGTCCCAGTTCCGGCCGCAGCCTGGCTGTTTGGCTCCGGCCTGCTGGGTTTGGCGGGCTTTGCAAGACGGCGGTATCCGTCTTGATTCTGATTTAAAGAAGCCATGCTTGCGACCCCGCCCCCGAGGCGGGGTTTTTTTCGCATACGAGCCTAGCAAAGACAAAACCTGCGCCGCTGAGCAGTCGAGGCATGGCCGCATTGATCCGAACGGACTACAAAATTGTACAACCTGTTCATAAGGCTCGTAACAATCGACAAGTATTCTACATCCATCAGATCGGAAACAAGTTCAGGCCTGAGCCGAACGGACTACAAAATTGCATGATCAGTCCGTAAGGCCCGTAACAATCGACAAGTAATGTGCCTGTGTCTGAATCAGCAACCAGGTTCAGGACACTTTCAGGATTAAGCCACACCCGTCGCGAGGCGGGGTCGGAAAGCCACGGGTCTTAGAACAAGACAGCCGGGCCGCCATCGAAAAGGTTCGCAGTCATGTCCCCTAATTCTGCAGGGAACTGGCAGTCGGGCCAGGTACTTGGGGGGCTGCAATAGCCCTGGCTTGATGCTCGAAGCCTGCCGCCCAGAGTTGGATTTTGCTGGTTTAACTATTGATCTTAACTTTAATTTGGAGAAAAACATGAAATTGAAATTAATCGCAGCAGCAGCAATGTTCGCAGTCGCAGGTCAGGCAGCAGCTTCTATCGCCGATGGCACCACCGGTAACGGCGAGCTGTTCCTGTCCGTGTATGACTCGGTTGCACAAGTATCCTATACCCGCGATCTGGGTGTCACCTTGAGTGATTTTAGTTCCAACCTTTCTTCCACCAGCTATTCCCTGAACTTTGCTTCAGATGCGCTGTTGCAAAGCGCTTTTGCTTCGTTGAGCGGACTGAGCTGGAACGTGGCTGCGCTTGATAGCACTGGCGGTACTGCAGTGGGTGGTCAGCACTATCTTTCCACTACCAACGCTGATCAGGCAACGGTACAAAACACGAAAAACAGTTCGCTGACTGTTGGCATGTCTGGAGTTAATGGTTATGTGCAGGCAAACAATGCGTTTGGAACGCATGTTTCTAGTGCAAATGGTTCCAGCACCGCTGTGTTTGCTGATGGCGCTGCCTACTTCGGAAATGGTTTTGCGGCTAACTGGCTTGGCAAAGCTTCATTTGACAGTACCGCTCTCGTTGGCAACAGCCTGGGATTTTTCCTCATGGAAACCAGCGTAAACGCTATCGGAGCTAATGCGCTTAAATCAATCCAGGCAACCCAGGCTGCCGGTACCTGGACACTGGCTTCCAATGGCGATCTGAGCTACAGCGTCCCCGCACCTGTTGCTGCCGTGCCGGTACCTGCTGCTCTGTGGTTGCTGGGTTCAGGCCTGATCGGCATGGTGGGTGTTGCCCGCCGCAAGTCTGCCTAATTATCACTTCGCATAATTTATAGAAACTTCAATAAAGGAAACAAAATGAAACTGACCAAAATCTCCCTGGCCTGCGCAATGGCGCTGGCTGCTGGCCAAGCCCTGGCCCATGCTCCTTCCGTTACCCCTGACCTGGAAGTGTTTATTTCCGGCGCTTCCGCACAGCAACTGACTCTCGGCGCTATCGTCGAGGGCATGATGACTGCCGGCACCATCGATGTGTTTTATGACACCGCTTCCAGCGGCAAGGATTATCGCGCTTACTTCGGTACGGGCAAAGTTGGTACGGTCATTGCGGGCAAAAAAGTGCTGGTCCACAACCGCGCCAAAGGCGGTTCGGTGTGGGGCGTGAACCCTGTAGCGCGTGCTGAAGCAATCAGCCGCATGGCAATCGACGGTGGCTGTGCCGCTGTCGTTAGTGCGGTTTACCCTGCTGCTACCTACAAGTGCGCCAACACGGTGAATGCCGTGCCGGATGCAGGTGTTTCCGATGTGGAGCCAAAAATGTTTGTAGGTAACAACGTAGCTACTGGCGATAGCCAGTTGACCGACGCAGAGCGTGCCAAGTTGACCGTAGCTAGCCAGAACGCCGTGATCATGGGTATCGCAGTTACCAACAACATGCCTTTGACCAGCCTGAGCCGTGCCCAGTTGACCAGTATTTTGACCGGTACGTATCAAGACTGGAGCCAGGTTGATGCTTCCCTGTCCGGCCCTATCACCGTTGAACGCCGCGTGAATGGCTCTGGCACCCAGGCAGGCGCCAATGCCTTCTTCGGTGGTTTCCCATGCGTTGCAAACGGTTTTCTGCCCTTGGCTGACGCGTCCTTCACCACCCCTGGTGGCTTCACTGTGGTGGAAAACTCAGCCTCAGGTGGCGTGAAATCTGGCCTGAATGCTGACTTTGCTGCCGGCAAAATGGCCGTCGGCATTCTTTCCACCGAAAGCGTACCGGCTGGTACAGACAACTGGCATCATGTTTCCATTGACGGCATTGCGCCAACTGTGGGTAATGCTACTGCCGGTTTGTATGACTACTTCGTTGAGCAAACCATTCAGTACCGCAATACCACGGTGAACGGTGTGGCTGCACCGTCTGGCCTTAAAGCCTCTTTCCTGTCGGACTTCATCGTACGCTCGGGCAACCCTGCCGTTCTGTCTGCTCTGAAAGGCGTAGCTGCATTGCCAACCAACTATGATCAAACTGCTTACCCAGTTGGTCAAGTCATGAAGGGTACCAAGCTGAACAACACCTGCCAGCCGACCATATTGTTCTATTAATAAGTAGTTCATCCCTGTTGCAGAGAGCGGTGCTGTTCCGCCCCCTGCAACGGTTACGGGTCGGCCAGTTTCTAGGCCGGCCCGGTTTTTTATCCGTCTTGGCAGCAGGATGGATAAATAACCGCAGAGGAAAATTCAAGAATAATGATGACGCGTGTACTGTGTGTTTTGCTGGTCAGCCTGGTGTGGGCGATGCCATTGAAGGCTGAAGAAACGCCTGCCGCCAAGGACGACGGGCGGCGTTTCGACGTGATGGAATTTCAGGTCCGGGGGAATACTGTTCTGCCATCCCTGGCGATCGAGGATGCGGTCTATCCCTACCTGGGAGAATCCAGGTCGGTCGACGATATCGAGCACGCGCGCGAGAACCTGGAGAAGGTGTATCGCGATGCCGGTTATCTGACTGTTCTGGTGGATATTCCGGAACAAAAGGTCGAAAGCGGACTGGTCACGCTGCAAGTCACCGAGGGCAAAGTGGCGCGCACGCGCGTGGTCGGCTCACATTATTTTTCGCAGGGTCGCATTCGCGATAAAACGCCGGAATTGGCCGAAGGCAGCGTGCCGTATTTCCCGGATGTGCAGAAGCAGATCGCCGCCGTCAACACCACGCCGGACCGGCGCGTGACGCCGGTGCTCAAGCCGGGCAGAACGCCGGGCACGGTCGAGGTGGATCTCAAGGTGGACGACCAGCTTCCCCTCCATGGCAACCTCGAGCTCAACAACAGGAAGAGTGGCAATACCACGCCGTTGCGACTGAGCGGTATGGTGCGCTACGACAACTTGTGGCAACGCGAGCACAGTCTTGCCCTGCAGTTCCAGACCGCGCCGGAGAATGTGGATGAAGCCAAAGTGCTGTCCGCGACCTATGTGATGCCCTGGGCAACCAATGGCGACATGCTGGCACTATATGCCGTTCGCTCGCGGAGCAACGTCGCGGTAGTGGGCGGCCTGTCGGTGCTGGGCTCAGGTGATATTTACGGCATACGCCGCATTGTGCCGTTGCCGGCACGCGAGAATTTATTTCACTCGATCAGCCTGGGCGCCGATTACAAGAGCTTCAAGGAAAACCTTGTGCTGCAAGGAGCGGACAGTTCTAAAACGCCTATCAGCTATGTGCCATTCACGCTGGCCTATAACGCTACGCTGCAGGACCGGGAATCTCAAACCCAGGCCAATGCCAGCGCCAACTTTGCCATGCGCGGCATCGGCGATACGTATGGCGAATTCGAAAACAAACGCTACAAGGCGCAGCCAAATTATTTTTACCTCAAGGCGGATCTGACCCATACCCGCAAGCTATATGACGAATTCAGCCTGGTCGCCAAGCTGGGCTGGCAGTTGGCGAACATGCCGCTGATCAGCAACGAGCAGTTCAGCGCAGGCGGCGCCGAGAGCGTGCGCGGCTACCTCGAATCGGAAGCACTGGGGGATGACGCTCTGCAGGGTGGACTGGAGTTGCGTACACCTTCCTTGGCCAAAGGCCTGCCGGACAGCATCGATGAACTGCGCTTTCTGGCGTTTACCGAAGGCGCGGTGCTCCGCGTGAAAGACACTCTGCCGCAGCAGACTGCGCGTTTTATTTTGTCTAGCGTAGGTATCGGCATGCGTCTCAAGGCGATGCAGCATCTCACCGCGTCGCTCGATGTGGGTTGGCCGTTCAAAGACACCACGAATACTCGCAGCGGCGATCCGCGGACGCATTTCAAGATGCAATACGAATTCTGATCGGAGTGGATCATGGCGGGCTATAAATATCTGGTAATGGAGCGTCGTTCAGCAAGCAGCCTGATCGTGTTGCTGGCTTGTGGCGCACTCAGCTGCTCGACTGCCTATGCCGCGCAACTGCTTGCACCAGGCACCTTGCCCGTGGCCAGCGCCAACTGGCTGGGCAGCGGTAGCGCTACTCTCAGTCAGGGGTTGAACCAGTTGACGATCAACCAGGCCAGTCAGAGAGCGATACTCAACTGGCAAAGCTTCAACATCGCCAACGGCAGTTCGGTGAATTTCGTCCAGCCGGGCGCATCGGCTGTCGCGTTGAATCGTATCTACGACCAGAATCCGAGCGTGATCCAGGGCGCGTTGAACGCCAACGGCCAAGTTTACCTGATCAACAATAATGGCATCTTGTTCGACAAGGGGGCGCAGACCAACGTGCATACCCTGGTGGCGTCCACCCTGGATATCAGCGATGAGATTTTCAACAAGGGCATAGGCGCCATCACGGATGGCAATCCGGTGTTCGCCGGTGGGTCTATTCCGGATGGTCTGGTCAGAGTCGAGGCGGGCGCCCAACTGAACTCGCTGTCCGGCGGCAAGATCATGCTGTTCGCGCCGAAGGTGGAAAACAACGGCGTGATTACCACGCCGGATGGTCAAACCATTCTTGCCGCAGGCAGCAAGGTGTACCTGGCGCCTTCGCCGGACACCGACCCCGGGCTGCGCGGGTTGCTGGTCGAGGTGGATAACGGCGGCAGCGCCAGCAACCAGAACCTGGGCCAGATCATCGCGGCGCGCGGTAATGTGACGCTGGCCGGCTTGGCGGTGAACCAGCAGGGCAGGATTACAGCCACGACTTCGGTCAACTCGAATGGCTCGATCCGCTTGCTGGCCAGGGATACGGTGCAGGCAGTCGCCACTTCCAACGACGGTAGCGGCAACAAAACCGTGACGGCTACGCGTACCGGGACAGTGACCCTGCAAGGACCGAACAGCGTGACCGAAGTGACGCCAGACCTTGGCGATGCAACAACCAGTCCGGACGAGCAGGCATTTTATGCCTCGCGCGTTGAAGTGATGGGCGGGAAGGTTCAGATGCTGGAGGGCAGCCGTATTGTGGCGGCTGGCGGAGAGGTCAGACTGACCGCGCTGGAAAATCCGTCCAATCCGAAGATTTCCGTTGCCGGGTCGGCAGCCAATGCCAGCCGCGTGTATCTGGATGGCAGCAGTGCTATCGATGTGTCAGGCACGCAGAATGTAGAGGTGGCGATTGAACGCAACCTGGTTAAAGTCGATCTTTACGGCAGCGTGCTGAAAGATTCCCCATTGCAGAACAGCGGCCCCCTGCGCGGCAAGACCATTAGCGTGGATATCACCAAGGGAACGCCGTTGGGGGATTATTCCGGTTACGAAGCAGGAATAGGTCGTACCGTGGCCGAACGCACCGCGGCGGGCGGTACGGTAAAAATGACTTCCGAAGGTGACATCGTGGTTCGCCAGGGCGCGACGGTAAACCTGTCCGGCGGGTCGCTGCGTTACCTGGACGGTTATCTCAATACCACCAAACTAGTTTCGCAAGACAAGATTTACGACATCAGCGAGGCAACGCCGGATCGGTTCTACGAGGGGATCGCCGGCACTATTACGCGCGACTATGCCAAGTGGGGCGTAACGGAAAGCTGGGTGTCAACCCTGGCTGCACGCGGCCAATTCACGCAAGGTTACGTAGAAGGCAAGAACGCCGGAACGCTGCAGTTCATCGCTCCCTCAATGACGATGGAAGGTACGGTCATCGGCAAGACCACAGCCGGTATCTATCAGCGCCAGCCTTACTCCATTGACCTTGCCAATGCGCCTTACAAAACACTGCATAAGATGTTGCCAAACGGCGGCACCCTTATCGTCGGCGATGATGCGCAGGCAACGCAAGCCAATCCGGATTTCAAAACATCGTCAGTGAGTTTCGTGGCGCAAGCCGTGCCGTTGCCGGATGGATTCGTTGCCGACACCGCGCTGTCGGCGGAGCGTACCGGCCAGGTGCAACTTGCCGCCGGACTGATCGGCAAGGACGCCGTCGCCAATCTAGCGGTATATAGCAATGGCAAGATCGATCTGGCGTCGGGTCTCACGCTGAATGCGCCCGGCGGCAGTGTCAGCCTGGTTGGCCGGGAAGTGGCAGTGGCGGGCAATATCGATGTTCAATCCGGCAGCATTATGCTGCAATCGCGCGACGTTTTTGGTCAGACAGCAGGCAGTGGCAATACGGTTTCCGTCAGTGGGACGCTGAATGCAAGCGGCGGCTGGGTCAACGATTATGACGCTATCCGCACGGGTGGCGTAGCTGGTGACCCCGTGCTGACAAAAGGCGGTTCGATTGTCATCAGGTCGTTGAAAGATGTCTTGCTGCAGCCTGGTAGCACACTCGATGTTTCCGGTGGCGGCTGGGTCGATGCCAAGGGCGTGTTGGCGGGCAAGGGCGACGCGGGTTCCATCGATATCACCAGTGGTGCCGGACTCCCTGCGACAGAGCGCAATGCCACTACGCTGACCACAGGAAACCTGTATGGGTACGCCTTGGGCAAAGGCGGATCTTTGAGCTTGAGCACCGGCAAGGTGCAAATCGGCGCTGCCGGACAGCCGGGTGACTTGGCCCTTTCCACGTCTTTCTTCAACCAGGGCGGTTTTTCCAAGATTAAGGTCAACGGCACGGACGGGCTGAATATCGCCGCCGGATCGGCAATCCAGGGCATGGCAGAGAGCCTGGTGATCAATCCGCAATTCCGTGCGACTACAACTGGGCGCAGCATGGCCACCATCAGCCATCGCGAATTGCTGCCTGACCCATTACGCAAGCCAGGCAGCCTGACTTTCTTAGCCAGCAGCCAGCTCTACGGCAATCTGGACATGCAGAAGGGCGCCAGGATTGCGGTGGATGCCGGCGGTAGCATCAACTTGAACGCCGGTCGGCAAATGACGGTGGATGGGACACTCACCGCGGCTGCCGGATCGATCGGACTGACCCTGCTGGGAACGCCAGGCTCAGGAAGCGACGATGCCTATGGGTTCCTGCCGAACCAATCCATCTGGCTGGGACAAGACGCGCAATTGCTGAGCCGCGGTTTTGACAACACGCTGGTCAAGGACAACGGCCAGCGCCAGGGCGAAATCCTCGACGGCGGGCAGGTTACGATTACTGCGAATAAAGGTTATGTGGTCACCGAGGAAGGTTCGCTGATCGACGTGTCCGGCACCAGCGGGGCTGTGGACGTGCTGCGCGGAGCTGGTGGCAGGTCTGCTTACCAGCGTATGGAAGTGGCCAGCAATGCGGGTGCGATCAATATTGTCGCGAGCGAGGGAACGTTGCTGGATGGTGGCATGCTCGGCAAAGCGGGCGGCACCGGTGCGCTGGGGGGGGCTTTCAGCCTGAAGGTGGATCGTGGAGATAATTATGATCCGTCTTTTGTGTTTAGCTCGGGAGTGACCTCTTATCCTGGTGCGGACCGTCAGGTGGTCGTGTCGCAACAGGGTGGTTTTGTGCCCGCAGGACTCAAAGCGGGGGATGTTATCGATGCGGCAAACCTCAACGGCAAAGGCAAGGTGGCGGCCGATAGCCTGATGAACGGTGGGTTTGCGCAGATTGCGCTGCAAGCGAAAGATGCGGTGAGCTTCGACGGCGACGTCACGCTGCAAACGGCGCGCAGCATCCAGCTGGATGCACCCACTATCGTTGCGGCCAATGGCAAGACGGTCAACCTGAGCAGCGGCTATGTCGGCATCGCCAACAGCAATCCAAAATACCAGGCCTTGCCCAAGGTGCAGGGTGGCTCCGCCCGCTTGAACGTCGCGGCGCAATGGATCGACCTTGAAGGCAAGGTGGCGCTCAATGGTTTCGGCCAGACTGTATTGGCCAGCAGTGGCGATATCCGCTTGAAAGGTGTGTGGAACCAGGATAATGCCAACCGCGCTCTGCTCGGCTCGTTCAGCACCGCTGGCGATCTGGAAATGCGCGCGCGGCAGGTTTATCCCACCACCCTGAGCGAGTTCGAAATAGCCATTGCAGGCAACCCCGCAGGCACGCTGCATATTGCAGCCAATGGCAGCGATACGCCGGTGCTTGCCGCCGGCGGCAAGCTGACCTTGAGCGCGCCGAACATCGTCCAGGACGGCGTGCTCAAGGCGCCGCTCGGGGAGATCGTCCTGTCGGCGGATAACAGTCTGACTCTGGGCAGCGCTAGCATTACTTCGGTGTCGGCGGAAGGTCAGGTGATTCCTTTCGGCATGACCTCCAATGGCAAGGATTGGCAGTATGCATTGGACGGTTCGACCAATTTGTCCATTACCACACCACCGGAAAAGCGCGTCACGCTCGATGGTAACGATATCAACATCAAGAATGGCGCCAGGGTGGATCTGTCCGGCGGCGGTGATCTGTACGCCTACGAGTTCATCCCCGGTCCGCCCGGTCGCTCGGTGGATATACTGGATGCTAGTTATAGCAGCAATAGCTATGCCGTAATGCCGGGTCTGAAGGGGGCTTATGCGCCTTACGACACCCAGTATTCAGCGGGATCTTCCCTCAAACCGGGCGACAGCGTCTATCTCTCCGCGGCCAATGGCTTGCCGGCCGGGATATACACTTTGTTGCCGGCGCGCTATGCCCTGCTGCCGGGCGCTTTCCTGGTGCAGTCGGTGAGTGGCTACCGCGACATGCGGCCGCAGCAAAAGGTTAACCTGGCCGACGGCACGCAAATCGTGGCGGGTTATCGCACTGTCACGGATCAGCTTAATGATGCGGCACGGTTATCCGGTTTTGCGCTGCGCTCCGGTGCGGACATCAAGAAGGAAGCGGAATACCAGCAAAGCACCGCAAGCCAGTTCTTTGCCCAGCAAGCCCAGTTAAATGGAACCGCTGTGCCGCGCCTGCCGGTGGATGCCGGCCAACTGGTGCTGGCGCCGCACAACACCTTGGCCCTGCAAGGCGATCCGCTCAAGGCCAACCATGATGGCGGACGCGGCGCGATCGTGGACGTCGACGTGAATAATCTGTTTATCGGAGATGGTACCAATACGGGCCCTGTCGGCTATGTCAGTATCGATGCCACTACGCTGACCCGGCTGAACGCGGAAAGCGTGTTGCTGGGCGGTACTCGCAAGACCGCGACCGACGGCGTGGAAATCAATGTAGACAGCGATCATGTGGTGGTTGCTAACAGTGTGGAGCATGCGCTCAAGGCGCCGGAAATCATTCTGGTCGCCAGGGACAAAATCACTGTCAACGCAGGCAGCGATATTGAAGGCGCCGGCAGTGCCGGGTCATCGCAAGATCTGATCGTGGGGCGCGGCGGTAACGGTGACGGCGCATTGCTGCGCGTGGCCGCCGGAGATCATGTCGAGGTAAAACGCGAGAACGTGCAACGTGCAGCCGGTACCCTGGATGTAGGCAGCAATGTGTTGCTTGCCGGCACGTCGATTACGCTGGATGCCACGCTCGACACGGTATCCAAAGCCGACCTGCAACTGGCTGGCGGCAGCCTGAGCCTGGGAGCGGGACGGATCAGTCTGGGCGACACTCCGGTGGGCACGAGTGGTCTTGCCCTGTCGGGCGCGAAACTTGCCGAGCTGGGTAGCCTGACCGGGCTTTACCTGAAGAGCTACAGCAGCATCGATTTCTACGGCAACCTGGAGTTGGGCACCGGTCAGTCCAGCATTCAGCACCTTGCGTTGGATGCAGGCAGCCTGCGCGGATTTGGCAATGCCGGCAATTCGGCCACCCTGGCGGCTGGCGATATAGCCCTGCATAACAGCAGCACGCCAAATGCGGAAGTCGCGGCTGCGGCCGGAAGCGCGCTGAACTTGCAGAGTCTGCATGGTATTACCCTGGCCGAAGGCAACCAGCATGTCAGTGGTTTTGGCAGCATGAACCTGGCCACCGGCGGGGATGTTAACGGGCATGGTACAGGCGCATTGCTGGTGGACGGAGATCTCAACCTGCAAGCAGCCCGCATCACCGCCGACAGTAAATCGGACCAGAAATGGACGGCGACCGGCAAGGTGCAGATCAGCCAACCCGCAACCGCCGGCGCATCCGCCCAGGCGGCGCCCATCGGCGGGAAACTGGCAATCAGCGGTCAGCGTGTGGTGAGCCAGGGCAATATCGAACTGGCGGCGGGATTGCTCAGCTTGTCTGCGACCGGCAGCGGCGCCGACGATAACGTGACCCTGGCAGCCGGCTCTAAAACCAGCGCCGCAGGTGTCGCCAAAAACTTCGCCGGCTTGAATGTGTTTGCGCCTGGCGGCCAGATCAAGCTGGCTTCATCCAACGGCAATGTGGATGTACAGAACGGCGCTACTGTGGATGTTTCCGGCGCGGCAGATGGCGGCGATGCGGGCACCCTTCAGGCTTCGGCGGTCAATGGCCAGGTATTGCTGTCCGGCGAACTGAAAGGCGGCGCGGCGAGCGGCGCACGGCTGGGCAGCTATACACAGGATACAAAAACCTTGGCGAATTTCTCGGCGTTGAATACTGTCCTGGAAGCCGGAAAATTTAACGAGCAGCGCGATATCCGCATCCGTCAGGGCGATGTGGAAGTCGCTGCCGGAGATAGCGTACACGCCCGCCAGTTCAGCCTGGCGGCGGATGCTGGCAAGGTGGATATTAGCGGCCAGGTCGATGCTTCCGGCGACAAGGGCGGTCAGTTGCGGATAGCCGCGCGCGACAATGTGACGCTGCATAACGGCGGTAGCCTGAAGGCAAATGGGACAACGGGCAAGGGCGGCACGGTTGAGCTGTCTACGGCTTCCGGCACGCTGAAGGTGGAGAATGACGCGCACATCGGCGTTAGCGGCGCTTCCGGCAATGCTGCGTCGGATGGCGGCCAGGTCGTGCTGCGCGCGCCGCGAACTGAGGGCAACAATGTCGGTATTACGCTGGGTAGTGGAGTGGTCAGTGGTGCCAGGGAGGTGATTGCTGAGGCGTTCAAGGTGTATGACGGCATCAGTTCCGTCGGCACAACCACCGGTAGCGGCAAGCTGAACATCAATACGGTAAAAACCGAGATCTCTAACTTTATGGCCAATGCGGCTGCGGTCGAGGCTCAGCTGGGTAACAACGCGCAACTGCGAGCCGGCATCGAAGTGCGTGCTAGCGGCGACCTGGCTTTGGTCAACGACTGGGACCTGTCGAGCTGGCATGCCGACGGCAGGCCGGTCATGCTGACCATGCGGGCAGCCGGCGATCTGAATATCAACAGCAACCTGAGCGATGGTTTCAGTAGTGCGGCGACTACTGCCACACTGGGTAGCGGCGCTTCAGCCTTTTACCGTCTGGTTTCCGGCGCGGACATGAGCGCGGCGAATCTGCTGGCTAACCAGTCGAAGCTTGTGCTTGATAGCAGCGGCAAGGGTAATCTGAACGTGGCCTCCGGCAAGCTGGTGCGGACCGGCACCGGCAGCATAGCCATGGCAGCCGGACGCAACCTGGTAC